>DATMIZ010000031.1:0-9503 GCA_035554055.1 Baekduia sp. | reverse complement strand
GCACATCGGGTGACGTCCGATTCACCCTTTCCGCGATCGATGCCGATGCCTGTCATACGGGCCTTGGCTCGTCCTTGTGGACATCTCCTCACCAATCACCGTTGCAATCGGCCATTTCGACGATCTGCTGGCACTCGGTCTGCAGACGGTGCTGGACGCCGATCCGACTGTGGAAGTCGTCGCGCGCGGCATCGACGCCGAACGGATCTCGGTAGTGCTCGCGGCTCATCGTCCGCGCGTTGCGATTCTCGATTTCGACGCACTCCGGGACGCGGCACAGGTGCGCGAGTTGACCATTGCTCACCCAGAGACAAGCTTCGTGCTGCTCGGGCACTGGTCAACGGGGTCGGAATCAGCCCAGATGCTTGCGTTCGGAGCGAGCGCGTGTCTAGCCAAGGATGCTCAGGCGCGGGACATCCGCACGGCCCTGCACCTGACCTCCAGAGGGATTCGCGTGATGCCCTCGAGCACCAGTCACTTCGACGCGGACCACACGCACGACCGACTGATGACCACGCGCGAGGGCGAAGTGCTCCTGCTCCTGCGCGACGGCCGTTCCAACGCTGAGATCGCTCTGGCTCTCGAAATCGGGGTGGAGACGGTCCGCACCCATGCGCGGAACATTTTTCGCAAGCTTGGCGTCAGCTCGCGGCATTCGCTGACGGCGCCATAGAGGCCGATTTAGCCGGTTCGGTAGCGCCGCGCCCGGCTCTACCCTGGGTGTGAGTGACCGATCAGGCGACCCCCGAGCACCTGAAGGACCTGCTTTCCGGCCTGAACGAGCCTCAACGCGAGGCCGTGATGCACGGCGACGGGCCGTTGCTGATCCTCGCGGGCGCAGGTTCGGGCAAGACGCGTGTGCTCACGCATCGCATCGCGCACCTGATCGGCACCGGCACCGCGCGTCAGTCGGAGATCCTCGCGATCACGTTCACCAACAAGGCGGCGCAGGAGATGCGCGACCGCGTCGGACTGCTGCTCGGTGGCTCGGTCCGCAACATGTGGGTGTCGACGTTCCACAGCGCCTGCGCGCGGATCCTGCGCGGTGAGGCGCCGCGGCTCGGCTACACACGGCAGTTCACGATCTACGACCAGTCCGACTCACGCCGCCTGGTCAAACGCTCGATCGACGAAGCCGGGGTGGACCCGAAGCGCTTCACGCCCGGCTCTGTTCAGCATCAGATCTCCGATGCGAAGAACAAGCTGCGCGACGCGAAGGCGTACGGCGATCTCGTCGGCGGCTATTTCGAGCAGACGATCGCCGAGGTCTACGAGATCTATGAGCGCCAGCTCGTCGCCAACAACGCGATGGATTTCGACGACCTGCTATTCCGGATGGTTAACGTGCTCGAGCTGTTCCCGGAGGTGCGAGCGCGCTACTCGGCCGCCTTCCGGCACGTGCTCGTTGACGAGTACCAGGACACCAACCACGCTCAGTACCGGCTGCTGCAGCTGATCGCCGCCGAACACCGCAATCTCGCGGTTGTGGGCGATGACGACCAGTCTGTCTACGGCTTCCGTGGCGCCGACATAAAGAACATCCTGAACTTTCAGGACGATTTCCCCGACGCCAAGGTGATCAAGCTCGAGCAGAACTATCGCTCGACGCAGACGATTCTCGACGCCGCCAATGCGGTCATCTCCCATAACCGGGGGCGCATGGGCAAGATGCTCTGGACGGACCTCGGCGCCGGCGACAAGATCAGCGTCCGCGGGCTCGATGACGAGCATGCCGAAGCGCGCTTTGTGATCGGCGAGCTGGGCCGCATGACCGACGAGGGGACGTCGCTGTCGGAGATCGCGGTCTTCTACCGCACCAACGCGCAATCACGCGTGCTCGAAGACGCGCTCGTCCGCGCGGAGATCCCGTACCAGGTGATCGGCGGCACCCGCTTCTACGAGCGCGCCGAGATCAAGGACGCGATCGCCTACCTGCAGGTGCTCGCCAACGGCTCCGATGCGATCTCCTTTGCGCGGATCGTCAACTCGCCGCGCCGCGGCATCGGGCAGACCTCGCTTTCGCGTGTGCTGACGCACGCAAACACGATCGGCGAGCCGATCTGGGACGTGGCATCGGAGCCTGAGGCCGTCCCGGGGCTTGGCGCCGCCGCGATCAAGGCGCTGAACCGCTTCATGGAGACGATGAACGGGTTGCGCGATCGTGTCGCGGACCACGTACCGGTCGGCGACCTCGTCGAGGCGATGATCCACGAGGTCGGCTACGTCGACGCGCTGGAGGCAGAGCGGACGATCGAGTCCGAGGGGCGGCTCGAGAACCTCCAGCAGCTGGTCGAGTTCGCGCGCGAGTTCGACGCCCGCACGGAGCAGCAGGAGGACCGGCTCGATGCGTTCCTACAGGAGGTGTCACTGGTCGCCGACGCCGACACGCGCCGCGACGATGAGGGTCTCGTCACGCTGATGACGTTGCACAACGCAAAGGGACTCGAGTATCCGATCGTGTTTGTGATCGGCGCCGAGGATGGAGTCTTTCCGCACTCACGATCAATCGAGGAGGGCTCGGTCGAGGAGGAGCGTCGCCTCGCTTACGTCGCGATCACGCGGGCGATGCGCAATCTCACGATCACCTTCGCCCGCCGCCGCAACGTCTTCGGCTCGGCGACCTCGGGCGTGCCGAGCCGGTTTTTGGCCGAACTTCCGGCCGAGGTGCTGGACCGCGATCAGGAACCGGGATTCGGTTCCGGGCTGGCCGGAGCGCGCCCGCGTGCCGTCTCCTCGTGGGCGTCCGCGCGCCAGGACGCGCCTCAGGTGGGCTTCCGAATGGGCGAGGATGTGACGCACGCGGCGTTCGGCGAGGGTGTCGTGATCGGCACGGAGCCGGGCGGTGTGGTGGTCATTCGGTTTGCGTCAGATGGCTCCGAACGCAAGCTGATGGCGGAGTTTGCACCCCTAACGAAACACTGAAACCTCCCGTAAGGGCAACGCCGATCGAGCGTCCTGTCGTTACGCTTGCAGCAATGTCAGCAAGGATTCTCGACGGAAAAAAGATCGCCCAGAAGGTGCGCGACCGCGTTGCCGAGGACGTGAAGGAGTTCAAGGCCCGCACCGGGCTGACACCGGGCCTTTCGACGATTCTCATCGGTGAGGATCCCGCGAGCGCCGTCTACGTGGCGAGCAAGAAGAAGGCCACGGTTGAGGCCGGCATGAACTCGTTCGGCCACGAGCTTTCAGCCGACGCGACACGCGAGGAGGTTCTGGCGCTGATCGATGAGCTCAATGCCGACCCCGCGTGCAGCGGCATCCTCTGCCAGCTGCCGGCGCCGGAGCATCTCGATCCCAACGAGCTGACGAACCACATCCACGAGTTCAAAGACGTAGACGGGCTCACAGTCGCAAGCGCGGGTCGCCTCTCGGTGGGCGTGCCCGGGCTGCGTCCATGCACGCCCGAGGGCTGCATGGAGCTGATCGCCGAAGCAGGCGTGGATCTTGAGGGCATTCACGCCGTCGTGATCGGTCGCTCGAACCTGTTTGGCCGCCCGATGGCAAAAATGTTGCTGGACGCCGACGCGACCGTTTCCATCTGTCACATCCACTCCCTTCAGACCGCTGAGATCGCGCGCCAGGCCGACGTTCTCGTCGTGGCAACCGGTGTGCCCGGACTCGTCAAAGCCGATTGGGTCAAGCCCGGCGCCACGGTCATCGACGTCGGCATCACGCGGACCCCGACCGGGCTGGTGGGGGACGTCGAGTTCGACGCAGTCAAGGAGGTGGCGGGCGTGATCACACCGGTGCCGGGCGGTGTCGGCCCGATGACGATCGCCTGCCTGCTGCGGAATACGCTGAAGGCGGCCGAGCTGCAATACGCAGCACGTGAGGTAGCCACAGTTTGAGGCTGCGCGCGGGCGAGATCGTCGGCGTACTCGCGACGGTCGGGCTCTTCGCGGCGCTGTTCATGGACTGGACCGAGGACCCGCTCGGCACCAGCAGCGGCTGGGCGAGCCTCTGGATCGGCGTTCAGCTCATCGTCGATCTGGCGCTGCTGTTCGCACTGATCGTCCCGCTCGTGATCGCGACCCGGCAGACGGTCGCCGCACAGATGGTCGCCACCTCGATCGCTGCGTTCGTGTCGTTCGTGGCGGTGATCGCGCTCACGATCGATGTCGTGCAGATCGCGGGCGACGAGAGCTACGGCAACGTCACTCTGCTGTGGCCGGCCTACGCTGCGATCGGCCTGGCGGTCGTGCTGTTTTTGGGCATGTGGCGCTCGCTGGCCGACGAGCGGGTAACGGCGCCTGAAAGCGCGTATTCGCCGCCTCCCGCACGGCCGGTCCCGCCGGCTTAGATCCGGACCGCTTAGGATCGATGACGTGATCGACCGTGACCAGGTACTCCACGTCGCGCGCCTTGCGCGGCTCGAGTTGGAAGACGACGAGGTGGAACGCATCGCCGGCGAGCTTTCCAAGGTCTTGGAGCACGTCGACGCGATCTCAGCTCTGGACCTGGATGGCGTCGAGCCGACCAGCCATGTCGTCGACATCGACACCGCGCTGCGTCCCGACGAGGTCACACCGTCACTCCCGCGCGATCTCGTGCTGGCACAGGCGCCCGCGGTGCAGGACGACGGCTTCCTAGTCCCGAGCAGCAAGGCGTAGCGATGGCCGACGCGACCTCCCTTACTGCCGCGGCAGCCGTGGCGGCGATCGACGCGGGCGAACTCGATGCCACTGAGCTTTTCGAGGCCTACCGCGTGCGTTCGGCGGCGGATGAGCTCAACGCGCTGACCTGGGTCGCTCCGGAAGCCCCTCCGACGCCCGCTGGACCGCTCGCAGGCGTCCCGCTTGCCGTCAAGGATCTGTTCTGCACGGAGGGCATCCCGAGTCAGGCGGGCTCGAAGATCCTTGAGGGCTACCTGCCGCCTTACACCGCGACGGCGGTCGCCAATCTGCAGCGCGCCGGCGTCTCGCTGCTCTCGAAGGCAAATCAGGATGAGTTTGCGATGGGCTCGTCAAACGAACACTGCGCCTTCGGGCCGGTCCTCAACCCTTGGGACAAGACGCGGGTTCCAGGCGGCTCCAGCGGCGGCAGCGCCGCGGCAGTCGCAGCCGGGCTGGCGCCCTGGGCGCTCGGGACCGACACCGGCGGATCGATCCGCCAGCCGGCCGCCCTGTGCGGCGTCGTCGGGCTGAAGCCCACCTATGGAACCGTGAGCCGCTACGGCATGATCGCGTTCGCCTCATCGCTCGACCAGGCGGGCCCCATCACTCGTGATGTCACCGACGCCGCATTGCTCTACCGGCACATGGCGAGCAAGGATCATCGCGACGCGACCTCGATCGCGCGGCCCGACGCGATCGAGCTCCCGAGCGCGGAGCGGCTCGACGGCATCACGATCGGCGTTCCGGAGAAGCTGATCGCCGAAGGCGTCGAGCCGGGCGTGATGCAGGCATTCCGCCAGGCGCTGACCAAGGCGCAGGAGCTGGGCGCGAACGTCGTCGATGTAGAGCTTCTGCACGCTGAGCATGGGCTGAGCGCGTACTACGTGCTCGCGCCCGCGGAGGCGTCCTCGAACCTCTCTCGGTATGACGGCGTCCGGTTCGGACGGCGCGCTGACGGCGACGATCTCGCGGCGATGTACACGCGCACCCGCCACGACGGCTTTGGCCCCGAGGTCAAGCGCCGCATCCTGATCGGCACATACGCGCTCTCGTCCGGCTACTACGACGCCTACTACGGTCGCGCTCAGCGTGTGCGCACGAAGATCGCCGATGACTTCAGGACGGCGTTCTCAGCCGTCGATCTGATCGCCACCCCGACCGCGCCGACCGTCGCATTCGAGCTCGGGTCAAAGACCGCCGACCCGCTTGCGATGTACCTCAACGACCTCTTCACGATTCCCGTATCGCTGGCCGGGCTGCCAGGCATTTCGATCCCCGCCGGCCTTTCGGACGCGCTACCGGTCGGCCTCCAGCTGGCCGGACCGGCGTTCAGCGAGAACAACCTCTTGGACGCGGCCTACGCGCTCGAACGCGCGATCGGATTCTCCGGCGCCCCGTGGGAGTCAGCGAAATGAGCAACTGGGAACCCGTGATCGGGCTTGAGATTCATGTTCAGCTGCGCACCAACACGAAGATGTTCTGTGGCTGCGGACTTTCGTTCGGTGAGCCGCCGAACACGCGCACGTGCCCGGTCTGCCTCGGGCTGCCCGGGACGCTGCCGGTCGTCAACGCCGAAGCGATCCACTACGGGTTGCTGATCGGGCTCGCGCTCGGCTGCGAGCTCGCGCCGCGTTCGATCTTCCACCGCAAGAACTACTTCTATCCCGACCTGCCGAAGGGGTACCAGATCAGCCAGTACGACGAACCGCTGTGCAGCGGCGGTTCGCTCGGCGCCGTGCAGATCCATCGCGTGCACCTGGAGGAGGACGCGGCCAAGCTCGTGCACGGCGGCGCGTCCGGTCGTATCCATGGCTCGACAGGCTCGGTCGTCGACTTCAACCGTGGCGGTACGCCGCTCGCGGAGATCGTGACCGAACCCGATCTGCATGACGCGACCGAGGCAGCGGAATGGCTGCGCCTGCTGCGCGCGACTCTGCGCCGGCTCGGCGTGTCGGACGTGAACATGGAGGAGGGGTCGCTGCGCTGCGACGCCAACATCTCGCTGCGACCAGCCGGTTCGACAGGCCTCGGGACGAAGACCGAGCTGAAGAACATGAACTCGTTTCGCTTCATCGAGCGCGGCATCCGCGCGGAGATCAAGCGCCAGACGGCGATCCTCGACGCAGGCGACGAAGTCGAGCAGGAGACGCTGCATTACGACCCGCGCACCGAGGCGATCACATCGCTGCGGTCAAAGGAGGAAGCTCACGACTACCGCTACTTCCCAGAACCGGATCTGACGCCGATCACGATCACACAGGCGATGCTCGACCGCGCGAGCGCGGCGTTGCCGGAGCTTCCGCTGGATCGCGCGGTGCGCTTCGAGCAGCAGGTCGGCATCAGCGCCGAGAGCGCGCGCAATCTCGCGTTTCGCACCGAACTGGGCGACTACTTCGAGGCGGCACTCAACGGACGCACCCGGACCGACGCGCAGGCGCTCGCCAACTGGATCGGCAACGACCTGGTCGCCAGGATCGGCAACGACGCAGATCCGGCGGAGTGCAAGGTCTCCGCCGGTGCGCTGGCCGAGCTCGTGTCGCTCGTGCAGAGCAAGGCCGTCACACGCGAAGGCGCGCTGCAGGTACTGGACCGGCTCGTGGCCGACGGCGGCGAGCCGCACGCCATCATCGAAGCCGAGGGTCTTGGAGCAGTCGGCGGCAGCGATGAGCTCGGTCCGATCGTCGAGGCGGCGCTGGCCGCCAATCCCGATGTCGCGGAGAAGCTGAAGAGCGGCGACATGAAGCCGATCGGCGTGATCGTCGGCTACGTGATGCGTGAGACCAAGGGCAGGGCCGACGGCGGCGAGGTCACGAAGATCGTGCGCTCGCAGCTCGGTCTGTAGGTGCTCCTTCGCAGGCCTAGAAGCGGCGCTGAGCCCCTAACCTTCACGCCGTGGCCGGCGGCATCTACGTCTCGATCGCTGTGGGATTCGCCCTCGCGGGAGGCATCGTCGGCAAGCTAAAAGGCAGCTCATTCTTCATCTGGGCAGTCATTTCCGGCGTCGCGCCCGGAATCGGCCTGATCGCCGCCATCCTCTACCGATTCGAAGACGACGAGCCCCGTCAGCGCTGCCCAGCGTGCGGGCGCATCTGCATGGGTTACGACGCGCTCTGCGTCCGCTGCGGACACGAGCTTCAGTTCGGCGAGAACGAGCTTTTGGCTCCGCCTTCCCAGCGCGCCTAGGCGGACCCGTTCGCTCGGTACACTCGCTTGAAGTTCACCTCGCAGGCGAACGGTCGTAGGTCAAGGTCCGTTCATATGCCGCCGAGGTCTCTGAAAGAGGGCAATGCAGCCTGAACTTGCGACCACTTGAAAGGAGGTCAGCGATGCGAGCAGTTGACGCGATCATGGAGTGCCTGAAAGCCGAGGGTGTGGACGTCGTATTCGGCCTCCCCGGCGGCGCGAACATCCCGACCTACGACGCGCTCGTCGACGGCGGGATCCGCCACGTCCTGGTGCGTCACGAGGCCGGCGGCGGACACGCCGCGCAGGGCTACGCAAAGGCGACCGGCAAGGTCGGCGTCTGCTTCGCCACGTCCGGTCCCGGTGCGACCAACATCGTCACGCCTGTCGTCGACGCGATGATGGACAGCTGTCCCGTGGTGTTCATCACCGGCCAGGTCCGTACGGATCTGATCGGCACCGACGGCTTCCAGGAGACGGACGTCATCGGCATCACGATGCCCGGCGTCAAGCACAGCTTCATGATCCAGCACCCGCTGGAGATCCCGCGGGCGCTGCACGAGGCGTTCCATATCGCCCGAACCGGGCGTCCCGGCCCCGTGGTCGTCGACATCCCGACCGATCTGTCACGCGCCGAGATCGACTACGAGCCCGTCACGGAGCTGGATCTTCCCGGCTACAAGCCGAAGGTCGAAGGCAACCCGAAGCAGATCCGCCAGGCCGCGAAGGCGCTGGCGTCCGCAAAGCGCCCGGTGCTCTACGTCGGTGGCGGCGTCATCAACTCCAACGCCTCCGTCGAGCTGACCGAGTTCGCGCGTGCGGACAAGTTCCCGGTCACCTGCACCCTGATGGGTTTGGGAGCTTTCCCGGCACCTGACGACCAGTGGCTCGGGATGCTCGGCATGCACGGCACCCGCACGGCGAACTACGCGATGGACGAGGCCGACCTGATCTGCGCGATTGGCGCGCGTTTTGACGATCGCATCACCGGCAAGCTGTCGGAATTCGCGCCCAACGCGAAGTTCATCCACATCGACATCGATCCGGCGGAGATCTCCAAGAACGTCCCGGCGCACATCCCGATCGTCGGGGACGCCAAGGAGGTCCTGCCGAAGCTGACCAAGGAGTACCGCGCCATCAAGGCTGACCGCAGCCGGCTCGACGCTTGGTGGGATCAGATCCACGCCTGGCAGAAGGAGTATCCGCTTACCTACGAGGACTCCGCCGATGGCGAGATCAAGCCGCAGCGGATGATCCAGGCGATGCACGCGGCGACGGAGGGCGACGCGATCATTACCTCCGATGTCGGCCAGCACCAGATGTGGTGCGCCCAGTACTACGACTTCGGCAAGCCGCGGCGCTGGATCAACTCCGGCGGCCTTGGGACGATGGGCTTCGGCCTGCCGTCGGCGATCGGGGCCAAGGTCGCCTGCGCCGATGACACCGTCGTCTGCCTCGCCGGCGACGGCAGCCTGATCATGACCTGCCAGTAGCTCGCCACGGCCGTCCGCCACGAGATCCCGGTCAAGGTCTTCCTGATGAACAACGGCTACTTCGGCATGGTCCGCCAGTGGCAGGAGCTCTTCTGGGAGGGCCGCTACTCGTCCGTCGAGATGGGCCCGAGCCCCGACTGGCCGAAGCTCGCCGACGCCTTTGGCGCCAAGGGGATGATGGTCGACGACAAGAACGAGGTCGAGGGAGCGATGC
>DATMIZ010000030.1:0-2179 GCA_035554055.1 Baekduia sp. | reverse complement strand
CGTGCGGCGTACACCGGATGCTTCCCTGGACCACGAGGAAGCTCTCCTCGACATCCTGGGGAACCTCTGTGAAGCGAACTCCCTCGGTCGCGACGCCGTAGAACCCGAGGACACGCCCGTCGGACGACTCGTGGACGGTGTGGTTGGTGACCGGCGCTCCGTGGTACAGCGTCGTCGGGCCCCGGTCGCCGAAGACGTGCAGCCCCACGTCGGCCGTCCGCTGCGCCGGCGGCGCCGACCAGCGGAATCGCACCATCCGCAGGCCGTCGCTGCGCACGATCTCGCAGGGCACCCCGGAGGAGTGATAGCCGAGGTCGCCGGTGCGCCACTGCGTGCTGGCACCAGACGGGTAGGTGCAGGCCAACGTCCCTTCGACGATGTAGAACATCTCCTGTTCGGCGGCCACGGAGACTCGCTCGGTCACACCGTCGCGCCAGCACTGATAGCACGTCTCGTAGTGGCCGTCGCGCGAGCGATGCAAGATGTGCACGCCCGACTGAGGATCGGGGGCCGCGCCGGTCTGGGGAATCGACCGCCAGCGGAACCCTTGGTCCTCTTGGAGCTCGCCCACGCCGGCGTCGGTCGTCAATGGGTCTTCCCGGCGTGCGCGACGATGGTCGCCGCCAGCGCGTCGGGGCGTTGGATGATCAGCAGATGGCCCGTCGCTTCGTCCGATGTGCCCTTGACCACCGTCATCCGGGCGCCGTCGATCAGCTCGGTCCAGCGCTCGGCATGGCGGATCGGGATCAGGCGGTCGTCATCGGCCGCGACCACGAGCGTCGGGATCTTGACCCGGGCCAGGCGATGGTCGAGCTTGAGGTCGTAGCGCGGGTTCCACAGCAGGCGACCGAAGGTGATCGCCTCGCTGTACGCCTGCACGGTGTTGTCGATCTCGTCGCCCTGCTGGAAGTACTCGAGGTAGTCCTGCGGCGGCGCGCCGCTGAGCAGCACGTCCATCGCGATCTCGGGACTCATCCGGAACGGGTCCCGGATCGGCGCCTCGGGCACGCGCAGGCCGATCGGCGTGATCAGCGTGAGCGACGTGAACCGCTCGGGGTAGAAGCTGGCCAGTGAGCCGGCGATCCAGCCACCCAGCGAATGCCCGACCACGTGGGCGCCCTCGATGCCCAGCGCACGCAGGAACCCGTCGTAGTGCAGGACGAGGTCGTCCACCCCCCGCAGCCAGTCCGGCATGGCCGTGTCGCCGAACCCCGGGTGCTCGGGCACGATGACGTCGAAGTGCTCGCTGAGCGTCTCGTACAGGGGCAGCCACGTCCGCGTGAGCCCCGCACCGTGGAGGTACAGAAGCGGCTCGCCCATGCCTTTGCGCCGATACGCCGTCCGCAGGCCATCGACCTCGACCCATTCCGGCTCGGTCCAATACGCCCAGTCGCGTGCGGCGATCTCGGTCACGACATTCCTCCGACAGCTATCCGACGATGTGCAGTGCGGGTCCGGCGAACGGTAATCGTGCACGCGCCGCCGGTCAACGACTCGTATACGGTTTTGGATATTATGCCTCTGCCATCTTCGGCTCCAGCCATGACGACCGAGCGAGACGCATCTCCGTGAGTGTTCCAGCGTCGAACATCAATCCGGGCTTCAACATCACCAGGGCGAGCCACCTCGTGCTGACCGTGAACGACCTGGACGCCAGCCGGACGTTCTACGAGGAGGTGATCGGGCTCATCCTCACCGAGGGCGACTCCGACGCGCTGTACTTCCGCGGGATCGAGGAGGCGTGCCATCACAGCCTCGTGCTGCGTCGCAGCGAGGGGGCCCCAAGCTGTGAGCGAATCGGCTTGCGGATGTACACGGAGGCCGACCTCGAGCAGGCCCACCGGCACTTCACCGAAGCCGGCTGCGCGGTCGAATGGGTCGACGTGCCGCACCAGGGCCCCACGCTGCACGTGACCGACCCGGTCGGGGTCCCGCTGGAGTTCTGCGCGCGGATGCCGGTCCTCCCGCGCCAGATCACGCGGTTCGAGCGCCACCGCGGCGGCTGCGCGCAGCGGCTGGACCATTACCAGCTGCACACGCCCCACCTGCGGACCGCGTTTGAGTTCTACCTCGAGATGGGTTTTCGCCTGTCGGAGTACATCGAGGACGACGAGGAGCACCTCCGCGCCGTCTTCCTGCAGCGCAAGGGCAACCCGCACGACATCGTCTTCTTCGAAGG
>DATMIZ010000029.1:0-4101 GCA_035554055.1 Baekduia sp. | reverse complement strand
TCAACTCGACGTCGATACGCCCTGTCGGCTCCACCCCGGCGGCACGTGCCGCGGCCACCGCCGCGCGGGCGTTGGCCAGCATGTGCGCGCTCGGTTCGCGACCGGCGATCGTCAACGTAAGCGCGTCCGGCAGCGGCTCTTCGCCGAATCTGACGATCTCGATGTCATCTCGTAGATGGGACTCCAGCAGCGGCTCATCCGCGGGAATCACCGCAGTGCCACTCGGCGGCAGCGCAGCGATCAGTTCGGCCTTCGTCGCCGCGATGGCCTCGATTGAGCCGAGCAGTTCGAGGTGCACGGGCCCGACGTTGACGATCACGCCGACGTCGGGTTCGGCGATCGCGCCGAGCTCCGCGATCTGCCCCGCCCCGCGCATCGCCATCTCCAGAACCACCATCGCGGTCCCGGGGACAGCCGCAAGGATCGTCATCGGGACGCCGATCTCGGTATTGAGATTGCCGGTTGTCGCCCAAGTGCCCACCTGTGGCGAAAGCAGGGCTTCAAGGATGTCCTTGGTTGAGGTCTTGCCCGTCGAGCCGGTGACACCGATGACGGTTGCGCCGAGCTCGCGCCGGTACGCGGTCGCGAGGTGTTGCAGCGCCAGCAGCGGATTGTCGGCCACCAGTACGGCCCCGTCGCCTGCGACCTCATTCCCGCGCCCGACGAGTGCGCCCCAGGCACCACGCTCCAAAGCCTGCGTGGCGAAGGCTCCGCCGTCGCTGTTCACGCCCTTCAAGCCGACGAACAGCCCGCCTGGGCCGGCCTGGCGCGAGTCAATATCGATGCGCACAGGGTGCCCGGCGCCACTCCGCACGAGCTCGGCACCGGCTGCTGCCGCGATGCGCTCAGCGCTCCAGCCGTGCACGGAGTGCCTCCTGCGCCACAGCGACATCATCGAACGGAAGCTTGCGCCCGTCGGCGAACTCCTGCCCCCGCTCGTGACCCTTGCCTGCGATCACGATCACATCATCGCTGCGCGCCATCGCGATCGCCCGCTCGATCGCTGCGCGCCGATCGATGATCTCCTCAGGCGCGGAGCCCGCCATCGCCCCGCCCACGACGTCGGCGATGATCGCCTCGGGATCCTCTCCCCGGGGATTGTCCGAGGTCACGATGACCACATCGGCGCCCTGGGCAGCAGCGGCGCCCATAAGCGGCCGTTTGGTCTGGTCGCGATCGCCACCGGCACCAAACACAACGATCACACGGCCGCGGGCATGGCTCCGCGCCGCCGCCAGGACGTTGGCCAGTGAGTCCGGCGTATGGGCGTAGTCGACGACGACGGTGAAGTCCTGGCCCGCGTCCACCGGCTGGAAACGACCCGGAGCCGTCTCGGCGCCGAAGAGACCGTCGACGATGGCGGAATCTGCGACACCGAGCGCGCGCGCCGCGGCGACCGCAGCCAGGGCATTGAGCACGTTGAAGCGACCGGGCAGCGGGACCGTGAGGCGCATCCCGCCGGCGCTGAAGCTCGTGGCTTCGCGACGCTCCTCGAGGTCGGTGGCCTGCAGCGTGCCGGACTGCAGGCCGATCGTGACCGCGGTGGGAAACTCGCCCGCGAGTCGCGCGCCCCATGGGTCATCGGTGTTGATCACCATGTGTTCCGGGTCCGCCTCGAAGAGACGGCGTTTGGAGGCGAAGTAGGCATCCATCGTCGTATGGAAGTCGAGGTGATCCTGAGTGAGGTTCGTGAAGATCGCCACGTCCCATTCGATCGCGTCGACGCGGTGCAGCTCGAGCGCGTGGGAGGAGACCTCCATCGCGACAGCCGCATCCCCGACCGCGAGCATCCGCGCGAACTCGTGTTGGAGATCGATCGCTTCTGGCGTCGTGTGTGTCGCCGGCTTGTGTTGCCCGCCGACGATCGACTCGACGGTTCCGATCAGGGCGGTCTGCACTCCCCCGGCCTCGAGCATCGAGCGCAGCAGATAAGCGGTCGTTGTCTTGCCGTTGGTTCCTGTGACACCCGCGAGCTTGAGCTTGCGCGTCGGGCGCCCGTTGAACGCCGCTGCCGCGGGCGCCATCGCGGCCCGTGCGTCGTCGACGACGACTTCCGGGACGCCCAGCCCGAGCGCGCGCTGCACCACGAGCGCAGCTGCGCCGCGGGCGACCGCGCCCGGCGCGTGATCGTGGCCGTCGTGCGACCCGACCACACAGAAGAAGGCATCTCCGGCAGTCACGCGGCGGTCGTCGTAGGCGAGCCCGGAGACATCGATCTCCGGTCCGCCTGGGACGAGCTCACTCAACAGCACGCGCCAAGGGTATTGGGCGCGCCGGGCCCCAGCCCACCGGCACCCCAGACGGTGTGGGCTGAGTTGACGGGGACATACACCCACAACTCGGCCCACACCGCCGGGGCTCGCGGGCGGATGATGGGTGGCTACCGCGACGGGATGCCGAGTTGGGGCAACGCGAATTCGGCGATCTTCGCGAACGCGGGCGCGGCCACCGAGCCGCCGGACGTGACCGCCTTGGGCTCGTCGACCATCACGGAGATCAGCAGCCCAGGATTGCCGGCAGGTGCGAAGCCGATGAACGACGCCACATACTTGTCCTTCGAATACGTGCCGGTCTGCGGATCGATCTTCTCCGCGGTGCCGGTCTTGCCGGCGAAGTCGTAGCCGTCCAGCGAAACGCCGTAGGCGGTGCCGCCCGCCTGGAACGTGCCCTTCAGCATGTGCCTGAGCTGAGCCGACGTTTGCGCCGAGATGATCCGCTGGCCCGCGGCCGGCGGCGTGACCTTGCCGTCGACCGCCCCGATCAGGTGGGGCTCGCGGAGGATGCCGCCGTTGGCGACCGCCGCGTAGGCCTGTGCCATCTGCACCTGCGTCACGGCGAGGCCTTGGCCGATCGGAAGGTTGGCGATCGTCGCGCCTGAGTAGTCCTTGGGCTGGAGCAGGATCCCCTGCTCCTCGCCGGGCAGATCGATGCCGGTCTTCTTGCCGAAGCCGAACCGCCGCGCCCACATGTCAAAACGGGTCTTGCCCTTGAGCTTGCGCTGCTCGAGCGCGATGGTCACAGCGCCGACGTTCGACGATTCGGCAAGGATCTGGCTGACGTTCATCTCCGCCCAGCCGCGCTCATGGGCCTCCTTGATGACGCGGTCATAGATCTGGAGCGTCGGTGGCAGCGTGAAGACGCTGTCGGGCGTGACGACCTTGTCCTCGAGCGCACCGGCGACGGTGATCGCCTTGAACGTCGAGCCCGGCTCGTACGTATACCCGACGGCGCGGTTCTGACTGAGGTATGGATCGCGCGGAAGCAGCTGGTTGGCGTCGACCGCGGGCCAGTTGGCCATCGCGTAGACCGAACCGGTCTTCGGGTCCATGACGACGGCTGTGGCGCCCTTCGGGTCATAGGTCCTGCCGACCCCTGCGAGCACGCTCTCGACCTTGGCCTGGATCGCCGAATCGATCGTCAGCTGCACGCGCGCGCCCGGAACCGACTTCTTGGTGTCGCGCACGCTGACCGACTCGCCGACTCCGTCACGTACCGTGCTGCGCTGGCCGTCTTCGCCGCGCAACGTGTCTTCAAGCGAGTATTCGAGCCCGGTCTTGCCCTCGCCGTCCGCGCCAGTGATGCCGAGCACCTGCGAAGCGAGCGTCGCCTGCGGGTACCAGCGCTTGTAACCCGGCGCCACGTCGATGCCTTCGATGTTGAGCGCGCGGACCTTGTCGGCGCGGGCGCCCGTGACGCCCTTGGCGAGATACACGAAGCCGGTGTCCTTGCGCGTCAGCTGCTTGAGCAGGTCGGCCTCGGGCTCGTCGACGATCCCGGCGAGCTTCGCGGCGACCCGCACAGGGTCCTTGATCAGGTACGGGGTCGCAGACACGTCGCCGGAGGCCTCGGAGACGGCGAGCTCTTTGCCGCCACGATCGACGATCGCCCCCCGTTCTGCCGGCACGTCGGCGTTGATCAGCTGTTGCGCGCTGGCGGCACTGGCAAGGCTGGAGCGATCGACGACGCCCAACTGGAACGAGCGCACTGCCGCGATTGCGAGCAGCACGAGAAAACCGGCAAATATGAGCCCGATCCGACGCTCGATCAGCGTCACAGGCTCATCCCTGAGGAGCGGCCGTGCCGCCCCCGGGTGTGATCGTC
>DATMIZ010000028.1:0-19100 GCA_035554055.1 Baekduia sp. | reverse complement strand
CGATCATCTACAAGCGACGCCTGCGCAAGAAGGCGGCCGGCTGATGGAGGTTCGCAAGTTCGTCGTCACCCAGGTGGCCGAGAACACGTACCTGATCCGGCAGGACGACGCGCCTGAGGCGCTGCTGATCGACCCCGGCGGCGAGGCTCCGGCGATCCTCGCCGAGATCGAGAATCTCGGTGTGACGCTGAAGGCGATCCTGCTCACGCACACGCACTGGGACCACATCGGCGCCGTAGCCGAGGTGGTGAGGGCGACAGGGGCACCCGTTTACTGCCCGGAACTCGAGACCGAGTTCCTCAAGCACCCATCGTCGGTCTTCTTTCCCGTCGACATCGAGGGCTACGACGCTGATGAGACGCTCGCGGGCGGTGAGCATCTGAGCCTCGCCGGCTTTGAGATCGACGTCGTCTTCACGCCCGGGCATTCGGTCGGCCACGTCACCTACTCGCTCCCGCAGGAGGACGCGCTGTTCTCAGGTGACGTGCTCTTCGAGAACTCGGTCGGCCGCACCGATCTGCCGGGTGGCGATCACCAGACCCTGCTCGATTCGATCGCGGGTTTGTTTGAACGCTTTGCCGACGATGTGGCGGTCTTCCCGGGACATATGGGCCTGACGACGCTTGGTCGCGAGCGCGCCTCAAACCCGTTTCTGCAAGACCTCGTCAAGTGAGCAGCATCAAGGCCCCGCGCGGCACCCACGACGTTCTGCCAGAGCAAACGGCGCTCTTTCATCGTGTCGAGGAGACGGCGCGCGCGATCCTCGAGGCAGCCGGGTACCGGCGGATCGAGACGCCCGTCTTTGAATCGACGGAGCTGTTCTCACGCGGTGTCGGCGAATCCACAGACATCGTGCAGAAGGAGATGTACACGCTCACCGACCAGGGGGAGCGCTCGATCACACTGCGTCCGGAGGGCACAGCGCCGGTCTGCCGCGCCTACCTCGAACACGGCATGCACAAGCTGCCCCAGCCGGTGAAGCTCTGGTACCTGTCCTCGTTTTTCAGGCAGGAGAAGCCGCAGGCGGGGCGGCAGCGCCAGTTCTGGCAGATCGGCGCCGAGGCGATCGGATCGGACGATCCGGCTGTCGATGCCGAGTCGATCCTGCTGCTGTGGCGGATCCTCGATTCGCTCGGCGTGCGTGAGGTGCGCTTGCGGATCAACTCGCTCGGCACCGCCGCGTCGCGCGCTGAGTACCGGGAGGCGTTGCAGTCCTTTCTGCGTGAACACGAGAGCGAGCTTTCAGCCGAGGTCGTCGCGAGGATCGATCTCAATCCGCTGCGCGCCTTTGATTCAGATCACCCCGGCACACGCGCGGTGATGGAGCGGGCACCGCTGCTCAAGGATTTCCTGACGCCTGAGGACAGCGAGCACTTCGCGATCGTGCGCGGGCTGCTCGACGTCGCCGAGATCCCATACGAGATCGACGACACGCTCGTGCGGGGACTCGACTACTACACCCGCACGATCTTTGAGGTGACCTCAGACGCGCTCGGCGCGCAATCCGGCGTCGGTGGCGGCGGCCGCTACGACGGGCTGCTCGAGCAGCTCGGCGGCAATGCCACACCGGCGATCGGCTGGGCTTCGGGGATCGAGCGGATCCTGCTCGCCGCCGAGCCCGGACGGGTGACGCAGCCGCTGCTGGATCTCTTCATCGCCTGGGATGAGCCTCGACGCAGCCAAGCGTTCGAGCTGCTCGTCCAGGCCCGCGCGGCGAGCGTCTCCGCGCAGATGGAACTCGCCGGACGCTCGCTCAAGGGCCAGCTCAAGCAGGCCGATCGCACCGGAGCGCGCCATGTGGCGATCCTCAGCGAGGATGGGGCCGTGCTCAAGGACATGGAATCCGGCGAACAGCAGGACATCGCCGCGGATGCGATCGTCGCGGCCGTGCTCAGAGGGCGGCGCGGATGATGCGGACGCAGCCCCGCAGCAATGGGTACCGCGATGCATGGGCCGGGCAGATCACGGCTGCCGCTGCCGGCAAGCAAACGCGCGTCGCCGGGTGGGTGCACCGGCGCCGTGACCACGGTGGGCTGATCTTCATCGACCTGCGCGATCGCTCGGGCATCGTGCAGCTCGTGTTTCATCCCGACTCGAGCGGCGTCGCGTTCGCCGCGGCCGAGTCGCTGCGGTCCGAGCACGTGATCTCGGTCGCCGGCGAGGTCACCAAGCGCGACGACGCGAACATCAACCCGAACATTTCGACGGGTGAGGTCGAGATCGCCGTTGCGGAGATGGATGTGTTGGCGAGCGCCGAGACGCCGCCGTTCCCGCTCGATGACGACGGCTCCGTCGACGAGATGTTGCGCCTGCAGCACCGGATGCTCGATCTGCGGCGTGAGCCGATGCGCGAGGCGCTGATCCTGCGCCACGAGATCGTCATGGCGATGCGCGAGGAGCTCCATGCGCGCGACTTCCTCGAGATCGAGACGCCGATCCTCACACGCTCTACGCCTGAAGGCGCGCGTGATTTCCTGGTGCCCGCCCGTATGCAGCCGGGCGCGTGGTACGCGCTGCCGCAGTCGCCTCAGCTCTTCAAGCAGCTGCTGATGATGAGCGGTTTCGAGCGCTATTTCCAGGTCGCGCGTTGCTTCCGCGATGAGGATCTGCGCGCCGATCGCCAGCCGGAGTTCACGCAGCTCGATATCGAGATGTCGTTCGTCGACGAGGACGACGTGATCGAGATGATGGAAGCGGTGATGACGAAGGTCTTCGCCGTCGCCGGGCTCGATGTTCCGCCGGCGCCATGGCCGCGGGTCGGCTACGACGAGGTGATGGCGCGCTACGGGTCAGACCGCCCGGACCGCCGCTTCGGTCTTGAGATCGTCGACATCGGCGCTGAGCTGGCCGGATCGGACTTCAAGGTCTTTGAGTCGGTGCTGCAGGGCGGGGGAGTGGTGCGCGCGATCAACGCCGGTGCGGCCGGGATGTCGCGCTCCGATCTCGACGGCCTCAACGACGTCGTCAAGCGCCATGGCGGCAAGGCGGTCGCGTGGGCCGTTGTCGAGGACGACGGCTCCTGGCGCTCGCCGATCGCAAAGTTCCTGGGGGAGGAGCGGATCGCGGCCGCTTCGGCGAAGCTCGCGGCCAAGCCTGGCGACACGCTGCTTTTCGTCGGCGATAAGGCCGAGATCGCGGCGCCGGCCCTCGGCGGACTACGCCAGGAACTCGGCGAGCGCCTTCAACTGATCGATGAATCGGCGCACGACCTGCATTGGGTTATCGACTTCCCGATGTTCCACTTCGATGAGGCCGAGGGTCGCTACGACGCCCTACATCACCCGTTCACGGCGCCCTCAGGCGACATCGCCGATCCGGCAAACCTGCGTAGCCGCGCGTACGACCTCGTGCTCGATGGCACCGAGATCGGCGGCGGATCGATCCGCATCCACGACTCCGAGACGCAGAAAGCGGTTTTCGACGCGCTCGGGATGTCGGAGGAGGTCGCGCGCGAGCGTTTCGGTTTCCTGCTCGACGCGCTGGCGTACGGAACGCCGCCGCACGGCGGTATCGCGATGGGGCTGGATCGGATCGTCGCGATCTGTGCCGGCAAGGAGTCGATCAGGGACGTGATGGCGTTCCCGAAGACGGCGTCGGGCTCTGACCCGATGACGGGAGCTCCGGCACCTGTCGACGCACAACAGCTCAAGGATCTCGCCTTGCGCTCGCTCGCGCAACCGCCCGCTCAGCCCTGAAATCGAGGGCTGTCTGACCGCACATAGTGATCAGCGCTCCCGGGACATTCGCCGGGAGCTTCGCCCGGCGAATGGAAGCCCGGTCGCCGGATATCCAGCCCTCGATGAAGAAAGTGGCCGCTCAGAGGTCAATCTCGGCGCACATCTGCCGATCTTGCGGTTGTGGATCAGGTATCTCGCCCCATGCTCATCGCGCTCGGCGCGACTGTTGCGATCGCGCTGCTGTGGTTCGTCGCGCTGCGACCGAAGGATGAGGCGGCCGCCCCGGTGGCGACGCCTGCTCCTCAAGCCGTGCAGACAACTACCACCGGCACGGGCAAGAGTCTGCTGAGTCGTCCCGAGCAGGCGCAGCAGGCCGTCGGCGCGGCAAACCAGGCGAGTAGCGCAGCCGAGGAGAAGGCAAACGCCGTCGGCCAGGATCAGACCTCCGCTCAATCGCAGAGCCAGACGACCGCCAGCACACCATCTTCGACCACCAAAGCCGATGCGACCCCGCCGGCGCAGTCAGGCACGGCGAATGCCGCTGACAGCGATCTCTCGGCGCCGATCATCGCCGCGGCGAAGCGCGGCACGCTCCAGCTGGTCCTCTTCTACGACAAGGCCGGCGCAGACGACCGTTTCGTCCGCAGGCAGCTCCAAGACGTCGATCGCCGCGGCGGTGACGTCAAGGTGCGTGTCGTCCCGATCTCACGCGTCGGTCGCTACAAGACGCTCACCGACACTGTGAAGGTCGAGGTCGCTCCGACGCTCGTCTTCATCTCGCCGAAGCTGACGGCACGCACGATCACCGGCTACACCGAGGCCGGGGAGATCAACGGCCTCATCGGCGCCATCCTGCGCGCCAACCGGTAGCGGCCCGGCGCGCTCTACCCTCCGGGTGTGAGCGACGAGCGCTTCGCCGAGCATCTTCAGTTTCCGACCGGACGCGGCGTTACGCCCGACGGCTCGCACAGCGGCAATGCCGGTGGCGCCGTCTGCGGCGATCTCGTGCGCATCAGCGTCCGCATTGACGGCGATCGCGTAACGGCGGCCGGCTTTGACGCCTCCGGTTGCGGGGCGATCGTGGCCGCCGGCAGTGCTGCCGTGACGCTTGTCGAGGGCGAATCGCTGCTTGATGCCGCGCGCGTGTCGACGCAGGCGATCGCCGCGGAGCTGGGCGGGCTGAGCGCCGGCAAGATCCATGCGGCTGATCTGGCGGCCGACGCGCTACACCGCGCGCTTGGGGCCGCGGCCGCGGCTGACGCGCACCTGCCGGCCAATCCGTTGCGCACGCTCGTCGCTATGTCCGGCGGCGTCGACTCCGCGGTCGCAGCGCTGCTGACCGAAGGCGAGTCGATCGCCGTGACGCTCGAGCTCTGGCGAGACGAGGAGAACGACGAGGACGGCTCGTGCTGCTCTGCCTCCGCCGTGCGCACGGCGCGCGCGGTCGCGCACCGGATGGGGATGGCGCACCTCACGCTCGATCTGCGCGACGAATTCCGCGCCGGCGTCGTGATGCCGTGGCTCGAAGGACATGCGGACGGCGAGACGCCGAATCCCTGCGTGCGCTGCAACGGCCAGGTCCGGATCGATGCGATGGTCGCGTTCGCGGATCGGCTGGGCGCCGCGAAGCTGGCGACCGGGCACTACGCACAGATCGGGCCCGACGGACTGCTCCGCGCCGCGGCCGACGACAACAAGGATCAGACCTACATGCTCGCCGGCCTTGCTCCAGCCACGATCGCGAGGCTGAGCTTCCCGCTTGGCGAACTGCACAAGCCCGATGTCCGCCGGATCGCGCGCGAGCACGACGTGCCGGTCGCGGATCGTGCTGAGTCGCAGGACCTGTGCTTTCTCGCGGGGACCGGTCGCGAGCGCTTCCTGGCAAGACACGGCAAGCTGCAGGAGCGCCCCGGCGACCTGATCGACCGCCACGGCACGACCGTCGGCCGTCATCGCGGCGCTCACGGCTTCACCGTCGGGCAGCGGCGGGGGATCGGCCTCGGCGGCAACGGCGCGCCGCTCTACGTGCTTTCCACCGATGCGCAGTCGAACACCGTCGTCGTCGGCACACGCGCCGAACTCGGCGTGCAGATCGTGCGCGTGCGGGCGATGCGGCTACATGTCGGCGCCGGCGAAATCGACGCGGTCAAGCTGCGTTACCGCAGCAAGGCGATCGGCTGCCGCGTGGACGGAGACCGATTGCTGCTCGACGAGCCCTTCGAGGGTGCCGCGCCCGGTCAGACCGCCGTGCTGCTGCGCGGTGACTCTGTGGCTGGATCTGCCACGATCAGCAAGTGACTTCGGACGAGATTCGCGAGCAGTACCTGTCCTTCTTCGAGGGGCGGCAACACAGGCGCCTGCCATCGGCCTCGCTCGTGCCCGCCTCGTTCGATGCCTCGGTCATGCTCACGACGGCCGGAATGCAGCCGCTGATGCCGTATTTCCTTGGCATCGACAGTCCTCCCGCGGCCCAGCTGACGTCGTGCCAGAAGTGTTTCCGTGCCGTCGACATCGACCAGATCGGCCTGACGACGAGGCATCTGACGTTCTTCGAGATGCTCGGGAACTTCTCGATGGGCGACTACTTCAAGGAGGGCGCCATCGAGATGGCGTTCGAACTCTCGACCCAGGGCTTCAAGTTCGACGCCGACAGGATCTGGGTGACGGTCCACGAGGGCGATGATGGGCTCGGTCTGGACGCCGACGAGGAGGCGATCGAGCTCTGGGAGAAGATCGGGATCCCGCGTGAGCGGATCGTTCTGTGTCCGTCGAGTGAGAACTTCTGGCAGGCCGGGCCGACCGGACCGTGCGGCCCGTGCTCGGAGCTCTACTACGACCGCGGTCCGGAGTGGGGGACTGCGGACGATCTGCCAGGCGGTGAGAACGAGCGCTTCCTGGAGTTCTGGAATCTCGTCTTCATGCAGTTCGAACAGCGCGACGGCGGCCTCGTGCCGCTGCCGGCAAAGAACATCGACACCGGCCTCGGCCTGAACCGCATGGCGCTGATCCAGCAGGGGGTCGACTCGGTCTTTGACACCGATCAGTTCGTGCCGCTGATGAAGCTCGGCCGCGAGCTCGCCAGCTCGGCGGTCGAGGATGAACGCGCGCTGCGAATCCTCGCCGACCACACGCGCGGAATGACGTTTCTGATTGCCGACGGTGTCGTCCCGTCCAACGAGGACCGCGGCTACGTCCTGCGCCGTCTGATGCGCCGCGCGATCGCCCGCGGGCACTCATTGGGTATCGAGCCGGGCTTCCTGCCGCAGTACGTCGATGTCGTCAAGGACACGATGGGCGCCGCATATCCGCAGATCGAGGCGGAGTACGCGACGATCATCAAGTGGGTCGAGGCTGAGGAAGCGGGCTTCGGCCGCACACTTGAAGCCGGCCTTTCGATGCTCGACGAGATCATCGCTCGTGGCGAAGTGACCGGTGACGAGGCCTTCAGGCTGCACGACACTCACGGCTTTCCGATCGACCTCACGCGCGAGATCGCGGCCGAGCGCGACGTGCCGATCGATCTATCGGGCTTCGAGACATTAATGGCCGCACAGCGGACACGGTCTCAGGGAGGGACCGCCGCGGGCAAGATCGGGGCCGTCGACGAGCTGATCCGCGAGCTCTCACCGGCGCCGACGCAGTTCACCGGTTACGACCATTTGGCCGAGGAGGCAACGATCGCCGCCATCGGCGAAAGCGACGGCCAAACGATCGTGAAGCTCGACCGCTCACCGTTCTACGCGCAGGGCGGTGGCCAGGTTTCAGACACGGGCACGATCGAGTGCTCCGGCGGCGACTGCCACGCGACCGTGGCCGGTGTGATGCGCGCCGGCGATGACCAGGCGATCGTCGTCGAACTGCAGACCGGGACGCTGGCTCCGGGGCAGAAGGTCAACGCTGTGGTTGATCGTCATGCACGCCGTGCGACCGAGGCCAACCACACCGCGACTCATCTCCTGCATGCCGCGCTGCGCGAGACACTCGGTTCTCACGTGCGCCAGGCGGGCTCCTATGTCGGTCCCGACAAGCTGCGCTTTGACTTCACCCACGGGCAGCGTCTCTCGCCTGAAGAGCTCAAGACGATCGAAGATCGCGTCAACGAGTGGATCGCGCGTGATGATCGCGTCGCGCCGCAGACGATGGGGCTCGACGAGGCCAAGGCCAAGGGCGCGATGGCGCTGTTCGGGGAGAAGTACGGCGAGATGGTCCGGATGGTCGAGATCGGCGATACCGGAGCAGCTACGGATGACGTTTACTCGCGTGAGCTGTGCGGCGGCACTCACGTTGCCTCGACGGGCGCGATCAGCGCGTTCAAGATCACGAGCGAGGGCTCCTCGGCTTCGAACGTCCGTCGCATCGAAGCACTGACGGGCGCACACGCCGTGGCGCTCCTTCGGCATAACGACGCGGTGCTGCGGGCCGCCGCGGATGCGGCGCGGGCACAGCCCGAGCAGCTGGCCCAACGGATCGCCGACCTGCAGGCCCAGGCCAAATCCGCAAAGAAGTCGACGTCAAATGGAGTCGTGGACACCGATGCGCTCATCGCGACCGCGGTCGACGTCTCAGGCGCAAAGCTGCTGACCGCGGTGGTCTCAGGCGACGGCAAGGCGCTGATGAACGCGGCGAACAAGCTCTCAGATCAGCTCGGCAGCGCCGCCGTGGTGCTCGGCAGCACGAACGATGGCAAGGTCGCACTCGCGGCGTCCGTTTCGCCGGCGCTCGTGCAGCGCGGCGTCAAAGCCGGCGAGATCGTGCGCGTCGCAGCGCAGATCGCCGGCGGTGGTGGCGGCGGTAAGGACACGCTCGCACAGGCTGGTGGCCGAGACCCGGCAAAGCTGCCGGACGCGCTCAAAGCCGCCGATCAGGCGATCCGGGAAGCGCTAGAGGCCTAGCTCTCCATGCGGGTCCTTGCACTCGACTACGGCGAGGCCCGCTGCGGCTGTGCGCTCAGCGACCCCACGGGAACGCTCGCGACTCCGATCGAGGTCATCGAGCGCCCCGGTACCAGGCGAGGCTTTGCCCGCGTGGCGGATCTTGTGCGCGAACGCGCCGTCGAACACGTGGTCGTCGGCCTGCCACTCGGGCTCTCTGGCGACGACACCGATCAGACCCGTACGACGCGTGATTTCGCCGCGCGACTCGCAGAGCGGGTAAAACCTGTCCCGGTGGATCTGTTCGACGAGCGCTTCACGACGTCAATCGCGGCGCGCGACCGCGACGCCCGGACCGCCGAGGATTCGCGTGCTGCCGCCGTGCTGCTCGAGGATTGGCTCGCGGTAAATGCTCCGGGTGGTGACGCGTGAGCCGCAGCCCCGAAGAGCGGGAGGCCGCACGGCTTGAGCGTGAGGCGCGTCGCGCCAAGAGGAGCGGCGAGACGGCCGATCGCGCGGCAGTGGCGCCGGTGGATCCCGTGCGTTACGACCCCGAGGACTTCGTCACCGCGCCCGGCGAGCCTGAACCGCGGGCGCTCGGCGAAGCCGCGGGCGAGGCGACGCAGGCCTTCGAGATCGTTTTCGATGAACCCGAGCCTGAAGCTGAAGCGACCTTTGAGCATCTCGACGACGAGCCGGTCCTGCCGCCGCTGGCCGATGAGGTCCCGATGGGCGTCAAACGCCTGGGCCAGCCGGGTCCCGCCGATGGTTCTGCCGCACGCCGGCAGCCTTCGTCACGGGGCGGCCCGATCGGTGCCTACAGCCGTCTCAAGCACAAGCCGCGTGGGGTGCCCAAGTCGGGCCGCGGGCTGAAGCGCAAGGGCTCGATCAGCCTGCTCGTGATCACCGTGCTGGTGCTGTGGTTCGTCAATGCCCTGGCGCAACCGTTCAAGGGCGACGGCTCCGGCAGCGTGACCGTCACGATCCCCAGCGGCGCGAGCGTCAGCGATGTCGCCGATCTCCTCGACGAGGGCGGCGTGATCAGCTCGAAGTTCTTTTTCGAGCTGCGCGCGCGCATCTCCGATCCGAAGTTCGTCAGCGGGACGTTCAACCTGAAGAAGGACATGGCCTACGGCGCGGTCTTCGAGGCGATCGCGAAGACCACTTCGGGCGGGCCGACCGTCAGTTACCTGATTCCCGAGGGCAAGTCGCGCTCCGAAGCGGCAAGGATCCTGAAGGCCGCAGGCCTCGAGGGCAACTATCTGACCGCGTCCAAGCGGTCTTCGGCGCTGCGCCCGCGCACGTACAAGGCACCGCGCAACGCGACGCTCGAGGGCTTCCTGTTTCCGGCCACCTATGAGTTGAAGCGGGGCTCTGACGCCAAGGCACTAGTGAGTGCGCAGCTGCGCGCGTTCAAGACCAACTTCGCAACGGTCGATCTGACGCGCGCCAAGCGCAAGAACCTCACGGCCTTCGATGTCCTCACGATCGCGTCGATGGTCGAGCGCGAGGCCAGCATCGCGTCGGAGCGACCGCTCGTCGCGGCTGTGATCTACAACCGCCTGAAGGACGGGACGCCTCTGGGAATCGACGCGACGACCCGCTTTGCGGTCAACAACTGGGACAGCCCGCTCAAGCAGTCTGAGATCGCGTCCACCTCGCCATACAACACGCGTCGGGTCAAAGGGCTCCCGCCAGGGCCGATCGGCAGTCCTGGGCTTGCTTCGATCAAGGCCGCTGCCAACCCCGCGAACGTCGGTTACCTGTTCTACGTCGTCAAGCCCTGTGCGGACGGCAAGCACGCGTTCAGCTCGACGAACGAGCAGTTCGGAAAAGATGTCGCGGCATACGACCGCGAGCGCGCCGCCCGTGGCGGCAAGGATCCAAGCTCCTCGAAGGGCTGCAGGACCGCGTGAACCGTCTCGGCGTGCTGGGCTGGCCGGTGGCGCACAGTCGCTCGCCCGCCATGCACCGGGCGGCGCTCGCCGATCTCGGGCTGACGGACTGGAGCTACGACCTGTTGCCGGCCGCGCCGGATGCCCTTGCAGAGACGGTCGCGAAGCTGGCCGAAGAAGGATTTGTGGGAGCCAACGTCACGATCCCGCATAAAGAGGCCGCTCTCGCCCTGGCGGATGAAGCGACGGCCGAAGCGACAGCGATCGGAGCTGCGAACACGCTCACGTTTCGCGACGGACGCGTGCTTGCGGCGAACACCGACGCGCCCGGGTTTCTTGCCGCGATCGGCGACAAAATGCCTGCAAAGGCGCTGGTGCTTGGCGCCGGGGGGAGCGCGCGAGCCGTTGTTTATGCGCTAGAGCGGGCGGGCTGCGAAGTGCTGATTTTCAACCGCACCAGATCGCGGGCAGAGGCTCTGGGCACCGCGGTCGATGCGCCGGAGCCCGCCGACATGCTGATCAACTGCACAAGCCTGGGCCTCGGTGATTCGTCCAGTGACTTCAAGGCACTCACAACATTCGTCGAGTCCCTTTCTACATATGCGACCGTGGTGGACCTGGTCTACCGGGAGGGCGAAGACACCGAGCTGATCGCGCAAGCACGTGGGGTGGGCTGCGCGGTCGTCGACGGCCTCGAGATTCTCGTACGCCAGGGCGCGCTGAGCTTTGAAATCTGGACCGGTCAAACGCCGGACCTGGACGTCATGAGGCGAAGCGCAGGCGCAAACCCCACCGATGACTCCGGACTTAAAACCACTCAGAGCAGTCGGCCCGACAGCGCCGGCGACGACCGTCGATCCGGCGGATGATCCGGACTGGGACGGCGTAACTCGCCCGCAGCGGCGGGCGGTGGCGCGTTTCATCACCGACGTCATCGTCGACCTCGGTCTTGTGGATCGCGCGCGTGTCGATGCGGCGATCGAGCAGGCACGCGCAACGGGCGGCACACCGGAGCGAGTACTGCTCGAACAGAACGCGATCACGCAGGAGGCGTTGTCGCGCGCCATCGCGGCACGACACGGGCTCGACCACCTTGACCTGACGCGGTTCGAGGTGGATATGGCCGCGGCGCACCTGATCGACACAGCGGCCGCCAAGCGCTATGAGGCGGTCCCTGTGAAGTTCAGCGGTGATCGCTGCGTGCTCGTTGCGATCGCTGACCCGGCGAATGTGCTGGCAGTCGACGACCTCGCGCTCATGACGGGCTACGAGATCCGCGTCGCGGTCGCATCAAGCGATGACATTGCGCAGCTGATCTCGCGGCTCTCGCGACTCGACGACATGGTCTCCAGCAGCGAGGCCGAAGCCGAGGCACGTAAGGATCATGTCGGCGAGATCGTCGAACTGCGCGAATCAGCAGACGACGCGCCGGTCATCAAGCTGGTGAACCAGATCGTCGCGCAGGCGATCGAGGCCGGAGCGTCAGACTTGCACCTGTCGACGCAGGACAACGAGCTACGGGTGCGGTTCCGGATCGATGGCGTGCTGCATGATTCGGCCAAGATCCCGCGGCGCATGGTCGCCGGCGTGATCTCGCGCGTGAAGATCATGGCCGACCTCGACATCTCAGAGCGCCGGATCCCGCAGGACGGTCGCTTCGGACTCTCCGTCGACGGGCACTACGTCGATCTTCGCGTCGTGACGTTGCCGTCGGTGCACGGCGAGTCGATCGTCATGAGGATCCTCGATAAAGAGGGGATCGTCCTCGATCTGGCGAGGCTCGGGATGGGGCCGGACGACCTCGAGCGTTTCAGCGGTGGCTTCAGCCGTCCTCACGGCGCGATCCTCGTCACCGGGCCGACAGGCTCTGGCAAGTCGACGTCGCTGTATGCGGCGCTGAGCGTGCTCAATACGTCTGAGAAGAACATCATCACGATCGAGGATCCGGTCGAGTACCAGTTCGAGGGCGTGACGCAGATACAGGTCAATCCGCGCGCCGGGCTGACCTTCGCCAAAGGGCTGCGCTCGATGATGCGTGCAGACCCCGACATCATGATGGTCGGCGAGATCCGCGATTCCGAGACGGCCAAGATCGCGATCGAGGGGGCGTTGACGGGGCATCTCGTGTTGTCGACCCTCCACACGAACGATGCGCCGACGGCGATCACGCGGCTGATCGAGATGGGGATCGAGCCGTTCCTGGTGGCGTCGGCGATCGAATGCGTGATGGCGCAGCGTCTCGCGCGGACGCTCTGCAGGAGCTGTAAGCGGCGCGCGATCGTGACGGCCGACGTGTTGCGTCAACACAATTTTCCGGCGCACGTGGATCTCGAGGTGTACGAACCGGTCGGATGTGTCCGTTGCGGCGGC
This sequence comes from Baekduia sp., assembly GCA_035554055.1. Taxonomy (GTDB): domain Bacteria; phylum Actinomycetota; class Thermoleophilia; order Solirubrobacterales; family Solirubrobacteraceae; genus Baekduia. The sequence continues at coordinate 6,287 of DATMIZ010000028.1, read as the reverse complement.
ACCGGCTACAAGGGCCGGATCGGTCTTTACGAGGTAATGACCGTTACCAAGGAGATTCGCGAGATGGCGATTGAGCGCGCACCGTCGGACCGGATTGCGGCGGTCGCGGTGGCTGACGGAATGCGCCGGCTACGCGAGGACGGGCTCGAGAAGGTCAAGCAGGGTCGGACCTCCATCGCAGAGGTCGCCCGCGTCACCGGCTAGCCACTTCAGACGGTGTGGGCTGGATACGCGGGCCTATACCCCTGGAGTCCAGCCCACACCGTCTGTGGGGGCGGTGTGCTTCGTGGTCAAGTAGGCGAGGCGGCTGTCGATAGATGAAGTGATGCAATTCGACTTCGCTGATCTTCTCCTTGCGGTCATCGACCGCCGTGCATCCGACCTACACCTCACGGCGGGCAATCACCCGACGATCCGTGTGCGTGGCCGGTTGGTCCCGATGACCGACTTCCCGGTCCTCGACCCGGCCGACACCCGCGAGGTTGTCTACGGGATCCTGAACAATGACCAGCGGCAACGGCTCGAAACCGATTGGCAGTTGGACTTCGCGTATTCGATACCGGACACGGCGCGCTTCCGCGTCAACGCCTATTTCCAGCGTCAGGCGCTCGCTGCGGCATTTCGCCTGATCCCGTCACAGATCGTCCCGATCGACGATCTCGGGCTGCCCCCGGTGATCCATGATTTCTGCACCAAACCGCGCGGCATCGTTTTGGTGACCGGTCCGACCGGCTCCGGCAAGTCGACGTCGCTCGCCTCGATGATCGACGAGATCAACAAGACACGCGAAGAGCACATTCTGACGATCGAGGATCCGATCGAGTTCCTCCACAGTCACAAGAAATGCCTCGTCAACCAGCGTGAGCTCGGGTCTGACGCGCAGTCCTTCGCGATGGCACTCAAAGCTGCGCTGCGCCAGGACCCTGATGTCGTACTGGTCGGCGAAATGCGTGATCTGGAGACGATCCAGACCGCGCTGACGGCCGCCGAGACCGGCCACCTCGTCTTCGCCACGTTGCACACCCAGAGCGCGCCCTCGACGATCGACCGCGTGATCGACGTGTTCCCTCCCCATCAGCAGGGTCAGGTGCGAGTCCAGCTCGCGATCGCGCTCCAGGGCGTGGTCACTCAGACGCTGATCCCGACCGCCGACGGCTCCGCACGTGTCGTCGCATGCGAGACGCTGGTGCCGACACCGGCCGTGCGCAACCTCATCCGCGAAGGGAAGACGCACCAGATTCCATCCGCGATGCAGACCGGTCTGTCGGTTGGCATGCAGACCCTCGACGCCAGTCTTGCCGGACTCGTTCGCGACGGCAAGATCAGCCTCAAGATGGCCGAGGCGTCTTCTTCAACTCCGGATGAACTACGTCGCCTGATGGGTATGGGCGGCATGGGAATGGCGGCCTAGGCACGGCTTCAGCAGGCTGACGCGAGGAACGGATGAGCACATACGTCTTCAAAGCGATGGACATCACCGGGGCGAAAGCGTCCGGGGAGGTCGAGGCTGAGTCCAAGCAGGTCGTCGCCGACCAGCTCAAAACACGCGGCTTGATCGTCCTCGACATCGCCGACAAGCACGCGTCGAAGGAGCTCTCCTTCGGCTTCATGAACCGCATAAAGCCCACCGACTTGACGATCATGACGCGTCAGCTGTCGACGATGGTCAACTCGGGGATGACGATCCTGCGCGCCCTCTATGTCCTGGAGGCGCAGACCGAGAATCCGAAGCTCCAAGAGGTCATCACGGGCATCCGCAAGGATGTCGAAGCGGGCCTACCGCTCTCTGACGCAATGGAGCGTCATCCGGACACCTTCAATCCGCTCTACGTCGCGATGACCCGTGCCGGCGAGACCGGCGGCATCCTCGATCAGGCGCTGATTCGCGTCGCAGACCAGCTCGAGGCCGAGGATTCGCTGCGCCGCCAGGTGAAGTCGGCGATGATGTATCCGCTCGTCGTCATGGTTTTTGCGGCCGCTGTGTTGATCGGCATGGTGGCGTTTCTCGTCCCGGTGTTTGTCGGCGTCTTCAAGCAGTTCGGTGGGGATCTGCCGCCGATCACCAAGTTCACGGTCGGGATGTCGAACATCGTGACTCACAAGTGGTACTTGATGATCATCGTCGGAGTCGCGGTCTGGCAGGGCGTGAAGCGCTGGAAGAAGTCCGAGCGCGGGCGCGCCCAATGGGACACGATGCGGCTCCGCATCCCAATGAAGATCGGTGACATCGTGCAGAAGATCGCGCTTGCCCGCTGGTCACGGACCCTGTCCGCGCTCGTGACCGCTGGGGTCCCGCTGCTGCAGGCACTTGACATCACGTCCAAGACCGCAGGCAATCACGTGATCGAGAAGGCGATGGCAGACGTGATCGAATCGGTAAAAAATGGCGGCACGATTGCCGAGCCGTTGAAGTCATGCCCTGTCTTTCCCGGCATGGTCAGCCACATGATCGGTGTAGGCGAGGAGACCGGGGCGCTCGACACGATGCTCTCCAAAATCGCCGACTTCTACGAGGACCAGGTTGCGTCTGCGGTGAAGTCGTTGACCTCGATTTTGGAGCCAGTGATGATCGTCTTCGTCGGCGGCATGGTCGGCTTCATCGTGATCTCGATGTACATGCCGTTGTTCAAGGTCTACGACAACATCAGGTAGTTGTTGCTGTTGGCGGAAGAACGTCACGAGCCCAGTCTGCGGACTTCCAGGCAGGCTCCGGCGGCGGCGCCTCGTCGCGCGGGACATACTTCGAGCGCTCAACCAGCTTCAACTGGTGGATGTAGCGCGGGCAGTTCGGATAGATCCGCTCGACAGCCACCGTGACCGTTAGGTCCCCGACGTCGCCACTGATCGAAGCGCGGCCCTCGACACGCAGGCGCTCCTGGGCGAGGAAATCGATGAACAGCAACCCGACCCACTCGTTGACGAGTGTGTTGCCGAGCGACTTGAACATCCCATTGCCGTCGTAGTCATGCCACTGCAGCTTGTCGCTCTCGACCACGCGGACGAATCCCGGATCGCCTCCCTTGTACGAGCAGCTGGGCTTGCCCTCGGCGTCTGCTGTAGCCAGAAAGAACATGTCGCGCGCCGCAATGAAGTCGTAGTCGCCGGCGTTGAAGTGGTCGCGCGAACGGTCACGCAGGCGGTCGGCGAGTGCGCGCGTTCCATGGCGGTCCTGCAACTGGCGATTGCCTTCGTGGTACATCGTTCTGCCCTCCAGCAGCTCGTACGAGCAGTCTGGCCTAACTTTCGGAAATCTCAAGGCCGAGCTTGTCACTCACACGCAGCGTTCGCTTGCCCGCCAGCAGCTCCAGAATTTCTTCACCGACCAACTCCCGCCGCCAGCCCTGCAGGGTCCTGACGTCCGGCTCGGTCGATCCGGCACGCACGGCGGAAACGATGCGCTGCAGATCTGAGCGCGAGGCGACGAGCTCGTAGGCGAGTTCTGCCTCGGTGGCTCGTACTCGCGTCAGCGCCTCACAGAGCGGGATCAGTTGCGAGTCGAGCGGATCGGACGGGGGAGGGCGGTCTCCGCCAGCGGGGATCGGCTCGCCGTGCCGGCCTCGTTCGATCGCATCGAGCAGCGACTTGCCGCGTCTGTGCAGGGTGGGCTCGGATACGCCGCGGATCTGGCGCAGACGATCGAGCGATTTCGGATGGCGTTTGGCGATCTCAACCAGCGCGCTCTCGTGCAGCACGGTCGAGGCGGGGCGGTCGGCCTCGCTAGCAGCCTCTTCGCGCCAGATGACCAGCTCGCGCGCGATCGCGCGCTGCTTGGGGTCGAGGGAGTTGACCTTCGGCAGCTTGTCGAACAGACGATCGATATCCCGAGAGTCGTCGATGGTCTCAAATGACCGGCACTCCTCCCGCGCCCAGTCGAGCCGACCGAGTGCCTCGAGCTTGTCTTGCAGTGCGGTCGCGAGATCGAGCAGGTGGATCACGTCGGACGCGGCGTAGTCGAGCTGCTCAGGGGTCAACGGACGCTCGCTCCAGCGCGTGAACGATGCGCTCTTCTGCACGCTGACGTTCACCATCGATTTGAGCAGTGCCTCGTAGCCCATCTGGGCTCTCAACCCTGCGAAGCCGGCGGCGATCTGAGTATCGAACACGTTGGTAATCGGCTTGCCCCAGTCACGCCGCAGCAGCGCGATGTCCTGCCTTGCGGCGTGGAGGACGATCTCAACCTCCGGATCGGCCAGCAGATCGGCCAGAGGCTCGTGGTCGAACTCTTCGGTGAGCGGGTCCAGCAGGTGTACCTCGACGCCATCGCCGTCGGCAGCGTCGATTGAGATCTGGACTAGGCACAGCAGCGGCTGATAGCGCCCTTCACCCATGAACTCGGTGTCGATCCCGAGGCGACCCTTCGAGCGTGCTCGGCGAGCCAGCTCCTCAGAGGAGATATCCATCGGCGCACACTATTGCGGATCGTTCGCCAAGCTCATCGGCAAGCTGCCTGAAGCCGGTGGGGCGAATGTTGCTACATCAAATCGGCGCACTAGCTCTGCGGGTTCCAGCCGTTCCTCTGGTTCGCAGAGACCGACGCTGGTTGCCAAAAGCGCACGGACATCGGCGGCGGACTCGCCGAGTGCTTCGCGGTCGGCCAAGGTCACTGCGCCGTCACGCTTGGCCATACGCGCACCGGTCGGCCCTAGGACGAGCGGCACATGTGCATAGGACATTGCATGACTGCCGAGTTGCCTTGAGAGCCAGATCTGCCGGGCCGTCGAGTCCAGCAGATCTGACCCACGCACGATCTCGCCGACACCTTGGTCGATGTCATCGACGACGACCGCGAGGTTGTACGCGTACACGCCGTCGTTGCGCCGTACGACGAAGTCATCGACCATTCCCGTCACGTCGCCACAGAGGCGATCTGTGAAGCTCACAGTCGCGGAACTGGCCCTCACTCTCAGCGCTGGAGGGCGGCCTGATCGCAGACGTTCTGACCGTTGCGCGGCGGTGAGGACTCGGCACGTGCCGGGATATGTCCCAGCTGGGGTGTGCGGCGCCGTCACGGCGTCTTGAACCTCTTTGCGCGTGCACCAGCATTCGTACGTGTCCAGCTGCTCGAGCTGCCGGCGATAACGCTCGAAACGTTCGGATTGGCAGATCACTTCGCCATCCCAGTCGAGGCCGAGCTTCGCAAGGTCCCGAAGCTGCTGACGCTGATGACTGGGTCGCGAGCGTTCTGGGTCTAGATCTTCGATCCGGAGTAGGAACTCGGCACCCTGCGAGCGGGCAAACAGCCACGCCAGCAGCGCTGTACGAAGGTTGCCGAGGTGGAGCGCGCCGGTTGGGGAAGGGGCGTAGCGGCCGGTCCGATTCACCGGGCCTCACGGTACGCAAAATGATCATCCGGGTACAGTCCGCCGCCGATGACGGATCAGACCTCCGAAGGCGAGCCCACGGGCCCGGCGACTTGTCAGCCCTGCAGTGGCACCGGGAAGGTGATTTCGAACCTGGGCGGCTCACCGAGCACGATCCAGTGCCCGTGGTGTGAGGGAAGCGGCAGTTTCATACCTGGGCACGATGCCCAGGAGCACTGGAAAGCCGTGTCCACGCCTGAGAAATCGCCTGCATCCGGAGAAGAAACGCCCGCTGACTAGGCCGTTGAGCGGGACGCGGCATCCAAGGCGTCCAATTTTTTGATTCTCAGCTTAAGCCGGGTCCTGTGCGTGCCGATCACCGGTACGTGCTCTAGCCAGCACTAGAAGGTGCCAAAGGCAAACCGTCCGTGAGGATGGGACGCAAAGTCACGGGCCTCACATCGAGGACGCCGGACTGCCACCGGACTTGCTGCACAAGACCGAGGCTGCGGAACCGAGAGCTGGCATGGGGGACAGAGGTTTAAACCAAAGTCCAAGATCCAGGAGGATCGATGTTTTCCAAGTTCCGTAGTGACGAGGGTGGTTTCACGCTTATCGAGCTGCTCGTCGTAATTCTGATCATCGGCATTCTTGCCGCGATCGCCCTGCCGACCTTCCTCGGTCAGCAGAAGAAGGGCCAGGATTCCGAGGGTAAGTCCAATGCTCGTAACGCGGTAAGCCAGGTCGAGGCGTGCTTCGCTGATTCGCAGGACTATCGGCTCTGTGACTCGAACGCTTCCACTGAGCTCGGCAACACAGGCCTAAATATCGTTACTGGCAATCCGGCTGCCAACACAGATCAGGTTGGTGTGACGGCGACACAGACCGGTTACACGGTGACCGGGGCGTCCAAGTCCGGTAACACGTTCTCGATCATCAAGGACGCCACAACCGGCCTTATCACTCGATCCTGCCAGGGCACATCTG
>DATMIZ010000027.1:0-10741 GCA_035554055.1 Baekduia sp. | reverse complement strand
CGGCCATCTTCGCGCAACAGTTCCCACGCAAGCGGAAGCGCGAGGTCGATCTGGCCGAGCTCGTCGTTGACCGCGATGCGGATCGCTTGGAAGCTGCGTTTGGCGGGATGTCCGCCGCCGAAACGAGCGGCGGCCGGGATCGCGGCCGAGATGATTTCCACGAGCCGTGCCGTGTTCTCGATCGGTGCCTTCGCCCGTTCGCGCTCGATCGCACGCGCGATGTTGCGCGCGTAGCGCTCGTCGCCATATTCGTGCAGCACCTTGGCGATGCGCTCGAAGTCCCAGGTGTTGACGATCGTGCGCGCGTCGAGCTTCTGCGTCGGATCCATCCGCATGTCGAGCGGCGCGTCATAGGAGTACGAGAAGCCCCGCCCCCACGTGTCGACCTGCATCGACGAGATGCCGAAGTCCGCGAACACGATGTCGGCCTTCACGCCTTCGTCGATCAGCTGTGCCAGACCGTCGGCGAACGATTTGCCGATCAGGCGTGTCCGGCAGGCTGCCGTCGCAGCGAACTCAGCAAAGTGGCTTTCGGCGGACGGATCGCGATCGATGGCGATCAGCTCGCCTTCTGGGCCGATGATGTCTGCGATCAGCGAGGCGTGGCCGCCCGCGCCGAACGTGCAGTCGATGACGGTGTCGCCGGGCTGTGGCTCGAGCATCTCGATCAGCTCGCCCGCCAGCACCGGCACATGCGTATTTGACATGTCGAACGGAATCCTGACCTTGGTCTGCTCGCGTGCTCTGCGCGCGGGCGTGTTTCGGTACGCCCTGATGGTCGCAACTTCGAGTTCTTCGATTTCAGCCACTTCAATCACGTGCGTCCAACTCCCGGGCAAGGTTCTTCATCTGTTCGGCGAGTGAGGTGTTCTGCTCGTTCCAGGTGGCGCGATCCCAGATCTCCGCGTGGTCGCCGGCGCCGATGACCGCCACCTCGCGCTGCAGACCGGCCCAGTCGATGAGAAAGCCGGGCACATTCACGCGGCCGCTGCTGTCCAGCTCCGCCTCCACTGAGTTGGCGCCGCGAAAGCGCTTGATCAGCTGCGCCCGCTCGCCCAGCGGGTTCAGGCCCGCGAGCGCCTTCTCGCTGTTGGCGTCATAGGTCTCCTTGGCCCAGATCGTCACGCAGCGCTCGGTGTCCTGCGCAAGGACGAGCGGACCGGACAGCGAAGCACGCATGCGAGTGGGAACCGACAGGCGGTTCTTTGCATCGAGGTTGTGTTCGAAGGTGCCGGCGAAGGACATGGAGAGCTGACCAGCGCGAGGTCAAACAAAGGGTTTGGGCCGAGGAGGAGAGGTGGGAGGAACCTCTCCTCCCCGGTCCACGGGTTGACTTGTATCCCACCTTGCCCCACATAGCAACCCTTTTGAGCCACTTTTTCCCACTTCGTCGACATTTGGTGGACGTTTTGGCGCTCCTTGAGGTGCTCCCACGCATGAAAAGCCGATTGGCTGGGCATTTCGGCCAGCGGACGTCATGCAGCCGGCATTGCAGATTTCGGCCTTCTAGCATCAGGCAAATGCGCTCACGCACACTCCTCTCGCTCTTCGTCACGCTGCTCGCGGCCCTCGCCCTGACGGCCTGTGGAGGCAGCGATTCGGACAAGAAGTCGGACTCAAGCGGTGCATCCGTCGATCTCAACGGGCCGGCCTCGCTGGCTCCCGCCGACTCACCGCTGTACTTCGAGGCGACCGTCGACCCGAACGGCTACAACGCGACCGAAATCAAGGACGTCGTCTCCAAGGTCTCGAGAGGCAAGGTCACAGACCCGGGCACTGAGATCATCAAGGCGCTGGAGAAGTCCAGCCGCGAGGGCAGCGATCCTAAGCCGGTCGACTTCGCCAAGGATGTCGAGCCGTGGCTCGGCGATCGCGGTGGCCTCTTCGTCTCGTCGTTCGGAGAACTGTCGAGCCGCGCGACGCAAGGCGCTGGATCCAGCGAGCTGCTGAGCGGAGGCGACGTGCCGAAGCCGCTGAGCAGCGACGAGGCCGATTTCGACGGCGCCTTCGTCGTCGAGGTGACCGACACCGCAAAGGCGCAGGCCTTCATCGACAAGACGGTCGCCAAGAACGCGACCACGAAGGACTACAGCGGAACCAAATACAAGCTTGAGCCCGACGCGTCCGACACGGCCGCCGTCGGCATCGTCGGCGACTTTCTCGTATTCGGCAGCGAAGCGGGGCTCAAGAAAGCAGTCGACACCTCAAAGGGCTCCTCGCTCGCCGAGAACGACGCCTTCAAGAAAACGGTCGCGGCAACCACCGGCAAGCTCGGATTCGGCTACGTGAGCTCGGCCGGACTGAAGAAGGCGCTGTCGGCGAACGCGTCGGCCGGCACCGGTCAGGCCGAGACGCTCGAAGCAGCATTCGGTCAGTTCGACTCGATCGGCTTCGGCGTCGATGTGCGTTCCGACGCCGTATCGATCGACGCCGTCTCGATCGGTGGAGAGGCGACGAGCGGCGACCCGGGCGCGCTGGTCGGCGAGGTGCCCGCAGACGCCGTGCTCGCGGCCGGCACGGCCGACATCGGGGCCAACTCGAAGAAGTTCTTCGATCAGATCGACAAGCTCGATGACACGGGCCAGTTCCGCACCGGTCTCGATCAGCTCGAGAGCATCGGCGGGCTCAGCCTCGAGAAGGACGTGCTCGCGTGGATGGGTGACGGCGCGATCTTCGTGCGCGGCAGCTCGCTGAGCGATGTCGGCGGCGCGATCATCATCAAGTCCAAGGACGCTGCCAAGACCAAGGCGACGATCGCAAAGCTCAAGCAGCTGACGTCATTGGCTGCGGCCGGCGGTGAGTCATCAGCGATCCAGGTCGCCCCGATCGCGGGCGCGCAGGTCGACGACGGCTTCTCGGTCCGCAGTCCGCAGCTGCCGTTCCCCGTCGAGATCGCGCTCAAGGGCGACCGCTTCGTGATCGCGATCGGCAACGGTGCACTCGCGGATTCGCTCGCGCCAAAGGAGAAGTTGAGCTCCACCGACGCCTTCAAGTCCGCGGCCGATCAGCTGGTCGACGGCACCGAGCTGTCGTTCTTCCTCGACGTGCCGAAGATCGTCGACGCCATCTCCACCGTGGCCGGCAACAGCCCGGATTTCCGGGAGGCCAAGCCTTACCTCGATGCATTTGGACAGGTCGCAGGCGGCACCAAGAGGACAAAGGACGGTCAGGCTCAGAATCTCGTCATCGGCATCGAGAAGTAGGTCCGCAAGCCGGGAAGCAACGTCAGCCCAGAGCGCGTATGAGGCCCGCCGCGACGAGCAGCATCGTGGCGGGGACCAGGCCGAGGGCGATCACGAGCTGAACCTTGGGCGCCGCCTTGGCGGCGTGTTCACGCAACGCCCGCGCCCGCAGTTGGCGAGCATCGGCTGCGATCGCCGACAGTGCCGGAGCAAGCGGCGTCCCGTGTAGGTCCGAGCGCGCGACCGCCGCCGCCATCGCGGCAACACCGGGATGCGGACACCGCTCGACGAGTGTTGCGAGCGCGTCTCTGCGCAGTGCTCCGAGCGCGATCTCGTCACAGGCGCGCGCCAGCTCACGGCCGAGCAGGCCCTGATGTCGCCGGGCAACGGCGTCCAAGGCCGTCGTCGTCGGCAGTCCAGCCTGCACGGTGACGGCCAGCAGGTCGAGCACGCCCGGAATCTCGAGTTCCAAGCGGCGCCGTCGTGCCTGCGCGCGACGCAAGAGCACCAGATCGACAGCGAAGAACATCGCAGCTGCGGGCGACGCCGAGACGAGCGCCCCCGACTGCTGACCTGCAGCGAGAGCACCGACGAATACGACCGCCACGGCGCCGATCGCAAGCGCACATTTCAGCCCCAGCAGATCCGCGACGGTGAACTGGTCGGCGAGGCCGGCGGCGGCGACACGCCGCCTGATCGCGTCGGTCTGCAACGCGGGCGGCGCCAGACCACGAACCCGGCGTGCCAGACGGCCGGCGCGCCCGCCACGATTCCCCGGTGTCGGCGCGGCCGCCAGGAGTTCGACCACGCCGACGGCAAGCAACGTGCCCGCGAGCCCTGCCTGTAGGGCCGCGCCGGTCAAACCGGCAGGCGCGAGATACGCCCGATCGCGACCAATGACGCAACGAGCACCGCTGCGGCCGCCAGGACCAACGCGGCGCTCAGGGGCTCTGAGAGCATCGAGCGCAGGGTGTGCGGCAAAACAATCTCGCCGATCACCAGCCCCGCGAGCGGCATTCCGGCCACGATGCGCGCTGTGAAGCGAGCCTGCGCTGTGAGTCCGCGCGCGTCCGCCTCGACGCGCACGCGCTCGTCGGCAACGTCAGCGACGGTACGGAGCAGCTTGGCGAGGTCCCCGCCGGCGCGGCGCTGAAGCCCGATCGCGGCGACGATCGCATGCCAAGCAGGATCACTTGCTCGGCGCGCCAGCTCATCGAGGGTTTGCATCGGCTCCTCCCCCGCTTCGACCGCGTGGGCAACGAGCGCCAGCTCGCGTCCTGTCGCGCCGGCAACCGAGCCGCCGTATGCCGCCTCTGCAAGCGCCATCGTGATCGAGCGACCGCCGGCCAGCGCATCGGCGATCGCGCGCGCCGCCGCGGGCGCACCGGCCGCCAACTGCCCGCGCCACCGCTCCCGCGCCAGCCGCAGTGCCTGCGATACCACGAGCGGTGCGAGCGCGGTGATCACAATCGCGATCATGGCGCCGCCGACCAGGTAGCCGGCCGCCATCAGGCAGCCCGCCGCGAGCGTCAACAGCCGTCGCCGCTCGGCGATCGTGGGCGCCCGCCCGCCACCGAGCGCCGCCCGCAGCGGCTGCGCCAGGCGCAGGGCCCGCGAGCCTGCGCCGCGCTGCAGCACCGTCAGGACGTCCCACGCTGCAAACACCGCAAGCACGCCGCTCAGCCCAGCGGTGATGGCCGGGCTCACGAGCCGGACCGGACCAGGTCACGAGTTACAGGACCGGCCACGCCGCGGACGACTTCAGAGATCGCAGTCACCTTGCGGCTCCCATCGGGGCAGCGCGCCTGGTGGACAATCAGGTCGATCGCATCGGCGATCTGATCGCGGATCGCGGCGTGCGGCAGGCCGACATCGGCCATCAGCGCCAGCGTCTCAAGGCGCCTAAGAGCCTCCGCGGGAGATCCCGCGTGCACCGTCGAAAGCGACCCGTCGTGGCCGGTGGTCATCGCACTGAGCATGTCCAGCGCCTCGCCCCCGCGGACCTCACCGACGACGATCCGGTCCGGCCGCATCCGCAACGCGTTGCGCACCAAGCGCCGGATCGTGATCTCACCACGACCCTCGACGTTTGGCGGGCGGGCTTCCAGACGAACTACATGCGGCTGGGAAAGCCGCAGCTCAGCGGTGTCTTCGATCGTGACAATCCGGTCATCGGGATCGGCGAACGTCATCAGCGCCCCAAGCGTTGTCGTCTTGCCCGAGCCCGTGCCGCCCGACACGACGATGCAGCGCCGCTGCTGCATCGCTTCGGCCAGCAGCGCGTTCATCTCGTCCGTCCACGTCCCCTGCTCGACCAGCTCGGCCGGTCCGAGACCGCTCGGCCGGAAGCGCCGGATCGTCACCAGAGGACCGTCCAGAGCAAGCGGCGGCAGCACCACATTTAGTCGTGAGCCGTCCGGCAGCCGCGCGTCACAGAGTGGCTCGGATTCGTCGACGCGGCGCCCAAGCGGGGCGAGGACCCGTTCGACAGCGGCCCGCAGCGCGTCATCGGACTCGAATGGTGCGCACTTGGCGCGCTCGACCTTCCCACCGCGCTCGATCCAGGGGATCTCGAGCCCGTTGACCAGAATCTCGTCGATCGTCGGATCGGCGAGCAACTCGTCAAGGGGACCCAAGCCGGCGGCGCGACGCAGGATCCGCGCCACGACGTCAGCACGGGTGCGCGGATTGAGCATCGCCGCGTCGCGATCGACCAGGGCGTGCACCCTGTCCTGGATGGAACGGCCAGAGGCCGGCTCATTGACGAGCCGGCCTCTCAGCGATTCAGCTAGATCCTCAAGTGCCTGTTCCACTCACCCACTAGGTGAGCGGCCGGCAAAACTCGCCCCCGCTTAGGGCGTGTGTGTGGGGCTGGCCCAATCCTCAGTGGACGGGTAGTAGCCGACCGGCACCGCGTATGGGGGATGACACGCGCCGGAGTACGTCGGCTTGCAGGGGTTGAACGGCTGGACGCGCGCAACATTGTTGGGGCTCGGCGATCCATTATGCGTCGTTGAGACGTAAGTCGAGCACCAAAGCGTGCCGGGAGTGTTGGCCACCCCGGGGCGATACGCCTCGGCTGCGTTGGTGTAGCCGTCGTGATCGATGTCGTCGGCGCCGTCGAGACGACCGTCGCCGTCGGCATCGGGATCGACGAAGCTTGTTCCTGCGTAGCTCGACAACGGGTACGGCTTTTCCTGCGCGCCACACTCGTTGTTCGTCGACACTCCGTAGATCGCAGCCCACCAGCCGGGGCCAGAGAGTGGGCCGTGGGTTTCGGCGAAGTTGTCAAGGCCGTCGTTGTCGACGTCCTTCTCCGAGTCGGCGATGAAAGTATCCCCGTCGAGATCCTTGAATCCACTACCGGTGATGCCACCACTGGCGACCGGGACCTTGCCGCCGGTCCACTGTGTGCCGTCGCTGTAGCTCAATGGCAGCGGGCGGTTGGTGTACGTCCATGCCGCGTACTCCTCATATGACGAGAGGCCGTCGCTGTCATGGTCGACATTGCCATCGGTGCCGTCGAGCGCGTTCGGGTAGGGACGCTTGCCCGGGTATGGAAGCGTGCCGCCACCGTTGTTGCTGTTGTAGTCGATCGCCGCCAGGTACTCGTAGCCGTCGGTCACGCCGTCGCCGTCGGTGTCCGCGTCGCACGTGCTCGTGCGCAGGGTCGACTCGAGCGAATCGTCGAGCAGATCGTTGTCGTCGTCGGTCTCTTTCGAGTTTGCCGTGCCGTCCGCATCGCAGTCACCCGAGGACCCGCTGGCCGCGCCCACCGGAGCCGGGCTGATCGTCGGTGACTTGCTGGACGCGGTGTACGACTTGCCCAGCCGCGTGCCGAGGATCCGGACGCGGAACTTGGTCGCGATGCGTCCGCCGGCCTGGTTGACCTTCATGTACGCCAGCAGCTTGGCCGGGACGATGATCGTGATCTTCGTCGACGTCGCGGTCTCGGCCTTCGCGAAGACCGTGCGGCCCTTGTCGTTCTTGAAAATCACGGTGGACTTCTTCTTGCCGGGGCGGAAGTTCTTGCCGCGGATCTGCAGCGGCTCGCCGACCCCGACCTTCAGCGGTGTGATCCGAGTGACCTCGGGATACTTTGCGGCCGAGGCAGTCGCCGGCGCGGCGACGGTAAGGACGGCGGCAGCGGCGGCTAGAAGAGTGATATTTCGAGTGAGAGATGTCATAGGGCCTTGACCGGCGTATCGGCTCCACAAGCGGCTTCTTGAGGCCTTCTGGCCGATTTGGACGATCGCGAGTCAGCCCTACTCCTCGAGTTCCGTGCCGACCGCCAACCCCTGGTCCTGTCGTGAGCGATCGCCGACGGCGCGGGGCAGCAGTCTTATCTCCCGCGCGAACGACTGCGCCGCCGTGAGATACACGGCTTGCCGCACGGTCACCCGCAAGCCGGCGATGAGCCGAGCGGGCGACCCATCCTCGGCCGGCAGGCCGCGCGCACTCACGACCTCAGCGTCCTGGAGCGCGAGCGCCGTCCCGCCACGCTCGCGAGTGACCAACACATCGACATGCGCGCCGGCGACAACGAGCCTTGCGGACCCCGCCGCCACGACATCGACGATCCGCTCGCCAGATCTGAGCGCCGGACCGGCGTCGTCGTCTCGGATCTGTGCCAGCGTGACGTCGGATCCAGCCGGGATGACGACCGCGGCGAGCCCACCGATCAGCGCCGCCGGTGCATCGACGCCGACCGCCGGCGCGTACCGGCTCGGGACGCGCCGCGTCGTGAGCATCGACGCCTGGATCCGCGATCCGGCTTTGATCTCCTCGCGTGCGACGGTGACGTCAACCAGAGGTTTCAGGGCGGCCTGCAGCGCGCGTTCTCGACCGCCCATGTCCGCTGCGGACAGGGCACCGAGGACCAAGGCCAGTCCGATCAGCAGCACCGCACGGCGCGCACGCGTCATGCGAGATCGGCGACCTGCGGCGAAGCGGCGCCTCTGACCGGCAGTTCGAGGGCCAGCCGAGCACCACGAGCAGACGGCAGCGAGCGTAGGCGCCCGCCGTCGCTCGCCAGTGCCCGGCCGGCGATCCTCAGCCCGCGCCCGCGCGCTCCGCGACGACGCGCGCCACGGGCCAGTGACGCCACCGTCGCCGGGAGTCCCGGCCCGTCGTCGGAGACTTCGACCACGATCCGGTCTTCGATGCGTCGGACACGCAGGCGGACGCGGCCGCCGCCGTGCTCGATCGCATTGGCCAAGACGTTTCCAACTGCCTGAGCCAACCGCAATCCATCGGCCTTGACGACCGATCCGGTGCACTCGACGCGCGCATCCAACGACGCCCCGTGCGCAGCCGCCACGTCTGCCCACGTCTGTACCTGGAGTGTGAGCAGCTCGGCGACGTCGACCTCACCGGAGCGAGCCTGGCGGCCGGCAAGATCGTCGAGTGCCAGACCTGCGCGGCGCAGTTCCAGTTCCACGGACGCGGCGCGCCGCGGTGACAGCTCGCCGCGCCGAGCGCACGCATGGACCGCCAAGTGCAAGGCCGTGAGCGGACCCCGAACCTCATGACAGGCGTTCAGCAGCCGTTCGCGCTCGCGGTGACGCCTGATGAGAAGTAGGGCAACACAGAGCCACCCGCCGAGCCCGAGCACGGCGAGCGAACTCATGCCCCAACCGCCAGACGTGGCGACGCGGCAGGACCTAGGGCATCGGCTGGCGGCACGACAGCATCGACCAACCGATATCCGACGCCCCACACATTCACGACAAAACGCCGATCGCCGACCGCCAGCTTGCCGCGCAGGCGGCAGGCATGCGAGTCGAGCGTGCGTGTAGTGCCGATCGATCTGTAGCCCCAGATCGTCTTGAGAAGCTCCTGCTTGGTGAACACCCGCGTCGGTGCAGCCGCAAGCGCACGCAGCAACGCGTACTCCTTCTGTGACAGCTCGACCGGTATGCCGGACACCGTCACCGTCCGCGATGCGGGATCGAGCTCGAGCGCCCCGACGCGCAGCCGCCCCGGGCTCGCCGCGTGCTCGGCTCTGCGCAGCAGCGCAGCAAGCCGGGCCCTCAGCTCGGCGTAGCTGAAGGGTTTCGGTAAGAAGTCGTCCGCGCCGCGTTCAAATGCTCGCAGCCGGTCGAGCTCGTCGGCGCGCCCGCTGAGCACGAGGACGGGCAGCGCCGAGTTGATCTTGCCGGCGACGCCGTCAGCGCCGCGAATCGCCGTCAGCAGATCCAGGCCCGACGGCCCTCCTTCGAGACCGATGTCCAGGATCGCCGCGTCCGGAAAGCGCGTCTCCAGCATCCCGAGCGCGGCCCGCGCATGATCGACATCGATCGGCTCGTACCCGTCGGCCGCGAGATTGTCGGCGAGAAACGTACGTGTCGCCTTGTCGTCTTCGACGACCAGGATCGTCCCCAGCTGTTGTTCTGTCATGACCTCCATAGGACGGACGGGCGGAAAATTCGCCCCCGCCCGCGTGGATCTCTGCCTGCGCGCTGCAAAGCCGCGTGCAAGTCGCGTTTCATGCCGTCCGGCGCAAAGGATCCGCACCTAGGATGCCGACGATTGGTCAAAGGGCGTGCACGACGCCGCCCCGAGCCAATCACGAGACATGGACCTAACCCGCCGCGGCAACTACGACTCTGGAGATGACTTCGTACTCGAATACGGAGAGCTCCGCTTCACCTTCAACGAGCGCGACTTCAACGAGCGCTGCGAACAGGCCGCGCTAAAGCTCGGCTTCGTAGGCTCGCGCCTCGAGGACCATGAGCTCGAGGATCTCGTCAACCTCGCCGTCAACGGCGAGGTGCAGGACCCGGCTTCCGGTCTCGGCGAGCACGTCAACGATTGCTGGCCCGAACTCGTCGGCCCGAGCGATCGCTCACTGGTCCATTGGCTACGGCGGCTCGTCTTCCGCTCAGCGTGGCTGGATCAGCGCGTCAAGGAAGGCGAACTCGACGTCCGCTGGGACGACGAGGGCGAGGGCTTCGTCTATGTGCAGCCCGAGCGCGACGGCGAGCCCGTCGACCTCGCGCCCGAGCCCAGCTGGGGGCGCGTCGCCTATTCAGGCCGCCGCGCCCCCAGCTAAGCCCGGTCGCTAGGCCAGCTCCGGCTTCGTTCTGGCGTCCGGCCGCTTCACAGGCGCCCGCTTCGCCGCGGGCTTCTTGGCCGCCCGCTTCTTCGCGGCCGGTTTCGCGGCCGCCGGCGTCGCCACAGCGTCAGGTCCCGCATCGACCGTCGGCGCAGCAACCCCGAGTGCGGCGGCACGCTCCTTCAGGTTCTTGGCCACCGCCGCCTTGGTCAGCAGCAGCCCGTCATGCATCGTGCCTGAGCGACCGAGATCGAGCGCCGGCAGTCCGGCGCGGGCAGCCGCAGGATCGAGCGTGATCAGCGTCGTCTCGATTCCGACAGGCTCCGCGCTGGTGGCGATGACCGTCACCGAACCGCTGTCTGTCAGGTTGCGTGCCGTCGCGAGCGCACGCCGTGCGACACCGGCCGGAAGAGCGTCAAGGCTGTCGATGACCACGACCGCGTCTCCCCCTCGTGCCGCGATCCGGCGAGCGGTGTCGAGCGCTGAGGTGACCGCCTGCCCC
>DATMIZ010000026.1:0-6671 GCA_035554055.1 Baekduia sp. | reverse complement strand
CGCCGACGGCGGACCAACCGAGATCATTTCCGACGGCGTCGATGGAGTGCTATCGCGTTTCGGTGACCCGGTGGCCCTGGCAACGAACATCACGAGTCTCCTGCAAGACCGCGACTTCGCGCGATCTATCGCCCAAGCCGGGCAGCGGCGCGCCGCCGACTTTACGCCTCGTCGGTTTGCCGAAGCTGTCGCTGCCGGAGTGATCGGGGCCGCTTCACAGGCGTCGTCGGTAAGAAATCGCAGATGATCTGCCGATGAGCCTGTCGCCGGACCTATTGCAGCAGGCAATGTGGGCGCTGGCTATCGACAAGGTCACTGCCGACGTAGTCGATGTTTTCGAGTCGCAGGGGATCGACGTGATGCTCGTGAAGGGTCCCGTCATCGGACGCTGGCTCTATCCCGGCGAAGTTCGAGGCTACGGTGACAGCGACCTCTTGATCTCACCCGCCGACTGGGATCGCGCCGTCTCGACGCTGGAGGAGCTCGGCTTCCACAACTATCTCGGCCCGCTAGATCACCCCCGTATGGAATCGCAGGCCGGCACCGGGTTCATACGCGGCCACGAGAACATCGATCTCCACAGCACACTGCACGGCCTTGACGCTGACCCCGCCGTCGTGTGGCAGATGCTGTGGACGCGGGCGCAGAGTCAGGACGTGGGCGGCCGGACGGTCCGAGTCCCGGATCGTCCGGCGATTTTGATGCACATTGCACTCCACGCCGTTCACCATGTCGAGGGAAAGCCGCTCGAGGATCTCGCTCGTGCGGCGAGAATCGCGTCGCTGGAGGAGTGGCAAGCAGCCGCTGATCTTGCAGACCAACTCGATGGCATGGACGCTTTCGCGACCGGCATCCGTCTTCTTTCAGAGAGCAAGCAGCTGGCTGCGCGGCTGAGTCTTCCCGACGCCGGATCTTGGAGGCTTGACCTGAGAGTGGCTCAGGTACCTGTTGCGGAAGGCCTGAACGACCTGATGTCGGCTCCCCGCGCGGAAAAGCTACGGATCATCTGGCGCGAGCTATTTCCCAACCGTGCGTTCATGAGATGGTGGATGCCTCTCGCCCGCCGAGGACGTGTCGGCCTCGTCGCCAGCTATCCGTTGCGATGGCTGCGGTTACTTCTGCGGCTTCCCGCGGGATGCCTTGCCGTCTACCGCGTACGACTCCGGAGGAAATCCCGATCATGACCGATCGAGGGCCGACTCAATCAAGGAACTCAACTCGGCCGGCGTTATTGATGGATCTGCCGTGATACGCAATATTTGACACGAGCTCGCGAGGCGCGAGGCAAGTTCGAACCGCGATGCAATTCGTTTCTCGGTTTTAGGTAAGTTCAGAAACGCACCCAGCATCAGCCCTAGAAGATCGGGCTCCGGCCCGATCATGGTGGCGACTCCGGGCCTCCTGTCGAGGTTGACGATCGTCCGGAGCGGCGCCGCTGCCCCGGAGACCTCAGCGGCGATCCACCGCTCTCCGGGAAGATCCATCAGCACCACGGCTTCGCCGGTGAGCTTGTCGGGGAGCGTCATCACGGGAGGTCCGGGAATGGCTAGCGGAGACCCCGCGACCCTGCCGTCCAAGATCGTGATGTCATCCGCTAACAACGCATGACCGCGATTGCGCAGTTCATGTATCAGCGTCGTCTTACCACCACCGGCGCTGGCGGTAATAGCGACGGCTTGATCGTCGATCAACACTGAGCCGGCGTGCAGCCCTTCATGGCCCGCAAGCAAGGCCACGCTCATCAGCACGGAATCGAGCAGGATCCTCAACCAAGCCGGATCTTCGTCGTCCACCGGAGCGCAGCGCAGGGCCTTCAAGTCGGCGGACAGCAAATGTCGGCCGGTGCCGTGACGAAATATGAAAGATCCGTCGCGAGAGCGGTCCATGCTGAATCGACTTCCGTCGATCGGAGCCGACCACTGTAGGACCGCCCCCGGGGCGGTTTCCGGAATCGACGCATCCAGTTCGATCGTCAGCTGATGGTGCGGCTGTGACTCTGGAGTAGTCCAACTTCCGGGAAGCTCCAGATCTGTGATCAAACGCAAGCCGAATGCCTGAAATATCGGGCGCCCGTCACTTGCGAGAGGACGAGCGCGCGAAGACACGCCGACACCCTACTCTCGCCCGGCACGTCAAAAGGTAAGACCCACGAGCAACCTCACCGAATAGTCGACGTAGGTAGGCTCGGCCGTCGAACAATCGGCAGCCGGTCCGGGGCCGCGGCCTCCATGCTCGACCGTAGCCCCAGGCACATGCGCTCATCGATCACGACTACCGGTTCCATACGCTTGCTGCCGCTGGCCGCGGTGGGAGCGCTTGCTGTATACGGGATCGTCAGCGCGGTGGGTGCCGTGGGCATCGTGTTGGTCTTCGCAATTCTGCTGCTTGGCGCCCTTCTGGTTCTTCGTGCGCGGGCGGACGACACGGGACGCAGCAAGGAGATCGCCGCGCGCATCGCTGTAGCGGCTTTGATCTGTGTGCCGGCGGCACTGACGCTCTTCTTCAGTTTCAACTCGGGTGGGTTCTTCCCTGATTCCGTCGCCTTCGGAGCGATGGCCGTCGCAATCGCGCTCGTTGCCCGTCTGAGTCTCGCCGAGCAACCATTGGCCGCCTTCGGTCCACAGACTCTGGTGCCGGCCGCGGGGCTCGCCGGGCTGGCCGCGTGGGCGCTGCTGTCCCAGTTCTGGTCCGATGCGCCCGGGCGCGCGCTAATCGGATTTCAGCGCGACCTGCTCTACCTGCTGGTCTTCCTGCTGTTCGCATCCATCGGGCGCTCCTATCTGCGGCTGTCCTGGTTGCTTCGCGTCGTCGCTCTGTCGATGGTTGCTGTCGCTGCCGTCGCGCTCCTTACGCGCGTCGCGCCCGACATCCTGGCCGTCGCTGAGTCGTCGCAGGCCCGAGGTCGGCTTGCCTATCCGCTCACGTACTGGAACGCCCTCGGGATCCTGTGCGCGATCGCGGCGATCCTATGCATGCACCTCGCCGCTGCCGACGGCTCCCGGGTCGTGCGCGTGCTTGCATCGGCCGCGCTACCGGTCATCGGCACAACGCTGCTGCTGACGTACTCGCGCGGAGCCATGGCCGCCGCCGTGATCGGCCTTGGCTTGTACATCGTCTCGGGGCGACCGCGAGGCCTGCTGTCGGCGCTGATCGCGACTCTGCCGTCGACGGCGATCGCGATGAAGGTGGCATACGACTCCACCGCTCTGTCCGCCGAGGATGTCAACACGTCGGCGGCGCTGGATCAGGGCCATCACCTCGCGACCGTAGTGATCGGCTGCGTCATCCTGGCAATCGCGCTGCGGTCCGTCCTTCTGCTACTCGACCGCTTGCTCGAGGGCGAGGAGTCACCGATCGATCGCTACCGAAGGTTGATCAGCGGTTTTGCCGCGGCAACGGCGATCGTCGCGGTTATCGCAGCGGTGGGGCTCGGAGCGCCGGGCCAGATCGCCGACCGCTGGGACCAGTTCGTCAACCAGCGCGCTGCCACCACCGGCTTGGAGGTCCGTGACAGGCTCGCGAGCTCGTCGAACCAAGGTCGCCTCGAGGCATGGTCGGCAGCAACTGACGGGTTTGACAGGAAACCGCTTACGGGCACCGGCGCCGAGACCTACGACATCCTCTGGTACCAGGAACGCGCGAGCCCCAGCGTTATCGTCGACGGCCATTCTCTCTATATCGAGACGCTCGGGGAGCTTGGCTTGTTCGGGCTCGCTCTCGTCCTGCTGACGATGGTCGGGCTCCTGCTGGGTCTGGCGCCATTCGGGCGCGGGCGCGACCGCGCCTTGTACGCCGTGATCTTCAGTGCCGCGATCGCCTGGATGCTTCATGCCGGCGTCGACTGGGACTGGGAGATGCCCGCGGTGACGCTGTGGCTCTTGGCCCTCGGGGGACTCGCGCTGGCACGCCCGCAGACCCAAGTGGCGGCCCCTCGCTTCGCACACTCCGGACTCGCTGCGGCCATCGGGGTGGTCGTCATCGCCGCCTGCGTCGCGCCGGGCCTGGTGGCCGCGTCGCAAACCCGTCTGAACGACGCCACCGAGGCCTTCGCCTCTGGGGACTGCGCACAGGCAACAAGATTTGCAGAGGACTCGATCGACGTCCTCGGTACGCGCTCGCCGCCGTGGCAGGTGAAGGCCCTCTGTGAGATCCGCGCACGCGACTACCGACACGCACAGGCAAGCCTGCAAGCTGGGCTCGCCAAGGATCCGGACAACTGGCAGTTACATGGCGCGCTGGCGGCCGTGAAGGCAGCCAAGGGCCAGGACGCACGCGCGGAGGCAGCGACGGCCCTCCATCTTAATCCCGGGGATCCCGATGTCCGCGCCCTTGCGTTCGCCCTACGCGGTAAGCGCGGTCCGAAGACGCGGCGGGCCGCCAGGGTCTTCTTGTCCAAGCAAGCGCTGACGGTGCCCGGATGAGACGAGGCATGGACTCCGAGGCCTTTGATCGCCTCTACAGCGAGCATGCCGACGGCCTGCTCGGGTTTCTCACCTACCAGACAGGCAACAGGGCGCTGGCGGAGGACATCGTCGCGGACACGTTTGAACGTGTGCTGACCGCTCGCAGAGGATGGCGCGGCGAGTCGGGGCAGAAGACGTGGCTCTATTCGATCGCGATGAACCGTCTCCGCGACATAGCTCGCCGAAAGGACGCCGAGACACGCGCCATGGGCCGGGTAAGAACGGTCCAAGCTCCCCAGGACGGCGTCGCCGCGGTGACCGACCGCGATGCGCTGAGGAGCGCGCTCCAGGACCTGCCTGAAGATGAGCGAGTGGTGGTCGCGCTCAGGTTCGGCGGAGACCTCTCGCTCCGTGATATCGCGGATCTACTCGGGGAACGCCAGAGCACGATCGAAGGCCGTCTCTATAGAGGGCTGCGCCACCTGCGCAGCACGGTCGGCTAGCGCGTTTAACAACTTTTCTGGACATCCGATCAAATTTGAAGCGTCTCGTTCGTCTAAGGGTGTGAGATGAGCAAGAACGACGACCGGATTCCTGAGGATCTCGCAGACATCGCCGGACGACTGTCAGCGGGCAAAGCCACGATCGAGCCCTCGCGACGCAACGAGCTTCGAGAGCGCGTCCGAATGGCCGCCATCGGCTCGGCCCGGTCCCGGCGCCGTCTTATCGCCGGCCCTATGAACTTCGCCGTGGCGGCGCTCGCAGCAGGCGCAATCCTCACGTCAAGCGCCGGTGTCGTGATGGCCACCTCCGGATTAGGCGGAAGCTCCCACAACAACTCTTGGTGGGGTTGGCCTTGGCACGGACACAAGGACGCATCCAGCTGCCAATACAAAGGGCCGTTCACCCGCACATACACGTACCGCTACAAGCAGCTCGTCATCACGGTGACGGTCACCTGGAACTGCAAGCATCTCAAGTACTCGTTCTCAAGCAACCTGCCTTTCAGCTACCAGTACGGCAACGGTCCCACGCACGGATTTAAGAGCGGATCGCATCAGTCGACAGCACCAAGCGGCACCTCCGGCGTGACGATCATCTTCGGAGGTAAGAAGTACACATTGCCGCTGTAGTACGGCCCGGACCGGATCGCCTGTTCAGACGATCGCGATCATCACGACCGCGGCAAACTAGCTGTGACGATCACGCTGATGCACGCCAGGCGCGGCCAGCGCCTCGCCGCCCACGCTGGCCATAGTCTGCCCGGAGCCTTCGGGAGCATGTCGGGGTGCGCGTAGCGCAGCGGCCCGGGCTCGAGCCCTTCGTCGGCCAAGACGCGCGCGGCGACATGCGGCAGGACGGGTTGCAGGTGCGGCGCGTTATCGGGCCGGAAAGACGTGAGCCGCCCCGTGGTTAATAGTTCGAGGCGGTGACGCAGCGTCGCGATATTCGGCGTGCTCAGCACCAGCACGCCTCCCGGCCGCACGGCGCTTGCCGCGGCTCGCAGGACGGCCCAGGGCGCTTCCAGGTGCTCCATCGTCTCAACGAGCAGCACGCGGTCAACAGGCTCGATGGTGCGCGCAGTCTCCTCGGCCGGCCCGACGTGCATCGCTACGCGATCGCGCAGGTCGTCTGCGAGCCAGTCGATGATGTCGATCCCCGCGAGCGATGTCGGCTCGTACCGCTCGGCGACGAGGCGCAGAACGTCACCGGTGCCGCAGCCGATGTCGAGCCAGGAAAGGCCCCGACGAGGCTGCGCGGCTTCTAGGACCGTCCGGTGAATCGCGTCGCTTGAGTCCCCGGCGGACTCGCGTTGCCGCTCGATCTGGTCCATCGGCGGACCGTATCCGAACAACGAGCCAAGTAGGCCCACCGTGCTCTTGCCAAGGACGACATCTCCGCGCGCCGGCCTGGACGCCCCCGACCAATGCGCCTAGACCGTCCAGTTTTCCCAGGCCTAAAGCCAGATTTCACTAGTACGGTTGGCCAATCGCTCGATAGTTCGCGTCAACTGTGCCGATAATCAGGAACAGGGGCGCAGGGGCCAAGGGAGGCACGGCGCTCACCTGACCGTGCCTATCTATGTCCTCACGCAAGACATACGCGATCGCTCCGATCACCTGCGCGCTTCTGGCCGCCGGCGCATTCGCGCCTCCCGGCTCCCTTCAGCCGGTAACCGCGCCCGGTGATGCTGCTGCAGCCAAGAGCACTGCGCCCGCCTTCGAGCCGCGCCGGGGCGCGAACCTCGAATACAACGACAAGCGCAAG
>DATMIZ010000025.1:0-42098 GCA_035554055.1 Baekduia sp. | reverse complement strand
CGACGCCGTCGCGGAAGCCGAGGGTGTTGCTTGGTGGGAGGAACTCACCGCAGCCGGCGGCGAGGGGATGGTTGTCAAGCCGATGGGCTTCGTCGCCAGCGGCCGCAAGGGCATTGTTCAGCCCGGCATCAAGTGCCGCGGCCGCGAGTACCTGCGGATCATCTACGGACCCGAGTACACCGATCCCGGCCAAATCGAACGGTTACGGTCACGCGGACTCGGCCGGAAGCGGTCGCTCGCACAGCGTGAGTTTGCGATGGGAATCGAGGCGCTCGAACGGTTCGTGCGACAGGAACCGCTCTATCGAGTTCACGAGTGCGTATTCGGTGTTCTGGCGCTCGAGAGCGAGCCCGTCGACCCGCGGCTGTAGGGGACCCCGACGCAATCGTCAATACAACTAGTGCTGCCAGCGGATCAGCACAACCGCCGTAAAAATCGCGTCAAAATCGCCCCGGGAGGTCGGCTGCGCCCGTAGAACCTGGTCATGTCTTCGATGGCTGGCGCATTTGCACGGACGGTTCTTGGTGAACGGCTGCGAAGCGATCGCCTTGACGAACAGCTGATACCCAAGCGCATTGCGCTTCCGGTCTTCTGCTCGGATCCGCTCTCGTCGGTCGCCTACGCGACCGAGCAGATCATCTTGGTGCTTTGTCTCGGCGGTCTCAGCCTTCTGTATCTGACCCCATGGCTGGCGGGGGGTGTCGTCCTGCTGCTGGTCATCGTCGTGGCGTCCTACCGCCAGACCTGTAGGGCCTACCCCAACGGCGGCGGCGCATACGCGGTAAGCCGGGAGAATCTCGGCGAAGACGCATCGCTCGTCGCGGCCTCTTCCCTGCTGATCGACTACGTCCTGACGGTGGCAGTGTCGGTCGTTGCGGGCGTCGCGGCGATCACCAGCGCGATCCCGTCTCTCGCATCTCATGCGGTCAGTCTCTCGCTGGGCTTCGTCGTGCTGCTGACGATGGTGAATCTGCGCGGTGTGAAGGAGTCCGGGCGCGCCTTCGCGATCCCGACCTATGGATTCGTGGTCGCGATCTACGCGCTGCTGATCGTGGGACTTGCCAAGGCAGCCTCGGGCGGGCTGACAGTCGAGAGCGCCGACTACACGATCAAGCAGTCCGCGCACATCGGTGGTCTGTTCACGATCTTTCTCATGGCAAGAGCTTTTGCCTCAGGCTGCACCGCCCTGACAGGAGTCGAGGCGGTGTCCAACGGTGTCCCCGCTTTCAAGCCGCCAAAGAGCCGCAACGCGGCGATGACGCTGACCGTCATGGGTGCGTTGGCGATCTCGAT
This sequence comes from Baekduia sp., assembly GCA_035554055.1. Lineage (GTDB taxonomy): Bacteria > Actinomycetota > Thermoleophilia > Solirubrobacterales > Solirubrobacteraceae > Baekduia. Next base: position 40,805 of record DATMIZ010000025.1, on the reverse strand, counting down.
GTTCGTCGGCATCACGGCGCTTGCGATCATCGGTCACGTCCACATGGCCGAGAACGTGGCCGACATCGTCGGCGCCCCGGCCGGTTACCAACAGAAGACCGCGCTCAGCCAGCTCGGCTTGGCGTCGTTCGGAAACACGGTGCCCTTCTACATGCTGCAGGCCTCTACAGCCGCGATCCTCGTACTTGCAGCCAACACCGCGTTCAACGGCTTCCCGGTGCTGTCATCGTTGCTCGGCCGCGACAATTACCTGCCCCACCAGCTGTCGCACCGGGGCGACCGGCTGGTCTTCTCCAACGGAATCGTTCTGCTCGCCGGGCTCGCGTCCGTTTTGATCGTCGCGTTCAACGCGGAGGTCACCAGGTTGATCCAGCTCTACATCCTCGGCGTGTTCTTGTCGTTCACCCTCAGCCAGGCCGGCATGGTCAGACACTGGTCAGGCGAATTGCGGGCAACTGATCCGGACAAGCGTGGCTCCCTGCGGCGCAAGCAGGCGCTCAACGCGCTGGGAGCAGCGGCCACGGGCATTGTGTTCGTGATCGTTTTGGTGACAAAGTTCGCCCAGGGCGCCTGGATCGTGGTTGTCGCCGCCCCGATCCTGTTCTTCGCCATGAAATCTGTGAGCCGGCATTACAAGTCAGTCAACAGACGGCTGGCGCCGAGCGTCTCGGGCGTGGCACTGCCAGGGAGAGTCCATGTGGTCGTGTTGGTCGCGAACCTGCTGACACCGACGCTCCGAGCCCTTGCCTTCGCCCAGGCGACGGCCCCGCAGACGCTACGCGCGGTGACCATCTCAGCCGAGGGCAGCGACAATCCCCTGTCACGGCAATGGGAGGAGCGCGGAATGCCATTGCCACTCGTGGTCGTCGAATCCCCTTACCGAGAAACCGTGCGACCGGTGCTCCGCTACATCCGTCACCTACGGCGCGAGAATCCTGGCGACTTCGTGTCGATCATCATCCCCGAATATGTAGTCGAGCATTGGTGGGAAAACCTGCTGCACAACCAGACAGCATTGCGCCTGAAAGGCCGGCTCCTCTTCGAGGCGTCTGTGGCGGTCACCAGCGTGCCGTGGGTTCTCGGCGCGCCAGACGGTTCCCACGAAGGGAACTTCGATCTCGCACCGCCCCCCGCCGCCACTGAGTTCGACTCGATCGAGGTGGAGCGATGAAACTCATCGAGTACGTGCGCGACGCTGATCTCCTCGATGAGGACGTATCGACCGAGCGGGCGCCGCGGCGCCCGGGGAGCTTCAGCCGCCGACGCCAGATGAGTGGTCTGACTCTTGCCGCGGCCGGTCTGCCGCTGCTGACGCTCGCGCTGCAGGAGATTGGCGGAGACTTGTCGTTGGAAGGCCAGGTCCTGCTGTACCTGCTGGCCGTGGTGACGGTCGCGCTGGTCGGCGGCATGGTCGTCGCCCTCCTGAGTGCCGTGGTGGCGGCCGGGCTCATCAACTACTACTTCGTCACACCGCTACACACACTGACGATCGCGCACGTCGATCAGGCCGTGTCACTGATCGTGTTCGTCGTCGTCGCCGGCGTCGTCAGCGGGGCAGTGGAGCTGGCGACCCGTAGGGCACGGGCGGCCGAAGAGGCCGGCGAGCAGGCCGAAATCCTCTCGGGGCTCGCAGGCCGAGATCTCGAAGAGCTCGAGGGTCTGCGCGGTGTTCTCAACCAGGCCCGCGAGACTTTCAACATGGAGAGCGTCGCGCTGAAGCTCCGCGAGCGAGGCAGCGAGGAATGGGTCGACGTCGAGAAGGTTGGCTGGGCGCCACCCGGGAAGGAAGCCCCGATGCGCTTCGACGTGCCGATCGGCAACACGATGCGAATGGTCGGGCGTGGGCCGGGCCTCTTTGCCGAAGATCAGCGCGTCCTGCACGCGCTGGCGGGCGCCGCCCAGACCGCTTATGAGGGCCTGCAACTCAGCGAGCGGGCCAAGCAAGCCAAGACCCTGGCCACGGTTGACCGTCAACGCACCGCCCTGCTGGCCGCGGTTGGTCACGACCTACGAACCCCGCTCGCAGGCATCAAGGCGTCCGTCAGCACCTTGCGGCAGACCGACGTTGAGTGGTCAGACGAAGAGCGAGCGGAGCTGCTTGCCACGATTGAGGCCTCAGCCGACCATCTCGATTCCGTAGTCCGGAACCTACTCGACGCGAGTCGGCTGCAGGCGGGGATGTTGAGCGTGCAGCTCGAACCGGTTGCCTTGGCAGAAGTCGTCAGCGCCGCGATCCTCACCGTGCCCGGCGCGCCCGGAGGCGTCCGTCTCGACGTGGCCGAGGACCTACCCCTCCTCGAGGCGGATCGTGGTTTGCTCGAACGGGTCCTGGCAAACCTGATCGACAACGCTCTGCGTCACGGCGCGAGCGACGAGCCCGTGGAGATCACAGCGATCGCCGGCGAGAAGAGCGCCAAGATCGAGATCGCCGACCATGGGCCCGGCGTTTCCTTCAGCCAGCGCAGTCTGCTCTTTGAGCCATTCCAGCGCCTCGATGACTCAAATACGAACGGCGTCGGCCTTGGGCTCACCGTCGCACTCGGGTTCATGGAGGCGATGGGCGGTGGTGCGGTGGCCGACAAGACTCCAGGGGGCGGGCTCACGATGCGCCTACGACTGCCGGTGGCGCGGGGCGATACGTCGTCGGCCAACGCGCCGCCAACGGCATGACGCGTGCACTCGTCGTCGATGACGACCCGGGCCTGCTGCGCACGCTCGTCATCAATCTCCGTACGCGCAAATACGTGGTGGACGCCGCCGCGACAGGCGTCGCGGCCTTGGCCGCCGCATCGCTCCACACTCCCGATGTCGTGATCCTCGACCTGGGGCTGCCGGACATGAGCGGCGTCGCTGTCATCGAGGGATTGCGTGGCTGGACGGACACGCCGATCATCGTCCTGTCGGCGCGCACCGACCAGCAGGACAAGGTGCTCGCCCTCGATGCCGGCGCTGACGACTACGTAACCAAGCCGTTCGGGATGGACGAGCTGCTGGCCCGTCTGCGAGCGGCACTGCGGCGCGCACCGACGTCCGAGGAACTTCCCGTGGTGCAGACGAGCAGTTTCACCGTCGACCTCGCGGCCAAACAGGCCACCGACCGCGACGGGCGGCCGATCAGGCTCACGCCGACCGAGTGGTACCTGCTCGAGGTCCTCGTCCGCCATGAAGGCCAGCTGATGACCCATCGCCAGCTACTGCAGACGGTGTGGGGACCGGATTACGAGACTGAGGCCCACTACCTACGCGTGTACGTCGGACAGCTGCGCCGCAAGCTCGAACTCGATCCAGGGAGCCCGCAGCACCTGCTGACCGAGACCGGCATGGGCTATCGCTTCGTGAGCTGAGTCGGGACCGTCAACTGGACGCGCCTGCAGCCGCCACGCGCTCGTGTACGTAGCGAACCGCGGCCGCGCCCTCGCCCACGGCGGTCGCGCAGCGCTTGGTCGATCCTGCCCGCACGTCGCCGACCGCAAATACGCCAGGGATGCTGGTCTCCAGGAGACCGGAAGCACCTGCATCGGAGCCCGTGAGGATGAACCCGTCGTCGTCGCGGGAGCAGACGTCCCCCAGCCAATCGGTGCAGGGCGATGCGCCAAGGAACAAGAACAGGAACGACAGCGGGAGGCGCTCGCCGTCGCTGAGGGCGACCGCTTCGAGTTGACCGTCATCGCCGTAGAGCGTGGTGATCTCACTGTGATCGCGGACGGAGACGCCGAAGCGCCCGAGATCGTCGATCAGGTAGCTGGACATCGTCTCCCGTAGGTCCGCACGGCGGTGCAGGAGCGTGACAAGTGCCCCTCCCCGAGCGAGCCAGACAGCCGCCTGCCCGGCCGAATTGCCGCCTCCGACGATGCCAACCCGCTGCGCCCCACAGGTCTGGGCCTCCAATGGCCCGGCGGCATAGAAGATGCTGATCCCTTCGTACTGGTCGAGGTTTTCGACCGGAAGCCGCCGATACTCCGCACCGGTCGCAATCACGACCGAGCGCGCGGTGACCTCGACGCCGCCGTCCAGCCGGACCGTATGAGTTTCGGCCCCCGGCTCGAGCGCCTCGGCACGGTACGGGGTCGCCGTCCGCGTCCCGAACTTGCGCGCCTGGGTGATCGCTCGACTCGCAAGCTCGGTTCCGCTGATGCCAGCCGGAAAGCCGAGGTAGTTCTCGATGCGCCGTGATGAGCCGGCCTGGCCGCCCATCACCGTGCTCTCGATCACAAGCGTGTCGAGGCCCTCCGAAGCGCCGTACACAGCGGCACCGAGACCGGCTGGGCCGCCGCCGACGATCAAGAGGTCCACCGATTCCCGCTCAGCGAGCTCGAGGCCGACGCCAAGTGCTCGCGAGAGCTCACCGTTGGTCGGTCGGTACAGATCGACTCCCCCCGGCAGACGCACAAGCGGCAGTTGCTCATCCTCGAGCGCCTCGATGAGCAGCTTGGCCTCAGCGTCCCGCCGTGGGTCGGTCCACGTGAAGGGGAGTCGCTGCTGTCTCGCAAAGTCGGTGAGCCGCCGAGTGTCACTGGAGTCTCGGGGACCGATGATCTCCATCCCGATGCCCTCCCGTGTCTGCAGTAACTCCCGCCGCGCTATGAACGCCGCAAGAAGTACATCGGACAGCCCACTGTCTTCGAAGAGCAGCTGCCGCAGGGTCTCTCGCTCAACCGCGATGTAACGGAGCGCCGAGCGGACGACTGCCGTCAGGAACACGGTCTGCCCGGACAGCAGGTTCATCTCGCCGAGGAAGCCGGACGCTCCATGGCGCACGACCTCCGCGCCGGCGCCGTCAAGAATCGCCACCTCGCCCTCGATGATTGCGATGAACGGGTAGGTGCTGTCGCCGATCTGGAACAGAACTTCGCCAGGTTCGGCCGTGAGTTCAACTCCGTGCTGAGCGAGCGTCTCAAGCTGCGAACTCGACAGGATCCGACTCATCGGGCGCGACATAGGCCGAGAGTAGTGGCTGCCTTTTGGCGCAGCTTCACACGCGAGTCGCTGGCCACTGGACCGTCGGTCCGTTTGGTCACAGCCAACCCCCGGGTAAACAGCGGCATGATCATCATCGGCCTCATATGCCTGGTATTGGGAATCGTGCTCAGCAGCGCGATCCTGTGGACCATCGGCATCGTTCTAATCATCATCGGGGCGATCCTCTGGCTGCTCGGATCGATGGATCGAGGAGTCGGCGGCCGTCGCCACTACTTCTGACGCAAGAACGCGCGGGCGCCAAGCGCGGCGCCCGCGACGCGTAACCAAAGACACACTTGATGACGCCCAAACCGGTTATGGTCGCGACGTGTTCACCTCAATTGTCGTAGGCACCGACGGGTCAGAAAGCGCCGACAAGGCGCTCGACGAAGCAATCGCGATCGCGCAAGCCAATGGCGCCACACTGCACGTCGTCACCGCCTTTGAGCCCGAAACGCTGCGCCGGATGGAGCGCGAGAATGAGGCCGAAGCGATCGCCGCGGGCATGGATTGGGCCTACAACGCACGCGACGAAATCACGGCGCGTGTGACCCACGCCGAGGAACTCGCAAAGAACGCGGGCGTAAATGTGACGCCCCACACCCGCGAAGGCAGCGCCGCGAAAGTACTGATCGATATCGCCACGGAACTCAACGCGGATCTGATCGTCGTCGGCAACAAGGGCATGAGCGGTCTAAAGCACTTCGTGCTCTCGGTCGTCCCGGACAAGGTGAGCCACAACGCTCCCTGCTCGGTGCTGATCGTGCAGACGACCTAGCCGGTCATGTCGGTGTAGGTCACCCGCTCGGGCCGCAAGGTGAACTTCACGCGGACCTCCCCGGGCGTCTCGGGGAAATCGCTGCCCGAGTACTTGTGCGCCAGTTCGTTGATGTGCTCAAGCGACTCCGCGGGCCCCGCTTCGGCGACCAACCTCGCTGTGACGCTGACGTACACGTAGCCGCCCGGGTCCTTGATCGCCGTGACCGTCGCGGTCTTCGCCCTGCGCAGATTCGCCGGCCATGCGCGCCCTTCGGCGCTGTTGACGAAGATCTCGCCACCTTCGGCGTGGGCCCAGATGACGACCGACTGCACGGTCCCGTCTCGTCTGGGGATCGATAGCGTTACGGGTACGGCCGACGCGAGCAGGTCGTGTGCGGCACCTTCGAGCTTGGTGGGCATCCGGTGAGGCTAACGCGCCCAGAGCTTGAGCTTTGCGCCTCGGTTGCCGAGAATCGAAGAGTGATCTCGCAACGCCAAGAACGCGTCTATCTGGAAACTCAGCGCCACCGCATCATGGGCACGCTGACGCTCGCGCGAGACGGATACCGCAGCCGCATCTCCGATCTGCTGAACGCGACCGAAAAGGACTTCATCTCGGTCACCGACGTGACCGTCGAGCTGATCGGCCACGAAGGTCCCGGCACCCATCACGCGTTCATGTCGCTGTCACGGCACCAGATCGTGTTCGCGATTCCCGAGAGCGGGCTCGATGCGCCCGAGCCGGGCCCCCACTCCGCAGCCTGAGGCCGCGCGGCGTTAATCGCTAGCCTCCCTGGCCGTCCAGGAGAGGTGCCGGAGCGGTTGAACGGGCACGACTGGAAATCGTGTGTCGGGAGTAATCTCGACCGAGGGTTCGAATCCCTCTCTCTCCGTGCCTTGTCACACCGACGGCCTGGGCCGAGTTGAAGGGGAGTAACGCCGTGAACTCGGCCCACACCGTCGGAAGTGCCGAAAGCGCCGGCGTTCAGATCAGATCCGCCAGCGGCCGTCGATCAGGACAGGCACTTCGGCTTCGCCCGTCACGCCGAAGACGTGCATCTGCGGTGAGCCGATCATGAAGTCGACGTGGATCTGCGACTTGTTGATCTTGTCCGCGTCGGCCTCACCGACCGTCGACGCGTAGGCCATCCCGAGCGCGATGTGGCTCGCGGCGTTCTCGTCCAGCAGCGTGTCGAAGAAGACGGTGTCGAGCGCGCCGATGCGCCCGTCGCCGTCGACCAGCGCGACCTCGCCCAGAGACGCGGCGCCCGGGTCCTTCTCCGCATAGCCGCGAAGGACGTCGGCGTTCTCGTCGGCGTCGATCCGTACCGCGCGCCCGCCGGCGAACTCCACCTCCAACCCGCGGATGATCGCGCCACCGACGACAAGCGGCTTCGTCGCCCGCACCACCCCTTCGGCCCGCTGAGGATCCGGCGCGGTGAACACCTCCTCGGACGGCAGATTCGGCATGTGGACGATGCCGTCAACGGTTTCAAAGCGCGCCGCCTGCCACCGGGAGCTCGGCAACAGCCCGACGGTGAGGTCGGTCCCGTCACCGACGAAATGCAGCGCATCGAAGCGCAGCCCCGTCAGACGCTGAGCGGCGCCGACGAGCGTGTCCATCCGCTCAGTCCAGGCCGCGACGGGGTCGGCTTCGTCGAGTCGGACCACGTGCTGCACCTGTTCGACGAGCTTCGCAAACGCCGCATCCGGATCGAGTTCCGGGTGCACCAGCTGCGCCCAGTCGGGCGTCGGGCACGGCACTGCGGTCCAGTTGGTCGTCGCGTCGTTCACCACCTGCCCCGACTCCTTGACCATCGGCAGCTGATCGAGCCCGACCCGCGCGGGATCGAGGTCGTCCATCAGCCCCGGAAACGAAGGCCCCGTGAGGCCGATCCGCGCGGCGCGCTGATCGCCCATCGCGAGGATTCGCTCCCCATACCACGAGGGAACGAACCCGAGCGTTTCCTGCGCCGCGTGGAGCACGCGTGCGCGCTTGATGTGCAGGTCGAAGTACGCGACGTCGACGAACTTCGCCCCGTGCCGGTACGCCGACGCCGCAAGGGCCCGCGTGAAGTCCTCCTTGCCGATCTCCGAGCCGATCCCGACGATCTGACCCGGCTGCACGTTGGCGCCGAACGAGATGACGAGATCGGCAAACCGATCGAGGTCCGGCTGGCTCATGGCGGTCATGGCCGCCAGCCTAGTTATGCGCCGAACGCCGGAGGGACCTCCGGTCCTCCCGGACGGTCTCGCGTCAGGTAGTACAAGCCCACCCGCGCGTAGTTGTCGTCTGTCAGGAGCGAGTGCTGGCCCGCGGTCTGCACGTCGCGGAAGCGCCGTGCGATCCCGCGCTCGGTGAACAGGGAATCGGCGCCCGCGACGTCGAAGAGCATGGTCGACACCCTCTTGGCTACCTGCCTTGCGTGCAGAGCAGCCTGCGCGGTCACGAGTCCACGCTCGCGCAGCGCGGCAGGGTCGGCATCGCTCTCGCAGAGCAGGTCGTAGGACGCCGCCGTCGCAGCTTTGGCGAACTCCCATGCGGCCTGAAGCTCACTCTCCGCCTGGCCGATCTTGATCTGGTGAGACTCGGTGGTCCCAAGGCTCCGGATCGAGCTGGCGTCCGGTTTGGCCGCTCGCCGACTGGCCAACTCGACCTCGTAGACAAGCTGCCCGTAATCGAGGGGGTGCAGCTCGAGGCCGCCGAACTCACGCGGATGCCATGTATGGAAGATCCCGGCCTCGTCCATTGCGTCGACCAAGCGCTCCGGGAGACGGCACTCCCGGTCCATCTCTTCCTCACAATCGATGATCAGCTCCCGGAGCGAGTCCACGGTCGGCTGAACATCGATCCGTTCCCCAGCGCCGGGGGTAGCGGTACTACTCCGCCGTCGACTCCACAGTCAACTGCCACTGGACTGTCACAATCTCTCTCCCTCTCCTCGGATCCCCTCGATTGCGGCAAGGTTACCAGTACGCTGTACTAGTCGGGTCAGCTACGCAAAGCGAATGAGGCTGACGCCGTCGCCGACGGTCAGCATCGTGCTGACGACCCGCTTGTCGTTTTTGATCTTCTCGTTGAACTCGACCAGTGCTTCGGTCTCGTCGTCATCGGCATTGGCCGGATCGAGAACGCGGCCGCGCCAAAGGACGTTGTCGCAGAGGATCATCCCGTTCGGCGCGAGCTTCGGCAGCACCGTCTCGTAGTAGTGCCAGTAGTCGAATTTCCAAGCGTCGATGTAGACGAGATCGATCGGGCCGTCGATCTTCGCGAGTTCCTCGCGAGCGTCGCCGACGATCAGCTTGAGCTTGTCCTTGTGAGGGCTCAGGTCGATGTGCTTCTTGGCCACGGCGGCGAGCATCTCGTCGTTTTCGATCGTCGTGACGAGGCCGCCCTCAGGCATCACCGCCGCCATCGAGATCGCGCCAGCACCGGTGAACGTGCCGACCTCGACGACGTTCTTGTATTGCCCGGCAACGATGAACGCTTCGAGCAACCGGATCTCCGAGACACCGCTGACCATCGTCGGCGACGGGGCCGTTGCCTGCGTATCGGCCAGCAGGGCATCGAACTCCGAGCCGAGCGGCTCGGTGTGGGCATCGGCGTACTCGAATACGGCCGGCTTGGCAATGTGAAGGGAGTTGGCGCTCATGTGTAGAACGTATCAATTAATATAAATCGTGTGAGATCCGCCGAAGCGCACGTCTGGGACGACTCGCGAGTCAAGGGGGGGCTCCCAGGACTCCAGGAGCTTCGGGCCCGAACCATCGCCGCCGGCGCCACCCAGATCGGCTGGAAGATCGGATTCGGATCTGCGGCACTCATGGAGAGCCTCGGCACCACCGGGGCGCTGGTGGGATTCCTCACGAGCGCCAGCGTCGTCACGGACGGCGACGAGGTTTCGATCGGCGGCTGGACCGCGCCACGACTCGAGCCGGAGCTCGCTGTGCGGCTGGGGAGCGATGTCTCCGTCGGTGCAGACAGGGCGGTGCTGCAGGCAAGCATCGAGGCGCTCGCGCCTGCGATCGAGCTCGTGGACCTGGATCTACCGCCGTCCGACCTGCCCGGCGTCGTAGCCGGCAACATCTTCCACCGACACGTTGTCCTCGGCGAATTCGTGACAGGAGCAAGCCTTCCAGAGCGCGTGGAGGTGCGGCGCAACGGCGAACTTCGCGCCGTCGCCGAAGACCCGGCCGCGCTACCAGGCGAGACGATCGCCCTGATCGGCCATGTCGCCGATTCCCTGCACGCGCGCGGCGAGCAGCTGCGCGCGGGCGAGATCATCATCACGGGCTCGACGACACCGCTGCTCGAGATCGCGGCCGGCGAGGACTACGAAGTAACGATCCCCGGGCTCGGAAACGTGACGACAAAGCTGCGCAACTAACCGGATCACGCTGTGTTTGAGGTCGTGTCAAAAGGAGACCGGCCACCGCATGAGCGCACAACCAACGCCAGATGACCTCGAGACCCCAGAGCGACCGCACCTCACCGATGTAAGCGCCCTCGTCGAAGTAGTGGACGGGCGTGTCGGAGTGCGCGTACTGGTCGTGGAAGACCACGAGATCGTGCAGTGGGGGCTGCGTTCGTTACTCGGGCGCCAGTCCTGGGTGCAGCGCTGTGTGCCGGCGCGTCGTGCCGATGACGCCATCGAGCTTGCGCATCGCTACGACCCCCATGTCGCGCTTGTCGATGTCTGCGTGTCGGGGTCGTCCGGAATGGACGTGTGCCGGAGCCTGCGCGAGCTGCCGCATCCGCCGCAAGTGCTGCTGATGTCGGCCGCCGGCGCGGTCTCGATGACCACCGCCAAGTCCGTCGGCGCCGTCGGCGTCATTCCTAAGAACTGGACGCTCTCGAAGATCGGCAAGGCGGTCCAGATGATCGCCAACGGGATTCCGCTCGAGCCTCAAAGCCACGTCGTCGGCCTGAGTAATCGGGAGCGCGAGGTGCTCGGCCTGGTCGCAACGGGCGCGACCAATAACCAGATCGCCGCCAAGCTCTTCCTGTCCCCGCACACGGTCAAGGACCACGTCAGCTCGATCTTCCGCAAGCTGAAGGTCCGTAACCGAGCCGAGGCCGTACAGCGCGGCCAGAGCCTCGGTTTGACGGCTTAGAGCCGCGACAGCGCGAACTCGAGATGCTCGCGCGCGAGCCGTCCTGCGCGCTCGCCATCGCGTGCACGCAGCGCGGTCGTGATCTGCTCGTGATCTGACTGCGACCGCTCCATGAAACCGTCGGTCTGTCGCGCATTGGCGACCTGCGGATAGCCGTCGGCGGTGTCGCGCAGCGCATCGATGATCTCGGTCAGCCGCGGGCGCCGCGAGCCGGCCACGATCGCCCTGTGAAACTCACCGTCAAGGACCACATACTCGATCGGCACTGCGCCACCGGCGCGGATCGACGTCATCAGAGTCTTGAAGCGCTCGGTGATCGCCTCGATCTCGTCGAGCTCGGGATCGGTGAGATTCTCCGCCGCCAGCTGCGTGGCGAGCGGCTCCAGCGCGATCCTGATCTCGTAGTTCTCATGCACGTCCTCGATCGACGGCACGAACACGACGGCGCCGCGGTGGGTGTCGTGTTTGATCAGACCCTGCCGTGACAGCGCCGTGAGCGCCTCACGCACCGGCGTCGTGGAGACTCCGTAGCGCTCTGCGATCTCCGTCTGGCGCAGACGTGTACCGGGCGGCAACTCACCGGACTGGATCATCCGGCGCAGCTCGGCGGCGACAGCGGTCGCGCGTGTCCCACGTAGCGGTGCTGGTAGAGGCATCGTCATGAGCCGCGCAGCGGCGCCGTCGCGATCGCGCTGCCGGCAGCGCGCATCTGGGCCACGTCGGTCGCTTCCGTTATCGAAGCAAGGCTGAGCTGGTCGCGTTCTTCAGATGACAACTCCGAAGACCCTACGACCGCGTGGAGCGGAATTGAAGCCCGATGTACACGTTCGGCCACCGTGCCGACCAGTTTGCCTTCGAATGTCTGCCGGTCAAGACGCCCCTCGCCGGTGATGACACCATCGACTTGCCGGAGCCGCTCGTCGAAACCTACAGCGTCGAGCACCCAATCGGCGCCTGACGACAGCTCAGCCCCGAAGTAAGCCCACAGCGCTCCCGACAGCCCGCCGGCCGCGCCCGTCCGCGGTACGCCGCGAGGGTCGCGCGGGAACGCTTCGGCCTGACCGTGCAGGCGGCCGGTGAGCCGTCCCACGGCCGCGGCATCGGCGCCTTTCTGCGGTGCGAAGACCTCCGCCGCCCGCTCGAATTCGGTCGTGACATCGCAGAGACACACGACCGTCGCACCTGCGATCCCACCCGCCGCCTCGATCGCGCTTATCGCGCCGGTGCCGCCATCGGTCGTCGCGCTGCCGCCGACGGTGACGACGATGCGCCGCGCGCCGCGGGCGTAGGCCGCCGCGATCAGTTCGCCGGTGCCGATCGTGCTTGCGGCCTCGGCGTCGCGATCGACCGGCGCCACCAGATGCAGCCCGGAGGCCTGCGCCATCTCGACGATCGCGGTGTCACCTGCACCGAGCAGTCCGAAAGCGGCCTGGATCTCCCTGCCAAGCGGATCGTGGACCTTCGCCGCGACGGACTCCCCGCCGAGCGCATCCAGCAGCGCCTGCAGCGTGCCATCGCCACCATCGGCGACCGGACAGAGATCCGCCTCCGCGCCGGCATCACGGACGCCCTCACCTATCGCCGCCGCGACCTCGCTTGCCGAGAAAGTTCCCTTGAACGAATCCGGTGCGACGAGAAAGCGCGTCATGAGGCGCTCAGGTGGCCCGCTCGTCAAGGACGTCCGCACCCTGCTCCCAGCGCTCGCGCAGCGGCCGCCAGGCCGCCTCGAGCTCCGCGGCGACCGCCGCTGCGACGTCCGCGGGCTCACCCTCGCGCTCGCTGTCGGCAGACCACTTCCACTGCTCCAGATAGGCGTCTGTGCCGAACTGACCGTTGTGCATCGCCACGCGGTCGACGTGCTCGGTGAACCATTGATCCAGCTGCACCGACACGGCACGGCTGCCCGGCGCCTTGGCCTTGACCTGCGCCGGGATGCCGTCCCATGAGAGCACGCGGTACGTCGCCATCGCTAAGGCTCCTATGCCAGCTCGAGCTCGCCCGCGCGTGCGGCTTTCAAGTACTTCTTGCAGTGGCGATCAGCGCCGGTGAGCACATCGTGCGCGAACTGGAACTGCGTCGAGTTGCGGTCGATCGACAGCGAACGCGCCGGCGGGTTCATGATCGGATCGATGATTCCCGAGTCGGCTCCGGCTTCGACCGCCATCACGAAGAAGGCGTCGTTGATCAGGCGCCGCTCAGGCAGCCCGAAGCTCACATTCGAGAAGCCGCCCGTGATGTGAATGTCGGGCCCGAAGCGCTCGCGGATCCCTGCGATCGCATCGATGCAGTGCTTGCCGAACTCGCCGTCGACGGAGATCGGGAAGACGAGCGGATCGACATAGAGCTTGTTCATCTCGATGCCCTTGGCGAGCGCGTTTTCGACCATCTGAGTAGCGAATCCGAGGCGCTCCTCGGTGTTCTGCGGCATCCCCTCGGCGCCGGCCGCGGTAACGATCACCGGGCTGCCGTAGTGCACGGCGGCGTCGAGCGCGTCGATGCGCTCCAGCGACGCGGAGTTCAGCATCGGCGGTGTGTCGTTCAATGCGGCTGCCGCCTCAAGGCCGGCGTCGATGATCTCGCCGTTGGACGAGTCGATCGACAGCGGCACCGAGCTGTAGGGCGCCAGCAGCCCCACGAGCCACTTCATCGCCTCGATCTGCTCCGGCAGCTTCAGCGAAACCTCATCGACGTTGACGTCGAGGAACGAAGCGCCCTGTTCGAGCTGATGGTGCGCGGCGGCCTTGATGTAGTCGAGCGCGACCTCGGTGTCGTCGCTGCGCTCCTCCATCGCGATGCGCACGGCGGTGCGCATGTGTTTCACACGGCCCTCGGAGTACTCCATCGTCTCCTTCTCCTTCTCGGAGATCGGGAGGAAGCGCGTCGCACCCTGGTCGTCGATGAACTCGATCGATTGGCGGCCGTCGGGGCCGTCGACGATGCGCGGGTCCTTGGTCCGGATGATGCGCGTGGTGTGGACGTTCTCGCCGACGATGATGAAGTCAGCTGGGTCAGTGATCTGGGGCATGGGATGTCTACGGCCCCTCCGGGGGCCTTGGTTTCCTTGGTTAGTGGTCGCTACTCAGGTCAGGCGACAAGCCGGCCACCTGCCTTGGCGGGATCTGCGGGCGTGAGGAACGGCTTGAACTGGCAGCCGTCGACGAACAGTTCGAAGAAATCTTCGGTGGTTTCGAGCTCGACGTGCTCGATCGCGGCGATCAGCGCGGGCAGTCGCGCACGCGCCGATGCGCTCAGGAGCAGCTCGCGCGCCCCACGGAGCGCGGCGTTGCCGACCTTGACGACACGATCCTCGGGCACCGGCGCGAGGAACCCGATGTCGATCGAGTTGCGGACGTCGATGTAGCTCGCAAAGCCGCCAGCCAGATAGAGCGTGTCGATGTCATCTGGCGCGACCCCGAGATGGCGCATCAGGATCCACTGCCCAACCGTGTTCGCGGCCTTCGCCTGCGCAAGCGCCGACGCATCGGCACGCGAGAAGGTGATCCCATTCACGGCGTCGATCTCCAGCGTGCGTGCCTTGTCGGCGAATACTCCCTTGGGCGTCATCGCATCTGTGCGCCGTAGCTCAGCCAGAAGGTCGATCAGGCCCGAGCCGCACAGGCCGCGCGGCTCCACGTCACCGATCACGGACAGCACGTAGTCGCCGTCGGTGCCGATCTTGACGCCTTCGATCGCACCGTCCGAGGCCTGCATGCCGTAGGTGACCTCTCCGCCCTCGAAGGCGGGACCCGCCGGGCAGCTCGCGGCAATGATCCGGCCGGGCGTCGCGACGATGACCTCGGTGTTGGTGCCGACGTCGACCAGCATCCTGACGCCGGGCGCCCCGGGGTCAAACCCGATCGCGACTAGGTCCGCGACCACGTCGCCGCCGACGTGGCTCGCGATCAGCGGTGCGCCCCAGACACGCGCCTGCGGGTTGCACCAAAGCCCGAGTTCGTGTGCCTTGACCAGAAGTTCGGTCGACTCGCGCAGGCCGGCGGCGACATCGGTCTCGGTCGTTGACTTGTACGGCTTCTGGCCGATCGGTTCGACGTCGAGCTTGAAGAACATGTCGCGCATCGTCGCGTTGCCGACGATCACGATCTCGTAGATCTCGCGACGGTCGAGCTGGTGGCGCGCGTACAACGCTTTGAACTCCTGGTTCAGAGCCTTGCGCAGCGCGTACTGAAGCTCGCCGTGCGACTCCGGGTTGGTGTCGTAGGAGATCCGGTTCATCACATCTGAACCGCCGAAGCGCTGCGGATTCTCCAGCGTGACGACCTCGATCACCCGACCGGTCTGCAGGTCGGCGAGCTCGAGCGCGCAGGTCGTCGTGCCGATGTCGATGGCCATGCCGTAGACACCGCCGCGCAACGGCTCGATCTCCTCGTCGCCCCAGCGCACGACGCCGTCGAGGACGGTGACCTTCGGGTCGATCGGTGCTTCGCGCTCGTCGGCTTCGCCGGCGACGATCCGCAGGCGCCGGCGGACGACGTCGAAGGCGACCTGAGCGTCGGAGTCGGTGATCTCAGCCTGGCAGGCGAGGCGAAAATCGCCGCGCAGAAAGCCCTCGGCGGGAGTCGGCGGCGTGAGCGCGTCGGCGCCTGCCGTCACCTCAACGATGCACTCACGGCAGCGGCCCGTGCGCCCGCAGGACGTCGGGACCTGGAGCGCGAGCTCGTCGGCTGTGTCAAAGAGCGTGCGCCCCGCGGCCCGGCTGACGACGCGGTGCCCGAACTCGGGATCGTCGTCAGTCTTCCCAGGCACTCGCGTAGTTGATCTTGTCGTCGCCGCCGCAGAGGGCCAGATCGCCCTTCACTGCAGGCTTGCGTTGGTTGCGGCAGCCGAAGATCGCTGTGCAGCGCCCGTGCTTGTTCTTGTACGGGCAGCGTCGTTGCGTCTGCACGGAGTAGCTGTCCATCATCGTCCCGAACATCGAGGAGAGCCGGTCCAGCCGCTCTTGGACGGCCTCCTGCGTGATCTCCTCGTTGCTGGGACGATCACGCACTGGCGGCAGCCCCCGCGAGCTGTTTGGCGAGCGAGACCGCGGACATCGCGTCCTTGCCGTAACCGTCGGCACCCATGTCCTCGGCGAACTCGGGCGTGACCGGCGCGCCTCCGACCATGATCTTGATGTCGTCGCGCAGATCGGCGTCGACGAAGGCATCGATCGTCTTGCCCATGTTCGGCATCGTCGTCGTGAGCAGTGCGGACATCCCCATCACTGCCGGATGCTCGTTCTCGACCGCATCGATGAAGTCGTCGGGAGACACGTCGACGCCGAGATCGACCACCTCGAAGCCGGCGCCCCGCAGCATCATGATGCAGAGGTTCTTACCGATGTCGTGCAGGTCACCCTTGACGGTGCCCATCACGACCTTCGCGACGGGCTCGACGCCCGCATCGGACAGGATCGGCTCGATGTGCGCCATCCCGGCCTTCATCGCACGCGCGCACGAGAGCACCTCGGGCACGAAGATGAAGTTCTCGCGGAACTTGATGCCGACGAGCGCCATGCCGGCGATGAGGCCGTCATCCATGACCGTGAGCGCCGGCGTGCCGGCGTCAAGCGCGGCCTTGGTCAGCTCGTCGACGAGCTCGTCCTCGCCTTCGATCAGCGCTTCGGCGATCTTCAGGAGGTCGTCGGAGACGCCGACGTAGAGCCCGATCATCTGCTCTTTCTCGTTCTCACGCTCGACGAATTCCTCGATCTCGTCGCGAATGAATTCGTTGGTGATGTCTGAGAGCTCGGCCATGGGGTTCTTGTTGTTCCTCGGGGTTCGTGACTAGTGCTTGTGCTTGGCGGTCCACTCGGCGACTGCCTCGGGGATGGCGCGCAGATTTTCGATCGGCGTCTGCAACGGGCAGGCGCATTCGGGACCGACCATCTGGACGCCGGCGTCGAGATTGGCGAAGACCTCCGCCTTGACCTCTTCGGGGCCCTGCGAGAAGAGCGTGGTCGGGTTGTTGATGTTGCCGACGAGACGGATGCCATCGCCAACCGCCTCCATCGACTCCTGGGGGGTGTTCTTGGAGTCGAAGTGAAACGCCGCCATGCCGGTGTTGGCGATGTACGGCATGCGGTCGACCGTGCGGCCGCAGATGTGCAGGATGATCGGGCCGTTACAGCGCTCGGCGAACTCCTGGTGCATCTCCTCGAGATAGCGGTGGTAGTACTCGCCGCTGACGAGGTCCCCGGTCGCGTGATCGGGGAGCGTGACCGCGTCGGCACCGGCTGCAAACTGCTGGTTGGCGTATTCGATCGTCAGGTTCTTGAGACGGTTCAGAATGTCCCTGGTCTTCTCCTCGCTGTCGAGGCTCATCAACAGGAACGGCTCGACCCCGAACGTGTGGTAGGCCTGCGACCACGGCCCCATCGACTTCCCGATGATCGCGACGTCCTCGCCGAGGTCCTTGCGGAGCAGCTTGATCGCTTCGGGCACGCACACGGCGTCGGGCTGCGAGAGCACCTTGTCGACATCGATGTTGATGTCTTCGGGCCTGCTGTAGATCGGCTGGGTCATCTTGACCGTCGGCCAGTTGTCCTTCTGCTCCCACTGCATCTTGGCGCCCATCGACGCCGACTCCTGGATGATCGAGAAGACCGGCATCACGGCATCGAAGCCGAGCTCGGTATGACCGGTTGCGGCGAGGCGCGCCATCAGCTCCGGCTCGCGGTTGGCGTCCGGGAACGGCGCATCGACGAGATCCATCAGTTCGACGGTGGCGACCGATGTCGGGTTGATCACGGGCGTCTGATCGACCGGCTCGCCGGCCAGCGCGGCGAGCACGCGCTCGCGGGAAGTCATCGTTGCGGTCATGCCTGCTCCTCGTTGGAACCGGGCGCCGAGAGAACGCCGCGGCCTGCCTGCATCTCCTCTTCGCGGAGGACCTGACGCAGGTTCTGCGCGCGCACAAGCAGAAGTCCCAGCAGGGCGTCGTGGTTGCTCTTGCACGGGAAGGTGACGAGGTTCCGTTCCTCGTCGAAGTCGAGTTGGGCCAGCTTCGCGATCGCCTTGCCGATGGCCCCGGCCCGTGAGCGCTCGCCCTCAGCGACGTTCTCGGCGACGATCTCGTAGACGCCTTCGCCTCGCGACTCGACCTTGATCGTCTGCTCGGTGCGGCTGTCGGGCAGCTCGAGCGGGCGCGGCGAGCCGTCCTCGCCCGGCTTGAGCTTCACGGCCTCAACGAATAGTCGCTTGGCGGCGGCGCCGTGCCACTCACCACACGCAAAGCGCACCTGCGGGGCGTCGGTCGGCTGCTCCATCCCGCCGATCGTCGCGAGGTGGCCGGCGATCTCAGCGAGCCGCGCGGGCGTGCCGTCCTTGGAGCTGTAGCTGTGCACCGTCCCGACGGTGCCGTTGTCCGTCTCGCTCACGTAGAACGCGACCGAGATGTCGTTGAAGTTTGAGTCCATCGAGACAAGCTCGACACGGCGACCCAGATCCGTGCGGATTCTCACACGATTATTCTAGCGATTGTGCACAGTTTTTGTGCATAGCTTGCTGGGGTGCCGTAGGGGATAGTTTTCACCCGACCTGGTAGACACAAAGCGCGTGTACGAACCCTCCCATCTGCAGCGCTGGCCGTCTCTATGAGAGATGTTGCGCTGGTCGTCAAATTCGTGAGCGAACTCATCGCGTTCGTCGCGCTCTTCTACTGGGGCGCGACGACGGGCCCGTTGGCGCTCAACATCATTCTCGCCGTCTGTGTGCCTGGAGCTGCCGTGGCCGTCTGGGCGCGGTGGTGCGCCCCGAAGGCATCTACGCGCCTGCACAACCCGGCGTTGACGGTCGTCGAGTTGTCCGTATTCCTGGTCGCCGCGCTCGCGATCGCGCTGTCGATCTCGATCCTGCTCGCGCTCCTCTTCGCGATTCTCGTGTGCACGAACGCCTGGGTACTCGCGAGCCTGGGTCTCGGCGAGGCGTAGCGCGCGCCGGGCACGGCTAGGATTGCGTGCGTGAGCATCAAAGACGCCGAACACGATCTCGAGCAACTTACGTCAGAGGAGTTCCGCGATGTGATCGGGCGCTTCGCGAGCGGTGTGACCGTGATAACGGCGGCCAACGGCGACAAGCCGCTGGGAACGACCGCGAGCGCCTTTACGTCGTTGTCACTCGAACCGCCGATGGTGCTCGTCTGCATGAACAAGTCGTCGGAGACCGGGCGGGCGATCCAGGCGGGCAAGCGCTTCGCAGTGAACATCCTCGGTGAAGGTCACCCTGACCTGGCGATTCGCTTCGCCGGAAAAGGCGCAGCGAAGTTCGAAGGCGTCGACGTCGAGCCGGGCGTCCACGGCGAGCCATTGCTCGTCGACGCGCTTGCGACGCTGGAATGTGCTGTGACCGAGGAGACCACCGGCGGCACGCACCTGGTCTTTCTGGCCGCCGTCGAGCGGGCGTCCTCGAAGCCCGGCAGCCCACTGGCTTACTTCCGCGGCAAGTTCGGCCGCTTCACTCCGACCGAGGACGCCGAGGCCTACCGCACGCTGCGCGAGCAGGCGATCGACCGCAAGATCGCCCCAGGCGTACCGCTCGACCTCGATGAGCTGTCCGAACAGACCGGGATCGAGCGCAGCACCGTCTACCACGGCCTGTCACAGCTCGCCAACGACGGCCTCGTCGAGCGGCTGCCGGACGGTCGCTTCCAGGTTGTTGCCGTCACACCGCAGCTGATGGAGGATGGCCTCCACGCACGCGGCGTGATCGAGCTCGGGGTTGCCGTACAACGCGCCGGCAACATCTCCGAGCGTGAGCTGGCGAGCTGCGAGGTGCTGCTGCAAGCGATGGAAGCGGCCGAGGACGGATCGCTCGACCATTGGGTCGAGGCCCTCGAGACCTTCCTCAACTTCTATGTGTCGCTCGCCGCAAGCCCGACGCTGCTGGACTCCTACAAGCGGCTGAACATCACGAACATGATCTCCAACGCGCGTTACGCGCAGAGCAGCCCGGAGGGTCCGCCGAAGAACTCGGCCGCCGTTCACCGCCGCCTGCTCAAAGCGATCAGGGAGAACGACGCCGAGGCCGCGGCCGACGCGATCCACCGCCGCACCGAAGGCACGATCCGGGCACTACGCGGCTCGATCGAACGCGCCGGCGGCCGGATCTAGCCCTAGGCGTCGCTAGCAACGGCGCGCTTACGACTGAGCGCGGCGGCGGACTCGAGGTTCGCCGCCGCCAGTACGCGCGCATCGTGGGCGTCGCCGATGTTCACCTCGACGACCTTCGCGGCGGCGTGGCAGGTCGCCTCCGCGAGCACGGCGGCGACCGTCGCGTCACCGCGGATCGATTTACGGCCATTGCGAGCGATCAGGGCGGCGAGATCCGCGATCTCCGCGCCGATCTCCGCGAGCCGCAGCGGCGGATCGGCGGCGTCGCTCAACGCCGCCCGCACGCGTCCTGCGCGCGCCGGGTCGTCCTCGGCGAGCGCCATCGCCTCAAGTACCTGCCGGTATGCGATCGCGTCAGCCTCCGCGAGCGCGAGCGCCTCGGTGCGCAGACGACCGCTCGCGCGCGCGATCTCCGCGAGCCGTCCCGGCGCGATCTCCCCACCGGGATGAGCGGCGCTGATCGATGCGGTCATCTCCACCAGCGCCGCGGCAGTCGACGCCGTCAGCGCCAGTGCGCCACCCGCGGCCGGGATCGGCGTCGGAGCGGCGAGCTCCCCTAGGAACTCGCCGACTCCGGAATTGCCGAGCCCGCTACTCATGCCTAGAACAGGCCGCTGATCTCGCCGGTCTTGGAGATGTCGATGTTGTGGGCGGCGGGCGTCTTGCCCAGGCCCGGCATCTGCATGATGTCGCCGCAGAGCGGCACCAGGAATCCGGCGCCGGTGTACGCGCGAATGTCGCGAACCGTGATCTTGAAGCCCGTCGGGGCGTTCAGCAGCAGCGGATCAGAGGACAGCGAGTACTGGGTCTTGGCCATGCAGATCGGCAGCTTGTCGAGCCCGTCCTTGGTGAACTGCTCGATCTTTGCCCTCGCGGCCGGCAGGAAATCGACGCCGTCGGCGCCGTAGACGCGCTTGGCCACGGCCTCGATCTTCGCCTCGATCGAGTCGGTGTCCTTGTACATGAAGTCGAACGTGTTGGGCTGCTCGCATGCCTCGACGACCGCTTCGGCCAGCTCCACGGCGCCTTCGCCACCCTTGGCGAAACCGTCGTTGATCTCGGCCTTGTAGGCGCCGTAGTCGAGCGCCTTCTGCTTCAGCCACTCGACCTCGGCGTCGGTGTCCTCTGGGCGCTTGTTGACGGCCACGACACACGGCAGACCGAATTCCTTGACGATCTCGATGTGACGGCGCAGGTTGTTTGACCCGTCCTCGAGCGCCTTCTGATCCTCTACGCCGTCCTCGAGCCCGCCGTGATGCTTGAGCGCGCGCACGGTGCAGACCAGCACGACCGCGCTCGGAGTGAGCTTGCCGTGGCGACAGACGATGTCGAAGAACTTCTCCATCCCCATGTCCGAGCCGAAGCCTGACTCGGTGATGACGTACTCGCCGAGCTTCATGCCGACGTAGTCGGCGACCAGCGAAGAGTTGCCGTGCGCGATGTTGGCGAACGGGCCGGCGTGCATCAGCACAGGCTGACCTTCGAGCGTCTGGATCAGGTTTGGCTTGATCGCGTCCTTCAGCAGGACGGCCATCGAACCGGCGGCCTTGACGTCCTCGGCGGTGACGGGCTTGCCGTCGTGCGTGTAGCCGATCGTGATCGCGCCGAGCCGCTTGCGCAGATCCTCGAGGTCGCTGGAGAGCGCGAGGATCGCCATCACTTCGGATGCGGCGGTGATGTCAAAGCCTGTCTGGCGCGGGTATCCGTTGGCCTTGCCGCCGAGTCCGACGGCGATGTCGCGCAGCGCGCGGTCGTTGATGTCGACAGCGCGGCGCCAGGTGACCTGGAGCGGATCGATACCGAGCGGGTTGCCGTGCAGCAGTGTCGCGTCGATCATCGCCGCGAGCAGGTTGTTGGCTGCGCCGATGGCGTGCATGTCGCCGGTGAAGTGGAGGTTCATGTCCTCCATCGGGACGACCTGGGTGTAGCCACCGCCGGCGGCGCCACCCTTGATGCCGAAGACAGGTCCGAGCGACGCTTCACGCAGACACAGCACCGGCTTGCGGCCGATCTTGCCCAGGCCCTGCGTCAAGGACACGGATGTGGTCGTCTTGCCCTCGCCCGCCTTGGTCGGGTTGATGCCCGCGACGCAGACGATCTTGGCGTCCGGCGTGTCCTTCAGCCGCTCGACGATGCCGAGATTGACCTTGGCCTTGTAGTGACCGTAAGGCTCCAGCTCGGCGTACTCGATGCCGATCGAGTCCGCGATCTCATTGATGGGCTTCAGGACCGCTTCTTGGGCGATCTCGAGGTTGCTCTTCATTGTCTGTCAGGTCTCCTGAATAAGGCGTGAAGTGCTGAGATCGCACACCGCCGATTGCACTGGTCGGACGTTACGGACGCGGTCCCTTATGCGCGCCGCCCGAAGGGTTGGGCTTCACGGTCCAGGCGGGAGGGGACCCTCGTCCAGGTCCGAAACATACTGACCGGGCGGAAGCCGGGTGTTACTCGGGCGCGCCGTCAGCGCCTGGGATCGCGTTCGGACCCGGGAGCAGATGGCCCATACGTGTGCGCTTGGTTTCGAGGTAGGCGAGATTGTCCTCTGTCGTATGGGTCGGCAGCGCAACCCGTTCGACGATCTCCAGCCCATAGCGATCGAGCCCCCGGAACTTCGCCGGGTTGTTGCTCAGCAGCCGCAGCTGGGTCACGCCGAGGTCCAGCAGGATCTGCGCGCCGATCCCATACTCGCGCGCGTCAACGGGCAACCCGAGCTCGAGATTGGCGTCAACCGTGTCATGGCCCTGATCCTGGAGGTTGTAGGCCTCGAGCTTGTGGCCGAGGCCGATGCCGCGGCCTTCGTGGCCCCGTAGATAGATGACGGCGCCACGACCCTCCTCGGCGATTGCGGCAAGCGCATCGTCGAGCTGGGCGCCGCAGTCGCAGCGATGCGACCCGAAGACATCGCCCGTGAGGCATTCGCTGTGCACCCGCGCGAGGACCGGCTCGCCGTCGGCGATGTCGCCCATCGTGAACGCAAGGTGCTCGACACCGTCGGTGACGGACTCCCAGGCATGACAGGTGAACTGCCCGTGTTTGGTCGGTACGCGCGCCTGGGCGATCTGACGCACGAGACGTTCTTCCCCGAGGCGATGATGGACCAGGTCGGCCACCGAGACCATCGGCAGGCCGTATTCCGCTGCGAGCGCCTCGAGCTCGGGGCCGCGCGCCATGTCGCTCTTGTCGGAGGAGACGATCTCGCACAGCACGCCCGCGGGCTGGACGCCGGCCAGCCGGGCGAGGTCGACCGCCGACTCGGTGTGACCCGCGCGATGCAGCACGCCGCCTGAGCGGCTGCGCAACGGAAAGATGTGGCCGGGACGGACGAAGTCGTCGGGCTCTGACTGCGGGTCGGCGAGCGCCTTCAGCGTGGCTGCCCGATCAGCGGCGGAGATCCCCGTCGTGATGCCGTGCGCAAGATCGACGGTGACGGTGAACGCCGTTCCCTGTCCCTCGCGGTTGTCGTCGACCATCAACGGTATCCCGAGCGCGGTGCACCGCTCGGCTGTGAGCGCGACACAGATGACGCCCGATGTGTGCTGAAGGAAGAAGGCGATCTTCTCCGGCGTCGCGAACTCGGCGGCCATGATCAGATCGCCCTCGTTCTCGCGGCGATGATCGTCGGTGACGATCACAATGTCGCCCCGGCCGATCGCGTCGATCGCGGCTTGGACCGTGTCTGAACCAGTGCTCATGCGGAGGATTGACTCTAGCGACGCATACGTTCAGTCTAAAGTCAGCGATTACGGCGGCTACGAGGGAGGGTGCAGAAATGCACGTCAAAGGACTGACCACGATTCTTCCGGTCGAAGATCTCGGGTCTGCTGCACATGTTTTCGAGACGCTGCTGGGCGTTGCGCCCACCTTCATCGATGGCGATCGCTGGGCGCAGTTCGATTTCGACGGACGCCGGATCGCACTCGCCGGCACCGATCGCACCAGCGACCGTGCTGGATTGATGCTGAAGGTCGACGATCTCGACGCGGCCAAGGCCGCGATCGCGGCTGCCGGCCTCACCGCCAGCGAGGTCGAGGAAGGGCCGCATGAGCTACGCATCACCGCCGAAGGCCCAGGCGGTTGGCCGCTCGTGCTTTACACGCCGAAACCGAGCTGAGCGTATGGTCGGGCCCAGCCCCCCACCTCCGCGGGAGGAGCCCCCGAAGGTACGTGAGAACACAGAGCGGACGCGGCGTGCTTTCAGCGAGATGTTCGCGGCCGAACGCCGCCGCCAGCTAAGGGCCAAGAGCGATCCGCCGGAGATGTCCGTCCGCCAGGCGATCGCGCTCTGGGTAATAGAGAAGGGCAACGTCACGGCAGGTGACATCGCGCGCTCGGCCGGCATGAGCCCAGCGACTGTCACGGCAATTCTCGACGAGTTGGAGGACGCGGGATTTGTGGTCCGCGGCCGCGCTCCGGACGACCGGCGCGTGGTAATGGTCGAAATGACCGAGGCCGGTCGCCAGACTTACCTTGAGGGGATGGCCTGGTGGGATGGTCTCTGGGAGACGCATTTTGCCGACTGGAGTGACGACGAGCTACTGATTGCGATCAGGACGCTGGAGACCGTCACGGCGCTGCTCGAGGGCCTCGACCGGTAGCAAGTGGGTCCCGCGCAGTCGGGCCGGCGGCTACTGCGGCCAGTCGCTTTCGCGGTTGGCGACATCGCGTCCGAGTGTGAGACGTAGGTAGCGCGACGTCGCCTCAGCACGGTTCGACGCGTGCAGCTTGCGCAGGATGTTCTTCACGTGGAACTTCACGGTCCCCTCGGAGACGACGAGCGCGCGCGCGATGCCGGCGTTGGTCTCGCCCTTGACCATCAGCTTGAGCACATCGATCTCGCGGCGAGTCAGCAGGTCGCGCAGCCCAGCTTCAGGCGCCGCGCTCGGCTCGCCGTGGCTCGCGGAATCGTGATCACGGTCGGTGGTGAAATCGATCGCGCGATCGGAGAGCGCGCTCGTCTTCGCATCCGCCCAACTGGCGATCTGACGCATCTCGCGCCGCTGCACCCGCAGTCGGTGGCGCAGGATCGCACGTTCGAAGATCGCGACAAAGCCCTTCGTGAACGCCCAGAGCGCCTCCTCCTCGGCCTGGCCGAGTGGACGGTCAACGGCGCGATCGCCATGCAGGAACGCGATCACGCGCCCGTCGAGAATCACCGGGGCGATGAGAAACTGCTCCCAATTCAGGAGCTCGACATTCGCCGCGCGCCCCTGAAGATCTTTGCTGGCCGCTTCGATCAACTGCGGTTTGCGACGCCTCAGGACCTCGCCTTCGACGAGCGGATATTCGATCCGCACCGGGCGCGCCTGGAGCTCGGACAGCAGCGCGGCAGCCGCGGCCGGGTCGCCTGCCACGAACACCGCTTCTGCGATCAGCGAGCCGTCTTCGACGCGACTCAGGACGACTCTTTCCAGGCCCGCGGCGCCAGCAGCCGCCGCAGGCGCCCGCTCGAGGATCTCGCTGGCGGGCCCGAGGTCGCGAAGCTCGTCCAGCACGACGTTGAGCCGCAGGGCGGCGTCGAGGCGCTCCTGGAGACGCCGATTCTCAGCGAGGACCTCCTCGAGAGCCACCGGTGGCGCTTCAGTCGAGCTCAAGACGGGCCTCCGGCGCCGACGGTCGGACCTCAAGGAGATAGGCAACGAGCACGTCCTGGTCCCCGAGACGCACGTGGTAGGCATCGGAGAGCTCCTCGACGCGCCTGATCTGCGTCCTGGAGTCCTCCATCTGAGCCGGCAGATTGAAGAGCTCGTAGTCGACGACCTCAGCCGTATAGCCGGCCTCCGCGAGGAGCTCGATCGTGCGCCGCTCCGACAGGATCGAGAGGTGCACGATGTAGGCGACGCCCTCGGGCGCGAGCGCGTCAGAGAGCTTGGCGATCAGCTGGTCGACCAGCGAACGGCCCCAGTAGTCGACGGGACGATGCGTCGATGGGTGCTGGAACGGGTCGACCGGCGTCTGGTCGAGGCTCGCGACGACGACCTCGTAGCGCTCCTCGGGCACCCACGGATAGAGGTCGATCGTGGCGGCGGTGACACGATCGGCAACACCGTTGCGAAACGCGTTCGTCTCGGTGTTGACGACGGCGGCGGGGTCAACGTCGATCGCACGCACGTGCCGCGCACCGTTGAGTGCGAGCTGTACGGCGAGGAGGCCGGAGCCGCAACCGATGTCCAGGCAGCGCTGATGCGCGCCGATGCCTTCGCGATGCAGGTACTTCCAGGCCATGAAGCTCGCGGTCGTCGGCTGTGCGACGCCTGGATCGCTGACGATCTCCGGAAGCGGCAGCGGATAGAGCCGGCCCTGCTTGCGGTCGCTCCAGCTCGCTCCCACGGACTGACTGGGCTCCTCGCTGGCCGCCGCAGGCTCACGGCGCGCGGCCCCGGCCCGCGTTCCCTCGAGGCTCTTGGCGGCGGCCGCGATCTGCGACGCGCCGACCCCGCAGCAGCCGCCGATGATCTGGGCGCCTTCCTCACGCCACGACAGTGCCATCGCCGCGTACTCGGCGGCGCCGACACCCGCATCGGACTTCCAACCGTCAGCCGTGAAGTACCCGAGGTTCGGATAGACGCCGAGCGGGATGTCTGTGAAGTCGCGCAGGTAGGAGACCATCCCGGGGACGTGGTCCGGCGGGATGCAGTTGATCAGCACGGCGCCGACGCCCATCTCCTCGAAGCGACGCACCGCGCGCCCGAACGCGTCGCCTTCGGGGCCGCCCCAATGCTGGCCGAAGACGCCGCACAGGCCTTCAGGGCAGCGACGGAACGACAGCCAGACCGGGACGCCGGTGCCGAGCAGCGACTCGACGGTCGAGTACAGCGACGGACGCACGACGGAGAGCGTCTCGACCAAGATCAGATCCGGCTTGTCCTCGGCGAACAGGCGCGACAGCAGCTTGATCGTCTCGTCGCCGCCGGGCTGGTCGACGTCGCCGTTGAGCGAGAACGCGACAGCGACGTCGTCGCGGCCCGCTTCGGCGATCCCCTCGCGTGCCGCCCGCAGGCCGCGGCGGGCGAGATCCATCAACTTGAGCGGGCGACCTGCCTCCCCAAGCGGTGCCGCGTCTTCGGCGACCGCAGTCGGCAGTCCCCACGTGTTCGTGGAGATGACATCGCAGCCGGCCTCCGCGTAGGCGCGGTGCACGGCGCGTACGGCGGCTTCGTCCTCGACGATCGCGCGCGTGCCCCAGGGCCGCTCGTCGTACGCGCGTTCTGAGTTCTTCAGGTCGGGCAGCTCAGCGGCGACGCCGCCGTCGAGGATCACGCAGCGGCCGGCGCTCAGCTTGGCCGTGATCCGGTCGTACCCGGTCTGGGCCGCCGATCCGTTCGATCTTGTCCTCGTCCTCACCTGCTCACTCACGGCCGGGCAGGTTAGCGAGCCCATGCCTTTTGTCTAGGGGGACGGCCATACATATCGAGAGGGAGCCCTCACCACGCCCGAGGGCAGTGCAACCGGTGTGGGCTGGATTATCGAGTCCCTGAGCTGGAAATCCAGCCCACGGCTAGGGGGCGCAATCGGTGTGGGCTGACTTGTAGGTGTATATCCCCCACAACTCAGCCCACACCGCTGGGGGTGGCGGTTAACGACCGAGGGCCCCTTTCGGGGCCCTCGGCGCAGATCGAGATCTGAAGTGTGACCTAGAGGCCGGCGGCTGCCTTCAGTGCGGCTGCCTTGCCTGTCTTCTCCCACTCGAACTCGGGGAGCTCGCGACCGAAGTGGCCGTAACCCGAGGTCTTCTGGTAGATCGGGCGGTGGAGCTTGAGCTCCTCGCGGAACGCGCCCGGACGAAGGTCGAAGTGCTCGTCGATGAGCTCAGCGATCTTCGCGCGTGAGACCTTCTCGGTGCCGAACGTCTGGACCGAGACCGAGACGGGCTCGGCGACGCCGATCGCGTAAGCGACCTGCACTTCGGCGCGGTCGGCGAGGCCGGCTGCGACGACGTTCTTGGCAACCCAGCGAGCCGCGTAGGCAGCCGAGCGGTCGACTTTGGACGGGTCCTTGCCGGAGAAGGCGCCACCACCGTGACGGCCCATGCCGCCGTAGGTGTCGACGATGATCTTGCGACCGGTCAGGCCACAGTCACCGACGGGGCCACCGATGACGAAGCGGCCGGTCGGGTTGACCAGCAGCGTCTCACGCAGCGCCTTGGCGTCGTACAGCGACGCGTCGATGACCGGCACGACGACCTTGTCCCAGAGATCCTGCTCGATCTGGGGCTGATCGACGTCGTCGGAGTGCTGCGTGGAGATGAGCACACGCTCGACCTCGACGGGCTTCTCGTCCTCGTAGCGGACCGAGACCTGTGTCTTACCGTCGGGACGCAGGTAGGGCAGCGTGCCGTCCTTGCGGACCTCGGTCAGCTTCTCGGCGAGGCGGTGAGCCAGCGAGATCGCCATCGGCATCAGCTCGGGTGTCTCGTTCGACGCGTAGCCGAACATCATGCCCTGGTCGCCTGCACCGGCGATCTCGGCCTCGCCGGACTTCTCCTCGCCGCGCTTCTCGAGGGCTTCGTCGACGCCCTGGGCGATGTCCGGGGACTGCTTGTCGATCGTGTTGAGGATCGCGACGCCGTCGTAGCTGAACCCGAGGTCGCCGTGGGTGTAACCGATCTCCTTGATCGTGCCGCGGACGACTTCCTGCACGTCGATCTGCGCGGTGGTCGTGATCTCACCGGAGACCACTACAAGGCCGGTGTTGACGAGCGTCTCGCAAGCGACACGCGCGTACGGGTCCTGCGCCAGGATGGCGTCGAGGATGCCGTCCGAAATGTGATCGGCGACCTTGTCCGGATGGCCCTCAGTCACGCTCTCTGACGTGAACAGGTAGGCGTTGTCTGCGTACTTACTCATTGTTCTCCTTAGTGGCTGTCTGCGGCGGCGGCAAGTTGAAAGGACGAAGGCACGGCGCTACCGCAGGCCGAGCAATCTATTGCGGCACAAGGTACGGGAGTCGCGCGAGAACCGGGCCTCCCGATAGGGGGGGATTGCCCCATCCCTGGGCGGGCGACAGTTGCGCGCCGGGTAGTGCAGACTCTGCAGAGTGTCAACGAACCTTGTCGAGATGATCCGACGGCACCACGCCGTCGATGCCCCCACAGCCCTTGAAGTACTCAAGCAGCTCATGGATGAGAAGGGCGAGCTGACCGATGAGGATCTGAAGGTCGCGGCTGAGCGCTCCGGCCTCCCGGAAGCCGCCGTCTACGGAATCTCGACTTTCTATGACGATCTGCTGCAGCCGCGTGGCCAGCGCCATGTGCGCGTCTGCACCGGCACGGCCTGCTTCGCCGCCACCGGCGACTCGCACGTCGACGACATCAAGGCCGGCCTCGGACTCGACTTCGGCGAGCGTTCGGAGGATGGCTCGGTCTCTCTTGCCGAGACCGTCTGCTTGGGCTTCTGCCACGCATCGCCGGCCGTGCGCGACGGCGACACGATCGACGCCGGGCCCGACGTCGTCGCGCGTGTCCTCGCGGGTAACACCGTCACCGCGACCGAGCCGGACTGGGTCTCGACGCTCGACACTCCCGTCCTGACGGTGCCTTCTGACTGGGCCGGCCTGAAGGCCGCGCTCGACGGCGAGCCCTCGGCGCTGCTCGAAGCGGTGAAGGACGCGACCGTGCGTGGCCGTGGCGGCGCCGGCTTCCCCGCGGGCATGAAGTGGCAGTTCGTCGCCAACAACGACGCCGACGAGAAGTTCATCGTCGCCAACGGCGACGAGGGCGACCCGGGCTCCTTCATCGACAAGTACCTGATGGAGCGCGCCCCGGCGCTGCTGCTCGAAGGCCTCGCGCTCGCGGGCTACGCGACCGGCGCGACCCATGGCTTCGTCCTCTGCCGCTCGGAGTACCCGCTGTCGAAGCCCGCGCTGGATGCCGAGATCGTCAAGGCGCGCGCGGAAGGCCTCCTCGGCGACGACATCCTCGGCTCCGGCTTCTCATTCGACGTCACGATCGTCGAAGGCGCCGGCTCCTACGTCGTCGGCGAGGAGACGGCGTTGCTGGCCTCGCTCCAGGGGCTGCGCGGCACAGTGTCCGCACGGCCGCCGTTCCCAGCCGAGCGCGGCGTCCACGGCAAGCCGACCGTCGTCAACAACGTCGAGACGCTCTGCAACATCCCCTTCATCGCCGCCAAGGGCGCGGATGCCTACAAGGCGCTCTCGCCCGACGCGACCCCGGGCTCCAAGCTCGTCTGCTTCAACGAGCGCTTCGTGAACCCCGGCGTCTACGAAGTCAGCTTCGGCGTCTCGATCCGCGAACTCTGCGAGGACGTCGCCGGAGGTCTGCGCGACGGTCGCTCGATCAAGGCGCTGCAGATCGGCGGCCCGCTCGCGGGGATCCTCCCGGCCTCCAAGCTCGACACGGCGTTTGACTTCGACGCGCTCGCCGCGGAAGGCTGCATGGTCGGCCACGGCGGCATCCTCGCGTTCGACGACCAGACGAACATGCGCGACGTCGCCCGCCACCTGCTGCGCTTCGGCGCGCATGAGTCGTGCGGCAAGTGCTTCCCATGTCGGATCGGACTGCGGCGCGCTTACGAAATGTTCGTAGAGGACAACCCTGTTTCGAAGGAGTCGATCGAGGCGCTGCTCGAGACACTTGAGCTCGGGTCGCTCTGCGCGCACGGCGGCGGAATGCCGGCGCCGATCCGGTCGCTGATCCTAAACTGGCCTGACGAACTGGGACTTGTATGAGCACCATCACTGTTGAAATCGACGGCATCGCGACCGAGGTCGCGCAGGGCACGACCGTGCTGGAAGCCGCGAAACTCGCCGGCCGGACCGTGCACACGCTGTGCTTTGACGAGCGCCAGGCTCCGTTCGGCGCCTGCCGCGTCTGCATGGTCGGAGTCGAAGGCGCGCCGGGACCCATCCCGGCCTGCACCACCCCCTGTCGTGACGGGATGAAGGTCGACACCGGCGACGAGACCGCTCAGCGTGTCGCGCGCAACGTCGTGTCGCTGGTGCTCAGCGAGTTGCCCGTCGCCCCCGCGGCGCACACCGAGCTCGCGCACGTAGCGCACGCGTTCGGCGTCACGAACCCGCTTTGGACCGGCGCCGTCCACGAGAAGGACCACGACGAGCGCCATCCATACCTCGCCTTCCAGCACGAGCTCTGCATCTCCTGCGGGCGCTGCGTGCGCGCCTGCGACGAGGTGCAGGGGGCGTTTGCACTGACGGCCACCGGACGCGGTTTCTCATCGAACATCGCGGCCGGACTGGACAAGGGATTCCGGGAATCCTCTTGCGTATCCTGTGGAGCGTGCGCGGACAGCTGTCCGACGGACGCGATCACCGAAATC
Organism: Baekduia sp.; assembly: GCA_035554055.1. Taxonomy (GTDB): domain Bacteria; phylum Actinomycetota; class Thermoleophilia; order Solirubrobacterales; family Solirubrobacteraceae; genus Baekduia. The sequence continues at coordinate 9,575 of DATMIZ010000025.1, read as the reverse complement.
AACCTGCTGTCACTGGCAGCGAACTAGAGGTTTTGAGCATGCTCGACGAGCGCTTCCAAGCTACGACCACCACGACCTGCGGCTACTGCGGAGTCGGATGTCGCCTCGAGGCGCATTCGCGTGACGGCAAGATCGCCACGATCAGCCCGGCGCTCGACGGTCCGGCAAACGAGGGCCACACCTGCCTCAAGGGTCGCTTCGCGCATCAGTTCTCGCGCCATCGCAACCGTCTCACCGCGCCGCTGATCAAGGAGAACGGCGAGTTCAGGATCGCGACCTGGGAAGAGGCCTTCCACCGCATCACCACCGAGTTCAACCGCATCAAGGCGAGCTCGGGCCCCGACGCGATCGCCGGCCTCGCATCGTCGCGCGCGACCAACGAGGACTGCTACGTGATGTCGCGCTTCATGCGCGCAGCGGTCGGCACCAACAACCTCGACAACTGCTCGCGCGTCTGCCACTCCCCCACCTCGTTCGCGATGCGCAAGGCATTCGGCCTGTCCGGTGCCACCGGCTCGTTCACGGACTTCGATCACGCCGACGCAACGATCCTGATCGGTGCGAACGCGACCGAAGGCCACCCCGTCGTCGGCGCTCGCATCAAGCAGGCGGCGCTCAAGGGCATGAAGCTCATCACGATCGACCCGCGCCGCATCGAGCTGGCCGACGTCGGAGTGCTGCACCTCAGCCCGCGCCCCGGTACCAACGTCGCCGTGACGCTCGGCATCCAGCACGTTCTGATCCGTGACGGCTTCGTCGACGAGGACTTCGTCGCCGACCGCACTGAGGGCATCGAGGAGCTCACCGCCCTTGCCGCCGCGTACACGCCCGAAGCGGTGGAGGAGATCTCGGGCGTTCCGGCCGCCGATCTCGTCGAGGCCGCTCACATCTTCGGCAGCGCCAACGCCGGCTGCATCTCGTGGGGCCTCGGCGTCACCGAGCACAAGTACGGCTCGGAGACGGTGCGCAACCTCTGCAACATTGCGATGCTGACCGGCAACGTCGGCCGCAAGGGCGCGGCGCTGCTCCCACTCCGCGGCCAGAACAACGTGCAGGGCTCGTCGGACATGGGCGCGCTGCCTGACACCTACACGGCCTACCGCTCGGTCGACAACGAAGAGGTGGCGACCGACTTCGAGAACCGCTACGGCGTCGAGCTCTCGCGTGAGAAGGGCTACACGATCCCGCAGATGTTCGACGCGGCCGTGGCCGGTGACCTCAAGGCGATGTACATCTTCGGCGAGGACGTCGCGCAGACCGATCCGAACACGACGCACGTCGTGGCGGCGCTCGAGAACCTCGAGTTCCTCGTCTGCCAGGACATCTTCGAGACGGAGACGACGAAGTTCGCCGATGTCGTACTGCCGGCCTCGGCTTTCCTGGAGAAGACCGGCACGTTCACCAACGCGGAGCGCCGCTTCCAGATGGTCAACGCAGCGATCCAGCCCCCCGGCGGCGCACGCACCGACTTCGACATCATCACTTCGCTCTCCAAGGCGATGGGTCACGACATGGGCCTCGATACGCCGGCCGACGCGATGGACGAGATCGCAGCGCTCACACCGCACTACTCCGGCGTGTCGCACGCGAAGCTCGGCCGCAAGGGCCTGCAGTGGCCTGTTGCCCCGGACGGCACCGATTCGCCAATCCTTTATGAGGACACGTTTGACACGCCGAACGGCCTCGGTCAGCTCGCCTCGCTGCCGTACAAGGAGCCGGGCGACGCGGCCGACGACGAGTACCCGCTGATCCTGGTCACCGGTCGTCGCCTGCAGCACTACAACTCGGGCTCGATGACGCGCCGCACGCACAACCTGGAGCTCTTCTCCGAGGACTTCCTGGAGATGCACCCCGACGACGCGACAAGCCTCGGTCTCGAAGACGAGCAGGAGGTGTCGATCAAGTCACGCACCGGCAAGTCGATCGAGATCCCGCTGAAGGTGACCGATCGCATCGAACCCGGTCATGTGTTCACGGCGTTCCACTTCCCCGAGGTACGGACGAACCTGCTCGTCGGCTCATCGTCGGAGGTCAACACCTCGTGCCCCGAGTACAAGGTGATCGCATGCGCCGTCACGCCCGCGAGCGCCGCCAAGCAGGCGACCGCACGCGGTGGTTCGGCCCTACCCGAGCCGGTGCTGCACAAGCCCGACCGCTCGTAAGACGCCGCAGTTTCAACGCAGCCTTCGTCAGCGCGCCATCGGGCGCGCTGACTCGTTAAGAAGCCGTACGGAGGTTCGTGGCGCGCAGCTCGGGCGCTGACAGGACCTGGGCGTTGACGACCGTGTCCGGCACGCGCCCGGCGAGCAGCTCCTTCACGCTCGTCGCCGCGCGCGTCTGCAGGTCGATCGTCGACTCGTACGAGTAAAACGCGGCGTGCGGAGTGACGATCGCGTTGTCCATCTGCAACAGCGGATCGCCGGGCTCGATCGGCTCCGGTTCGGTCACGTCGATGCCGGCCCCTGCGATCGCGCCCGACCGCAGGGCCTCCACGAGCGCCTTCGGATCGACGACCGGACCACGTGCGGTATTGATCAGGAAAGCCGAGGACTTCATCCGTGCGAGCTGCTCCGTGCTGATCATGTGACGCGTCGCTTCGGTCAGCGGCACGTGCAAGGAGACGATGTCCGAACGCTCGAGCAGGTCGTCGAGCGAGTCCGCGAACGTCATGCCGTCTTTGGTGCTGCCGGGCACGGCGGAACGCGAATGAGCGATCACTTCGAGGCCGAGCGCACGGCAGCGTTGCGCCAGCCCCTGCGCCAAGAGCCCGGTGCCGATCAGGCCGATCGTCTGGCCGCGAAGGCGGTGCATCTGCCCGAAGGCTGTGTTGTCCCACTGCCCTGCGCGCGTCTGACTCGCGAAGAGCACGATCTTGCGCTGCAGCGCGAGGATCAACGCAAGTGCGTGCTCTGCTACCTCGTCGACGCAGAAGTCGGGCACGTTGGTGACAACCATGCCGAGCTCGGTGGCGCGTGCGACATCGATGTTGTCCAGGCCTACGCCGTAGCGGGCGACCGCGATACAGCGCTCGGCGGCTTCGAGCACCGCAGCCGGAGCGCGGCGCCAGTTGACCATGATCGCGTCGACATCGCCGGCCAGAGAGATGAGCTCTGCCTCCTCGCCCGTCTCGGCGACGACCAGCTCGGCGTCCACTTCGGCGAGGATCCCGCGCTCGATGTCGAGCGAGTCCCAGGCGTAGTCGGCGATCAGTACCCGCGGCATGCGCCGACCCTAACGAAGATCGCGCTCGATCCTCTGCGCGGTGCGGATGAGCGGCGGCAGCAACACTTGCGGCACTTCGCTGGCCGCGGTCCTGCTGACATGCGTCGACAGATTGACGGCGGCCACGACCGCTCCCGAGCCGTCTCTTATCGGGACCGCGACCGAGCACAGTCCCTGCTCAAGCTCCTGGTCGACGATCGCGTACCCCTGCGCGGCGACCTTCGCAAGCTCAGCCTTGAGCTTTGCAGCGCTTGTGATCGTCGCCGGCGTCAGGCGCTCGAGTGTGACTCCGCGCAGCAGCGCGTCGCGCTCCGGTTCCGCGAGCCCCGCCAGCAGCACGCGCCCCATCGAGGTCGCGTACGCCGGGAAGCGTGTGCCTACGTCGATTCGCACGGTCATGATCCGCCCGGCCGCGACGCGTGCGACGTAGACGACGTCGGCACCGTCCAGCACAGAGACCGAGGACGACTCATGGACCTCGTCGACCAGTTCGCGCAGGTACGGCTCGGCGCGCTCGGGCAACGACAATGACGAGAGGTACGCATATCCGAGTTCGAGCGTCTGCGGCGCGAGTGAGTAGCGGCCGTCCTGGACGGTTACGTAACCGAGCTCTTCCAGGGTCAGAACAAAACGCCGCGCCGCCGCGCGCGTCATCCCTGTCCTCTCGGCGATTTCGCTGACGGCCATCGGTGGCGCACCGCCGAGCGCCCTGATCACCGCCAGCCCGCGCTCGAGGGAGCGCACGAAGTGGCGCCCACGCTGGACGTCGCTAACGGCCATCAGGCGTCGGGCGGACGCACGACGCCCTCTTCCTCCAGCGTCTTCTGAGCGATCGCAAAGGCCCGGTTGGCCGTCGGCACACCGGCGTAGAGGCCCGTCTGCAGCAACACCTCGCCGATCTCCTCCGCGGTCATGCCGTGGCGCAGCGCCGCGCGGACGTGCATCGGAAGCTCATGTTCGTGCTTGAGCGCGGTGAGGACGGCCAGCACAACCGCGCTGCGCGTCTTGCGGTCGAGGCCCGGGCGTCCCCAGATGTCGCGCCAGGCCGCGGTGGTGATGTACTCCTGAAACGGCTGCGTGAACTCGGTCGTATTGGCGACGGCGGCGTCGACATGCTCGTCGCCGAGCACTTCGCGACGCACCTTCAGGCCCTCGGGGTCCAGTTCGTCGCTCATGGGTTGGCTCTGACGTGCTCCGCCACGAGGTCTGAGAAGACCTGCGGCTGCTCGATATTCGGGAGATGCGCGCCGGGGTCGATCGTGGCGAGCCGCGCGCCCGGGATGCCGTCGGCGATCACGCGCTGGTGCGCGGGCGGCAACGCCTCGTCACTTGCCCCTGAGATCACGAGCGTCGGCGTCGCGATGAGGGGGAGCTCGTCGACGAAATCGACGGCTTCCACGACGCGACAGCACGCCGCGTAACCCTCGGGCGGCGAGCCGGCGAGCATCGAGCGCAGGCCGGCAACCTCTTCGGCGTTGGCCTGCGCGTACTCCGGCGTGACCCACTTCGCCACGATCCCGCCTGCGACGCCGGCAACCGACTGCTCGGCGAGGACCGCGGCCGCGCGCTCACCCCACATCTGCGTGTTGCCCGGCCGCGCCGAGGTGCAGCAGAGCGTCAGCGAGCTCAGCCGCTGCGGCGCGTGCACGCCGAGCCACAGGCCGACCATGCCACCCAGCGAAAGGCCGCAGAAATGCGCCCGCTCGATCTCCAGGCGATCCATCAGGTCGAGCACGTCGGAGCCGAGATCGTCGATCGAGTATGGACCCGGGGGCGCGGGCGAGCGGCCGTGGCCGCGGTGGTCATAGGAGATCGTGTGGAAGAGGCTGCTGAAGGCCGAAAGCTGCCAGTCCCAGATGTCGCCGGTGCTGCCCAGCGCGCTGGACAGGATCAGCGGCGGTAGGTGCTTCTCGCCAGCGACGTCGTAGTGCAACTGCACCGCCATCAGTCCTCCTCCAGCGCGTCTGAGAGCAGCCGCTCGACCAGCGCCGGCGCGCTGCCGACATCGATCTCCCCCGGGTCGCCGCCGATCGCCAGGACCGCGGCTTCGAGGTTGTCGCTCATCCGTTCGACATCGACCTCGAGGCCTTCGACGAGCTCGCGCGCCCAGGCGAGCTGCGCCCCGCTCAGGGCCAGGAGCTGCGAAAGCGGCTCCCATTCGGCCTGCCAGGATCCCGCGCCGCGCTCGTGTTCCTGAGCCATCGCGCCGAGGACGGTCGCAACGAGGTTCGGGATCCGCTTGCCGATCGCCAGGATCGCGACCGATGCCACCGGATTGCGCTTGTGCGGCATCGCCGACGATCCGCCGCGTCCGGGCCCGCTGGCCTCGCGCAGCTCCCCGATCTCGTTCTGGGACATCAGCGCGACGTCGAGCGCGACCTTCGAGAGCGCCCCCGACAGGACTCCGATCGCGGCCGCGAGGTCCGCCGGCCGGTTGCGGGCGGTGTGCCAGGAGATGAAGGGGTCGTCCAGCTCGAGGTGGTTGGCGAATGCCTCGGCGACATCGAAGGCTTTGTCTCCGAACGCGGCGAGCGTCCCGACGGGTCCGCCGAGCTGGGCCGCCAGCAGGCCGCTCTCGTCGGCGATCACGAGTTCATAGGCCGCATCGGCGACGCCCGAGAACCAGCTCGCCGCCTTCAGGCCGAACGTCGTGGGCTCGGCCTGCTGCAGCAGCGTGCGCCCGATCAGCGGTGTCAGCCGGTGCTCGTCGGCGAGCATGGCAAGCGCTGCGCGTACCGCCAGCACATCCGCGACGAGTGGCCGCAGCGCACGCTTGGCGACGAGCATCGCCGCCGTGTCGATGACGTCCTGGCTCGTCGCGCCGAAATGAACGTGCTCGGCGTGGTCGGTGCCGACCTCCCTACGCAGCGCCTCGACGAGCGGCACGACGGGCGTCAGCGACTGGGCGGCCGCGACTCCGATCGCATCGATGTCGTAGAGCTCGGCGCGACAGGCCACCGCGATCGCGTCGGCGGCCGCGCGCGGGATCAGTTCACTGTCGGCGCACGCCTTGGCGAGGGCGGCCTCGGCGTCCAGCATCGCCTGCAGCCAGGCGACATCGGTGACCTCGGCCGCGGCCTCGCCGCGCGCAAAGATCGGACCGAACAGACCGTCAGACATCGAAGAACACGGTCTCGCTCGGCCCTTGAGTGTGGATGTCGTGTCGGTAGCCGTCTTCGGTACTCACGGCGATCAGTGTTCCACGCCGCTCCTCCGGCACACGCGCGAGGACGGGATCGGCGGCGTTCGAGTCCTGCTCATCATCGAAGTAGATCCGGGTGACGAGGCGCGCGAGCAGCCCACGGGAGAACACGCTCACGTTGAGATGCGCGGCCTCCATTACCCCATCACGATCAAGAAACGTGCCCGGCTTGATTGTGAAGATCTCGTAGAAGCCATCTTCGTCGGTGCTGCAGCGGCCAAAGCCCGTGAAGTCCTGCCAGCTAACGGCGCCGCGCGGATCGTCGGGGTGATCGAAGCGACCGTCGGCGTCCGCCTGCCAGGTCTCGATCATGGCGTCCGGGATCGGGTCGCCCGTGCCGTCGAGGATGTGCCCGTGGAGGCGGAACAGCCCATCGGTCCCGGCGGGCGCGACGTACTTTCCCGCGTCGCCCCATTCCAAGCAGATGTGGAAGTACGGGCCCACCGTCTGTGAAGGAGTGATTTCAGGACTCACCCGATCTCCTCCTCGAACGGCGTCATGCCATGGCCGCGCAGGACGATGTCCCACTCGTAAGCCAGCGCCCAGTTCGGCACGGTCCTGGACAGGTCGAAGCGCGCGACCATGCGCGCGCGGGCCCGCTCGTCACGAACCGAGTTGTAGATCGGGTCGAACTCGAAGAGCGGATCGCCCGGGAAGTACATCTGGGTCACGAGCCGCTGTGGGAAGGCGCGCCCGTAGAGCGAGAAGTGGATGTGCTGCGGCCGCCAGGCGTTGTAGTGATTGCCCCACGGATATGCGCCTGGCTTGACAGAGATGAACTCATAGCGCCCTTCGGAGTCGGTCAGCGTGCGCCCGAGCCCCGAGAAGTTCGGATCCAGCGGCGCGGGGTGCTGATCGCCCTTGTGCAGGTAGCGACCCGCGGCGTTCGCCTGCCAGATCTCGATCAGCGTGTCCGGGATCGGCTTGCCGCCCGCATCGAGCACGCGTCCGTAGACGATGATCCGTTCGCCGAGCGGTTCACCCGAGTGCTGCTTGGTCAGGTCGTTATCGACGTCCCCCAGGCGATCCTCGCCGAAGACCGGCCCCGTGATCTCCGACAGGCCATGCGGGATCGCGATCAGCGGTCGTTTGGGATGCCGCAGCACCGTCGAGCGGTAGTCGGGCGAGTCGAGCGGCGGATCGTCGCTGTGACCCGCGTATCCGGAAGGCAGGACCAGGTCAGCCATTAGCGCATTCGATCATGCTTCGAGCACCACCGCGAGGCCCTGGCCGACACCGATGCAGAGCGTCGCGATGCCGTAGCCACCGCCCCTGCGCTTGAGTTCTGACGCCAGCGCGCCCAGGATTCGTGCGCCTGAGCAGCCGAGCGGATGGCCGATCGCGATCGCGCCACCGTGCACGTTGACGATCCCGGGGTCGACGTCCCAGCTGCGGATGCAGGCGAGGGACTGCGCGGCGAACGCCTCGTTGAGTTCGACCGCGGCGATGTCGCCCCAACCGATCCCGGCCTTCGCCAGCGCCTTGTTCGCGGCCTCAACAGGTGCAATGCCGAAGATCTGCGGGTCGACGCCGTGTGCCGCGCGCGCGACGATCCGTGCGAGCGGCTCGGCACCGATCGCCGTTCCGGCCGCTGCGTCGCCGATCAGCAGCGCCGCGGCGCCGTCGTTGAGCGGCGAGGAATTGCCGGCGGTCACCCGGCCGTCGGTGCGAAACGCCGGCTTGAGCGCGGCAAGCTTCTCCACCGTCGTTTCCGGCCTGATCGACTCGTCACGCCGCAGCTCGGTGCCGGGCACCAGGACAATGTTGTCGTCATGGACACCCGCGCTCCACGCCTCGTCGGCCAGCCGATGGCTGCGCGCCGCATACTCATCGGCGTCCTCGCGTGAGACGTTCTCGCGCTCTGCCAGGATCTCCGTCGCTTCGCCGAGCGACACAGACCACTGATCGGGCATCGCCGGGTTGACCATCCGCCAACCCAGAGTGGTGGAGTGCAGAGTCTCGTGCCCTGCGGGGTAGGGCCGGCCCGGCTTGAGCAGGACCCACGGCGCGCGCGTCATCGACTCGACGCCCCCGGCGATCGCGATCTTCGCGTCGCCTGTCTCGATCGCACGGGCGGCGCCGATCGCCGCTTCGAGCCCTGAAGCGCAGAGCCGGTTGACGGTCACGCCGGTGACCGTCGTCGGGAATCCGGCCAGCAGCACCGCCATGCGGGCGACGTCACGGTTGTCCTCGCCGGCCCCGTTGGCAGCGCCGAAGAACACATCGTCGACGGCGGCCGGGTCGAGTGCGTCGTTGCGCGCCGCCAGCTCCTTCAGCACGAGCGTGGCGAGATCGTCCGGCCGGACGCCGGCAAGCGCTCCGCCAAACCTCCCGATCGGCGTGCGCACGTGGTCGTAGATGTAGGCGGCGCTCATCGCGCCACCAACTCGCGCAGAGCTTCAAGTTCCGCCGCGGTCGGGTCGTCAGCGACCTGGAGATCGGTCGCGACCTTGAGGTCAGACCAGCCGGTCTTCTCGATCACGTCGGCGGTGTCGACGCCGGGGTTCAGCGCCGTCAGCGTCAGCTCGTGGGTATGCGGATCGGGCTCGAGCACGCCGAGATCGGTGACGACCGCCGTCGGCCCCGCGCCCTTGAATCCGAGCGCCGCGCGGTCCTGACCGGTCCCGAAGCCGACGGTCGTCACAAAATCGAGGCGCTCCACCAACGTACGCGTGTTGTGCGGCGCGATCACCACGACCTCGCCGCAACCGCCTGCGATCTCAGGAGCTCCGCCGGCACCGGGCAGCCGCGTCTTAGGACTGTCGTAGTCGCCGATCACCGTTGAGTTCAGGTTCGCAAAGCGGTCGATCTGGGCGGCGCCCAGGAACGCGACGTCGACGCGTCCAGGCTGGATCCAATAGTTGAACATCTCGGTGACACTTACGACCAGGTCGGCGGTCTCGGCCAGCTCGCCGTCGCCGATCGACAGGGGGATCCGGTACGGCTTGGCGCCGATCGTGCCTGACTCGTAGACGAGACAGAGATCGGGGTTGTGGACGGCACGGCTGAGGATCGCCGCGGTCGAAGGCTTGCCGACGCCGATGAAGACCACCTTGGCGGTCCGCAGTCGCCGCGCCGCGACGATCGTCATCAGCTCATCCGAGGTGAAATTCATTTATGCCGTCACCCCCTCGAGGACGTTGTCCTGCAT
>DATMIZ010000024.1:0-3047 GCA_035554055.1 Baekduia sp. | reverse complement strand
CTACAGGATCGATGCCTACCGAAAACGTCAGAGGGCCCTCGAGGGCCCACTCGGCCTTTGCGCTCCCATTGACGTCCATGCGCAACGAGCCGTCGTTCAAGCCGAGAAACAAAGTGGTCAACCGACTCCCTTTCGTGCGGTTCGCATTCGGAATCTGTCCTGCGTTCCGCAACCTACGCCGGGTCGCACAGCGGTTTGGCGGACGCTGCGTCACCAGCCCGCCGGTTCGGGCTGACAATCTGACAGGCCATTAACTCCTCCAGCGTGACGTCTTGAGTGAGCATGGCTGTGGTCGCGGACATGCGGGACTTTCCAGGTTGTTGTCGTGGGTCTTACCGGCAGCTCTGCGCAACCGCTCCGCGTCGAGTTAGCGTCCAAAACGCCAACTCACGGTTAGGCTCACCACCCCGCCCCGGCCTCACCCTTGGGGGTGGAACGCCGCGGGGCAGTAGTACGTGAAGCACGCGCCCGCTGACGGCCGATCCGTTCCTGATCGATCATCGCTCTGCGCGAACCGGATACGAGCCTCGCCCGCGCGCGAAGTTCTGCTCAGGCGCTCTCAATCGTTGTCGAAAATTCGAGCGAGAACTCCAGGGTGACGTCCCACCCGAGGTTCATCTGGCCGTCGAACAGCTCGCTGTTGAACTCGATCCCGAAATCACGCCGATCGATGGTCACGGCGACGTCGATTCCGATGTGCTCGCTGTCCGGTCCGTCCCATCCGGCGACCTTGCTGGGGCCGCGCAAAGTTCCGGTCAACGTGCAGGCTTTCGTGACGTCGCGCATCGTCAGATCGCCCTCGATCGTCAGCGCGCCACCCTCGTTCGTGACCGAGGTCGACGCGAAAGCGATCTTCGGGTGTCGCGCGACGTCAAGGAAGCTTTCGCTCCTGAGTTCGAGATCGAGCATGTCGAACGTCTTGATGCTCTTGGCGTCTACTGATCCCGAGAGCACCCCGGACGATGCGTCATAGGTCGCTTCGAACTGCGAGAAACGCCCGCGGAAGGTTCCGGCGGCCTGGTGCTTGAGGTGAAACCCGACGGTGGAGTGGTAGGGGTCGACCGTCCAAACCCCCGTCTCAGGCAACTGGGCGGGATTCTGGGTCGCAGCGGACATGCTAAATACCTCGGAGGTTGATCATCGGGACTTGTTCGCTCTCGGCAACGGGCCGCCCGAACTCCAGTGAGAAGTCCAGCGTCACATCCCAGCCGAGGTTCTCCTGGCCGTCGAGCAGCTCATTGTTGAACTCGATCCCGAACTCACGACGATCGATCGTGATCTCAAGGTCGAGGCCGATGTGCTCGCTGTCCGGGCCACCACCCATGCCGGGGACTCGGCTCGGACCGCTGAACGTCCCGCTCGCCGTGACGGCCTTCGTCACGCCCTTCAGTGTCAGGTCGCCCGACACGGTCACCTGGTCGCCGTCGATCGCGACCGACGTCGATTCGAACGAGACCTCGGGGTACGTGTCCGCGGCGAGGAAGTCCGGGCCGAGGAGGTGCTCTTTGAGCCCGTCGAAGACGTCCAGGCTCGCGGTCTTCGCGGAGCCCCTCAGCGTGCCAGCCTCGGCGTCATAGACCGCCTCGAAGCGGTCGAAGTAGCCTCGGAACGTTCCTACGGCGTGATGACGTACCCGGAAGCCGACAGTCGAGTGGATGGGATCGAGCAGCCACTGGCGAGCGGCGTCGCCGGTGAGCGGCGGCGGCCCGAAGATGTACAGCTCCGAGGTGATGGTGGGACCTTCCGGGCGGTCCTTGGTGAGGAGATACTGCCCGGTGATCTCGAAATTGCTCTCGAGGTTGAGCGTGTGTTGGCCCGCCGTGTGAACATCGCGAAAGCAGCGCTCGATCCCACGCCCGACGATCACAGAGTCGGTGCCGGCGATGTCGAACACACGGTTCACGGCTTCCTTGCCGATGCGGCATGCGTGCAAGCCCGCCTCCAGCGCCTCCTGGGTCAGCGCGAACTGCGCGACCCCGTCCTTGGTGTTCGTAAACGCGTACTTGCGCGCCGCGAGATCCCATGTCCATGCCTTCGCGGAACGTACGGCCGCGTGCGCCCGGGCGATCTGAACCTGATGCAGCTGTTCACTGCCGCGCCGGCCGGCGCGGTTGAGCGCCGAGCTTCTGGTGACCTTGCTGCTCGCCAAGGCGACGAATCGGTCGATGGCACCCTGAGCGGCACCGAGCACCATGGCACTCTGTCCCTCAGACATCGGATTGCCCGTGCCGAAGAGCTGGCGGTCTTCGTAGGCCGGGTGCCCGCCCCCGTTCTCGACCACGAAGCGACGCTCGAGGAACCCGTCGTCGATCGAGAACTGGCCACTGCCGGTCCCGCGCAGTCCCATGGAATTCCATCCACCGAGGTAGTTCACGGCGTGCTTGGGGAAGATCCCGTCCACATAGATCGGCCCGCCCCACGGGGACTCGAGCGGCTCCCCGTCCTCGCCCATCACCGTCGCAAAGGCAGTGAGGTGTGTCGCCCACGGTGCTCCGCTGGCAAACGCCCACAGCCCGGTGAACCGGTACCCGCCATCGACGGGGACAGCCTTGCCGATGCGTCCGTGACTGCCGGCGGGGACGAAGCGACCATTGCCCTGCGCGTAGAGCTCGCGCATGACGTCAGGGGCCATCAGGGGCATCGAGCCGTTCTGGATCACGGCCAGCCAGGCGACCGAGCCATTGATCCGAGCCAGCTCGAACGCGAGATCCAGCCAGTCGATGGGGTGCAGCTCGAGCCCACCGAACTCGCGCGGATGGATGGCGGAGAAGATGCCCGCCTGGAACAGGGCCTCGGCAAGCTCTGCGGGCAACTCGCCATCGCGCTCCATCGCCGGCTCAGAAGCCTCGATGAGCTCACGCAGCCCCTCGACCACAGGTCTGATGTCGATGCGCTCGCCCAATGCCTGGGGAAGACGCGGGATCTCGCCCCCGGACGCGCTCAGGTCGGCGGTCATTTCGGTCGTTGCCATGCTCAGGTCCCTCCCCTGCGGCTCTGTGTTGCGGTCATTGGTCTCGCGGCTCCGTGTCGTGCGTAGGCGTTGTGCT
>DATMIZ010000023.1:0-2678 GCA_035554055.1 Baekduia sp. | reverse complement strand
ATCACCCCAGGGTGCACACCACGCGAAAGGGAGAAGTACCCGGCGGCGAGTAGCACGGCACCTGCGAGCAGGAGGAAGCCCGCGTAGCTGATAGTGAGTTTGAGGCGAACGCTCAGACCAGGGGGTCTATCCACGCTCTTCTCCCCCAGGCCTGGTGTCTGGTTGCGTGTCGATGCGGTAGCCGACGCCGGCCACGGTGGCGATGATCCAGGGTTCGCCGAGCCGTTTGCGCAGTGCCGAGACGGTGATGCGGACGGCGTTGGTGAACGGGTCGGCGTTCTCGTCCCATGCTTGCGCCAGGAGCTCCTCGGCGCTGACGACACCGCCTTCGGCAGCGACGAGGACTTCGAGTACCGCAAACTGCTTCCTGGTCAGCGCGACGTACCGGCCGTCGCGGTAGACCTCGCGGCGGAAGGGATCCAGCCGCAGACCTGCGATCTCCCGGACGGGCGGCCTGTTGTGGGCGCGCCTGCGATCGAGTGCTCGGAGACGGAGCACGAGCTCGCGGAGTTCGAACGGTTTCGTGAGGTAGTCGTCCGCGCCGAGCCCGAACCCGGAGGCCTTGTCGTCGAGCCGGTCGGCGGCGGTGAGCATGAGGATCGGCATGCCGCTGCCGGAGGCGACGATGCGTTCGGCGATCTCGTCACCAGTTGGGCCGGGAATGTCGCGGTCGAGGACGACGATGTCGTAGGTGTTGACGCTCAGCAGCTCCAGAGCGGTGTCGCCGTCACCTGCGATGTCCGCCGCGATCGCTTCCAGGCGTAGGCCAGCTCGGATGGCTTCTGCCATATACGGCTCATCCTCCACGATCAACACACGCATGCTCCGATGCTAGAGCGGGCGCGTATCGCCGGCATATCGAAAACGGGATACGTGCCGGCAACACCACGCTGCCTTGAATGGCGGCATCGCCTACCGCGAACCAGCACGAACGACCCGTCGGATTCGCATTCGCAGGACCGGTGTCGCCGGCCTGATCGTCCTCATCGCGGCGATCGCGGCCCTCATCTACCAGATGCTCGGGTCTTCGTCCTCGAGCGTCACATCAACCACCGACGTCCTTCGCAGTCAGCACCGTGGTGCGCGCGACGAAGCGCTGCCCCGCACGGTGTGGCCTGCAGATGGCCAAGCCGCGGTTCAAATAGGACAAGCCCGGGTCCAGGCCGGCCCGAACCAGCACGCGGCTCCGATCGCCAGCGTCGCGAAGGTGATGACGGCCTATCTCGTCCTCCGTGACCACCCGCTAGGGCTCGGCCGGGACGGCCCGACGATCACGCTCACCGACGCCGATGTCGCCGACACGGACCGCCGGCGCGGGCAGGGGGAGTCGGTCGTGTCGATCGCGGCCGGAGAGCGGTTGACCGAGCGGCAGGCGCTGCAGGCGCTGCTGCTGCCGTCGGCAAACAACATCGCCGCGGTTCTGGCGCGATGGGACGCCGGCTCGGAGGAGCGCTTTGTTGTCCGGATGAATGCCACCGCACGGTCGCTGGGCATGAACCAAACCCGCTACACCGACCCAAGCGGCTACGACGACGCAACCGTGTCGACTGCCGCCGACCAGGTGCGTCTTGTCGATCGCGCGATGCGCCTACCGGTGTTCGCGAGCATCGTCGCCACGCCGAGCGCGACGCTGCCCGTCGCCGGCACCGTGCACAACACCAACACATTGCTCGGGCACGACGGGTTTGTCGGCGTCAAGACGGGCTCGGACGACGCTGCCGGCGGCTGCTTCGCCTTCCGGGCCATCCGCTGGATCGACGGCAAGCGGACGACGATCACCGGGGTCGTGCTTGGCCAGCCCGACCACGACGGGATCGCGGCGGCTCTCGCGGCCGCCGACGTAATGGTCGACCGCATCTCCGGTCATCGGGCTACGGCAGATCTAGGGCGGCCAACCTTGCCACCGCTGCCTGCTCCCGGAAGCCATTGATCACGGCTGCGCGTCCACGATGCGCGCGTACAGCTCGATACACAGCTCGCCCTCGGTTACGAAGATCAGCCGTTCAGCGTGTTCAACACGAGCGATTCGGATCGCTGATCCGTATGCCTTTCGCCTCCGCTACAACCGTCATGCGCCGAGCGTGCTTAGCTTCTTCAGGCGTTGCACGCGGGACTCGGACGTCGCCCTCGACCTGACGGCCGAGGCGTTCGGGGCCGCCTGAGTCAGCCGACGAAACTTCCAGGACCGTGCCGGGGGAAGCGTCCGCCCATGGCGTTCACGATCGCCCGCGCCGCCTACGGTCAGGCATGTGCCCACATGAGCCGATGCTTTGTGTGATGACGATGTCGAGGGCCAGAGCACGCGTGCTCCTGATGACCGCCTGGGTCGTCACCAACCTGCTGCTCATCTTTGTCGCGGGGGTGCCGATGTGGCTCGCCTCGATCGGAAAATCTCGTCGGTGCAGCGGTTATCGGCAGATATGCGCTCGCGCTGCCGGAGGCGCCGCTCACGCGTGCCGAGAAGGCGCTACGAATGGGCGTGTACGTCGTCCTCGGAGCGATTGCCGCGTTCTTCGCGCTTCTGCTGGTGGTGACGATCCTCGCCTTCCTTGTGGCGTGGGTGGCAAACTGAGCTCGCTGGGCTGGCCCAGCGCTCGGGAACGTTCACGCGGGCGGGGGATGCTCCCTCCGTCACCGGGTCGTAGCCTCAGGCTGTGGGTTTGGGTCTCGGCACCGCC
>DATMIZ010000022.1:0-11645 GCA_035554055.1 Baekduia sp. | reverse complement strand
GGTCGGTCTTGACGCTTTGTTCGGGGGACTTGTTACGGGCGCCTCGATGAATCCGGCGCGATCCTTTGGTCCGGCACTCGTCTCCGGTCACTGGACCGATCTGTGGATCTACCTCGTGGGGCCGATCGCCGGCGCCGCACTCGGCGCGCTCGCGTATCAGCTGGTGCGCGGGCAACCGGTCACGCGGGAGGCTGCCGGTGGCTAACGCGCTGTTTGTCTGCCTCCACAACGCCGGTCGATCCCAGATGAGCCAAGCCCTGTTCGAACGTGCGGCCGGTAATCGCCACACAGGCCGCTCTGCCGGGACCACTCCGGGCGACCGCGTACATCCGGAGGTGGTCGAAGTGATGAACGAGCTCGGCATTGACCTCGGCCACCGCAGTCCGCGGCTCCTCACCCGTGCGGACGCCGAATGGGCAGACGTGGTTGTGACGATGGGCTGCGGCGATGCCTGCCCCTACATCCCCGGCACGCGGTACATCGAGTGGGACCTCGAAGACCCGAAGGGGCGACCGATCGAGGCCGTCCGTGCCACGCGCGACGACATCGCCCGGCGGGTCACTGCGCTGGTCGAGGAACTCGACGGCTAGCAGCGCACGACCGAGGACTGGTAGACCATGCCGCATACCATGGACGCTCGATGAGCACTGTTGGCCTGGTCATCGCCGGATGCTCCGTGGCACTCGCGCTCTATGCGGGCCTGGTCATCGCGCTCATCGTCGCAGGACACCGCACAGACGCACGGGCCCTGGCCGGGTTTGTCCCGGACTGCGTCGTGCTCTTCGGTCGTCTCCTGCGCGATAGCCGAGTATCACCGGCACGCAAGTTGCTGCTCGGAGCCCTCGTTCTCTACCTCGTCATGCCGCTGGATCTGATCCCAGACTTCATTCCCGTCGTCGGCCAACTCGATGATGCGATCGTCGTCGCGATCGCACTACGTCTGTTTCTGCGTGGCTCCGGAGGCGAGCTGCTGACCGAGCACTGGCCTGGCCCGCAGCGTTCCGGACGAATGCTGCTTCGCCTCGTCGGAAACACAGGCACGGACCCCGCCTAGGGGAGCGCTAGGCGCTCCCCCAGGCTCGATTGGCGACATTGCCGATCACCTCGAGCTTGCGCCACTGCACGTCCTCGCCCTCCCATGTGTCGGCGTACGCGGACGCAAATCCACACTGTGAGCAGAGGGCCAGCTGCGAGAGATCGAGGTGCTTGCCGGCCTCCTCGATGTTGCGTAGAAGGTCGTCCTCGTTCTCCACTTCGGCCGTCTTCGTGCTGACCATTCCCATTGCGACGATGCGATCGCTCGGAACGTGCTTGATCGCCTCGTATCCGCCCTGGCGGGTGATGTCCTCCCACTCCAGGAGAAAGCGCTTGTGCGGCAGCTCGTTGAACATGCGCTCCGCGATCGGCTCAAGCGACCCGTTCCAGAAGCCGCCCGGGACGCTGCCGCGACATAGGTGCATCGCGGTCGTCACATCGTCGGGAATGTCCGCCAAGACCGACGCATCGAGTTCGAGTGCCTTGTTCAGCAGCCACTCATTGTCACCGCCGGCATTTTCGATGAGGCTGCCCATCACGCCTACATCGGTCGCCACCAGTGCGGGATAGACCGGGAAATCGAACTGAATCCAGCGCGCGCCGGCCGCAATGGCGTCCGCGACGATCTCCTTGGTTACGCGCGCGACATCCTCGACGTATTCGGCCTTGTTGGCATAAGAGTCGCCGATCTGCGCGAAGTCGGTGAAGTAGTACGACGGAGTCGTGATCGTGACCTTGAACGGAAAGTCCGTCACGGCGCGAAGGTACGTCGCCTCCTCCGCCATCGGGCTCGACACCTTACGGAGCCGCTCCTTGACCACCGGGTCGCTGAGCACCTCGCCACCGTTGGGTGTCTGGATCCGCTGCTCGGCGGCTTCCATGCCCCCGACACCGTCATAGAAGGAGCTCATGAAGATGATCCGACGCTGCTCCCCGTCGGTGACGACATCGAGCCCCGCGTCAATCTGACGCTGGACGAGTTTGACCACTGAAGCGTCGGCCAGCGCATTGAGTTCTGCGATCGCCCCAGGCTTCTCGTCGATGATCAGCGAACGCCACGCGGTCGTCTGGTCGGCGTAGATCCGATCGAGATGCTCCGTGAGCGCGCGGGGGCGAATCAGGCTGCCGACAGGCTCGGCGCGAGCAATGGTCCGCGGGGTACGCGACGCGGTGACGATGGGCATTCGACTGATTCCTTTGATCACGATTTGGCGCCGGGTTCTACCAGGCGCGGACGCAGTGCAGCCGTGACGGCAGCACCGACATCCCGCGGGCGATCGTACACGATTGCTACTCG
The DNA here is from genome assembly GCA_035554055.1 of Baekduia sp. Lineage (GTDB taxonomy): Bacteria > Actinomycetota > Thermoleophilia > Solirubrobacterales > Solirubrobacteraceae > Baekduia. Next base: position 9,313 of record DATMIZ010000022.1, on the reverse strand, counting down.
GGCGGGCCCGCCGGCCGGACCTCGGCAAACGCGTGCCGCGTATCGTGCCGTCCGGTGGCCAAACTCGCCTGGAGCCTTGTCGGATGCGTGGCAACGCTGATCCTGTGCCCGGTCGCTCACGCCCACGAGCAACCGCGTGACAGCTCGATCGGATCGTCGGTCGACGGTCGTGCGATCAAGCTGACGGTCGTCGGCGATCTCCACGCGGCCCGCAGGGTGCTGGTGGTGGGCTGCATCCACGGCACAGAGCGTGCCGGCGAGGTGATCGTCAGACGACTGCGATCTGCCTCTCCCCCGCCCGGCGCGGCCCTCTACCTCATCCGCCAGGCCAACCCCGATGGCTGTGCTGCCGGAACACGAGGAAATGCGCGCGGCGTCGACCTGAATCGCAACGCAAACTGGCACTGGCGGCTGCTCCCCCGCGGGACCTACTACTCAGGGCCGCGAGCGTTGTCTGAGCCGGAATCGCGGGCCATCAGGCGCCTCGTCAGGAGCGTGCGGCCCAACGTGAGCATCTGGTACCACCAGCACGCCAACCTCGTGAACACGTCGATGGGCGATCTCGGCCCGAAGCGCATCTATTCGAAGCTGACGGGCGTGCCGTTACGCAACTTCGGCAATCGGCCCGGCTCGATCACCTCCTGGCAGAGCGCGGCCTATCCGAGCTCGGCGCCATTCGTGGTAGAGCTGCCCGCCGGGCGCCTGAGCGAGCAAGCGCTGCGCAGGCACACGGCCGCGGTCCTGGCGCTCGCTGCCGGCTAGCTGCTAGCCCTCGGCTCTGAGCTTCGCGACCGCGGCATCCATCGCGAGCTGCTGCTGCTCGGACAACACGGGCCACCGCGGGTCCATCGCCTCCAGCCGGGCACGAATGATCGAAGCGACAGCCGTCCTGGTGAGCCACTTCTGGTCGGCCGGCACCACATACCAAGGTGCGGCCTTGGTGGAGGTGTTCACCAGCATGTCCTGATAAGCCCGCTGGTAGTCGTCGTAGTGCTCGCGTTCGGCGACGTCGCCCGCCGAGAACTTCCAGTGCTTTGTCGGGTCTTCGGCCCGTGCGAGGAATCGCTTGCGCTGTTCGGCGCGGCCGACATGCAAGAAGAACTTGAGGACCTCCGTGCCCTCTTCGCCCAGCCGGCGTTCCCAGGCTCGAATCTGATCAAAGCGCTCCTGCCAGAACTCCTCCTGTGCCCCCAAGGCCGGATCGATGTCGCGCGCGGCCAGATACTCAGGATGCACGCGGACCACGAGCACGTCCTCGTAGTGAGAACGATTGAAGATCCCGATCTCGCCGCGGCGTGGCGCCGCGCGCTCGACCCGCCAGAGAAACGGGTGCCCGAGCTCCTCCCGCGTCGGCTCCTTGAACGATGTGACCCTGACTCCTTGAGGGTTCACGCCGGTCATCACGTGTTTGGTCGTCGAGTCTTTGCCGGCGGCATCGAGCGCCTGCAGCACGATCAGCAGCGAGCGCTCGTTCTCGGCGTAGAGCCGGCCCTGCAGCTCCGCGAGTGCGCTCACGTCCTGCGCTCGGCGCCGTTCCGCTCCCCGCTTGTCGATGACGTTCTTGTCGCGCGTCGGCCTGGCGCTTAGGTCAAAGCCATCCTGGTCGACGATGTAGCGCTTGGCAAAGTCCATTGCCACAGCTTGGCGCATGGGGCCCGCGCTGTGGACCGATGACCCGCGCCCGTTCAGCCCTGCGCCTGGGCGAAGTGGCGCTCCACGAAGTAGCCACCGAACGGAACCACGGCACCGAGCAGCACGAGCCCCGTCGTCTTGGTCGGCCAGCTGCGCTTCTGTGCGGTGAGTACCGCCACCGCCACAAATGCGAGGAACAACAGTCCGTGGAGCGGGCCGAGTACGGCCACCCCACCCTCGCCCTTGTCTGCGTGCTTGAAGTAAGTGGCTACGAGTAGCGCCAGGAAGCTGGTGGCCTCGACAACGGCGATGACGCGCAGCGTGATGAGCTTGTCCATCGGGCGAACACTATGGACTGAGGAGCGATATCCGCCTCGATGTCCGGCTACGAAGTGATCTCGAGCCGTGCGCGCATGACGGCGATCGCCTCCGGATTGCTGTCGATCAGCGTGAAGCGCCGACCGGCCTTCTGCGCGACGGCGCCAAGCGTCCCGCTACCCGCGAACGGATCGAGACAGCGGTCGCCGGGACTGGTCGACGCGGCGACCATGCGCCGCACTATCCCCTCCGGCTTCTGGGTCGGATAGCCGGTCTTCTCACGGCCGTTGGTGGTGACGATCGTGTGCCACCAGACATCGGTCGGCAGCTTGCCGCGCGCGGCCTTCTCGGCCGTGACGAGCCCCGGCGCCATGTACGGCTCGCGGTCGACCTCCGCGGCGTCGAAGAAGTACTTCGCGGGATCGCGGACGTATACGAGGATCGTGTCGTGCTTGGCGGGCCAGCGCCGCGTCGCCCGCGCCCCGTAGTCGTACGCCCACACGATCTCGTTGAGAAAGCACTCGCGCCCGAAGATCTCGTCGAGCAGCAGCTTGCAGTAGTGCGCTTCGCGGTAGTCGATGTGGAAGTAGAGCGTGCCGGTTTCATGGAGCAGGCGATGGATCTCACGCAGCCGCGGCTCAAGAAAGCCGAGAAAATCGTCGAACTCGTCCGCGTAGGACGATGAAGCCAGCAGTTCGGCCGCGTAGCTGCGGCCGCCGAAGCCCGTCCGCGTGCCTGCGTCGTCCCGCACCGTCTTGAGTGTGCGCCGGGTCTGGCGAGCGCCGGTGTTGAACGGCGGATCGGCGTACACGAGCTGAAACGACGCGCTCGGAAGCCCCTTCATCAGCTCGAGGTTGTCGCCCTCGAGGATTTCGTCTGGTTCGGGCACCGCGCCGAACCGTAGAGCGGTCAGCCGACGTCGGCTGTGCGTCGCTCTGCGCGGTCGCCTGCGATCTCGAGCAGCTCGTCGATCCGCGTCAGCTTTACGCGCGGGCGCCCATGCGGCTCGCCGAGGCCTTTCTCGTGATCGTCGATTGCCTGCCAGCCGTCGTACTCGATCAGGTTCGGCTTGCGCGCCAGCAGTTCCGCCGCCACGGCGTCCGACGACGGGCGCTCTTCGGCGGCGAGCTTGCCGGCCGCCAGATCCTGGAGTAGCGAATCGACGGTCTCCTGGGCGCATTTCTTGTTCGTGCCGATGACGCCAGACGGCCCACGCTTGATCCAACCCGCGACGTAGGTCTGCGGGAGCTGCTCGCCGTCCTGAGTGACGCGTCCTGCGCCGTCATGCGGGAACAGCCCGCGCCGTTCGTCGAACGGAAGGCCTTCCAGCGGCGCCCCGGTGTAGCCGATCGCGCGAAAGACGAGACCCGCCTCGATGACCTCCTCGACCTCGGTCGGACCCGCGCGCAGCGAACCGTCGTCGGAGCGCACGAGCTCGTTGCGGACAATCCTGACGCCCTCGACCTTGTCGGTGCCGACGATCTCGACCGGCGAAGCGAGGAAGCGAAGCACGACGCGCTTGGGCTTGCCCGAGGGCGCGCGCTGCGCGTACTGCTCCAGGATCTCGATGTTCTTCGCGGCCGTCTGGTCGAGGTCGGCCTGGCGCAACTCTGCGGGAATCTCCATGTCGGCCGGATCGACGATCACATCCGCTTCCTCGAGCTCGCCGAGCTCCAAGACTTCGGGATTGGTGAATGCCGCCTGCTCGGGACCGCGGCGGCCGAGCACGAGGATCTCCTTCACGCCGCTGTCGTCGAGCTCCTCGAGTGCGTGATCGGCGATGTCAGTCACGGCCAGTTCAGAGTGCGCGAGGCAGAGCATGCGGGCGACGTCGATCGCCACGTTGCCGTTACCGACCACGACAGCACGCTCGGTCTTCAGGTCGAAGTCGATGTCGCGGTAGTCCGGGTGGCCGTTGTACCAGCCGACGAACTCGGTCGCAGACCAGCTACCAGGAAGGTCTTCCCCCGGGATTCCGCTGCGTTTGTCGCGTGAGGTGCCCACGGCGTAGAGCACCGCGTCATACCAGTGGGTGAGCTCCTCATGCGAGACGTCGGTCCCCACCTCGACGTTGCCGAAAAAGCGAAAGCCCTCGCGCGCCGCGGTCTTCTCGTAGACCCGTGACACCGACTTGATCTTCGGATGGTCAGGGGCGACACCGCCGCGCACCAGGCCCCAGGGCGTCGGCAGGCGTTCAATCAGATCGACCTCGCAGGTGATCTCCTTGTGGCTGAGCAGCTGGCCCGCCGCGTAGAAGCCGGAAGGCCCTGACCCGATGACGGCCACCCGCAGCGGCCGCTCAGGCGTGCCGAGGGAGGCGGAACCCGAAACATTCATGCCACCGAATGTATAAACCCGGGCCTCTAGCCGCCCGGCGGATCCTCCGGGTCTGAACGAGATCTAGTGCTCCCGGGACATTCGCCGGGAGCTTCGCCCGTCGAATGGAGGCCCGGTCGCATGGGCGCGCGAGCACTCGATGACCGGCATCGCGGGGTACTTCGGCCAGTCCGGATCCTTATGGCCCAGTTCGCACATCGAGAAGACCGATCCACGCCCGGATTTCACGAGGCGCTGATGGAGGCATTTGTCGCACAGGCCGAACATTGAGGGCCGATTATGGCCACGCCGATCGTTCGCTGTGCAACTAGAATGGCCGAATCAGGGTCTTTCTCAGAATGTTCAAGTTCCTCGGCCCGTACTGGAAGGGCTGCCTGGCATCAACCACTCTTGCGGCGCTGGCCGTCTACGCGACGGTTGCGATCCCAGACCTCGTCGGCCGAGCCGTCGATGCCATCGAGAGCGATGACACGGGTGACCTGAAGACAGCCGTATGGCTGATCGCGGGCTTCGGCGTGGCGCGACTGGTACTGACGGTCGTCAGGCGGCTCGTCGGCGGTCGCGTCTCGCTCGGCGTCGAGTTCGATCTGCGGCGCAGGCTCTACGAAAAGCTGCTCGAGCTTGACCTCGCCTTTTTCGACGGGCAGCAGACCGGTCAGCTGATGTCACGAGCGACCGTCGACCTGCAGTCGGTCCGATTCTTCCTTGGCTACGGCCTCGTGTTCCTCGTGCAGTCACTGCTGACGCTGTTCGTCGCCGCGTTCATGATGTTCAAGCTCGACGCCGGGCTGGCGGCGATCTCGCTGACGTCGGTGCCGTTCGTGGTCCTCATCGCGCAGCGTTATGGCCTGCGCGCGCGGCCCGCGGTGCAGGAGACACAGCAGCGCATCGCGGAGCTGACAGCGGTCGCCGAGGAGTCGATCTCGGGTGTGCGCGTGATCAAGGCCTTCGCGCGCGAGGAGCGCCAGCAGGCGCGTTTTGAGCACGCGACGGATCGCGTCTTCTCGCAGGCGATGCGCTCGACGCGGCTCGACGCCTTCTACTCCCCGTTCATCGGCTTCCTGCCTCAGCTTGGCCTGGCGGCGATCCTGCTCATCGGCGGCAACCAGGTGATCAACGGTTCGATGACCAGCGGTGAATTCGTCGCGTTCTACAGCTTTCTTCTGATGCTGCTCGTGCCGATGCGCTGGCTCGGGATGACCCTCGGGATGGCGCAGCGTGCGACTGCTTCCGCGGCGCGCCTGTTCGAGATCCTCGACCGCACCCCCACGCTGCAAAGCGAGCCGGGCGCACCGCCGCTGCCCGACGGCAACGGCGCGATCTCGCTGCAGGGCGTCCGCTTCCGCGCGCTCAAAGGCGTGGACCTCGAGATCGAAGGCGGCCGCACCGTCGCGCTCGTCGGCGCGACCGGCTCCGGCAAGACCTCGATCGTCCAGCTCCTGCCGCGCCTGTACGACCCCGATGCGGGCGTCGTGAAGGTGGACGGCGCCGACGTCCGGACCGTCGACGCCCAGTCGCTGCGTTCGGCGATTGCGGTTGTCGACGACAACCCGTTCCTCTTCAGCACCTCGATCGCGGAGAACATCGCGTATTCGGTCGGATCGGCTGAAACGGTGGACCAGGACAGGATCGTGGAGGCCGCCAAGCGCGCCCAGGCACACGAATTCATCGAACGGCTACCCGACGGTTACGAGACGCGCGTCGGTGAGCGCGGGCTTACGCTCTCGGGCGGGCAGCGTCAGCGCCTTGCGATCGCGCGTGCGTTCTTCGCGGATCCGCGGATCTTGATCCTCGACGACGCGACGTCGGCCGTCGATGCCTCAACCGAGCAGTTGATCAAGCAGGCCTTGCGCGACGTGATGGCGGGCCGTACGACGATCGTCATCGCGCACCGCCTCTCGACGATCGCGCTGGCCGATGAAATCGTCGTCCTCGAAGACGGCGTGATCGCCGCCCAGGGGACGCACGACGAGCTCCGCGAGGGCAACGAGCTGTACCGGGAGATCGTCGAGAAGGGTCTGCCAGACCAGGTGTTCATGACTCGCAACCCACCGGAACGCGAGGTGGCAGGACTGTGAGCAGGGACATGACCCTTCGCGACGACCTGCGCAGGCGCATGCGCCATGGCTCGGGTCGTGGCCGCAAACTGCGCGGACTACTCGTGCTGCTCAAGCCGTACAAGTGGCGCGCAACCCTGATGATGGTCGTGCTGCTCGTCGGTACGGCGGCGACGCTGGCGCCGGTGAAGCTGCTCCAGGTCGCGATCGACGACGGCATCAAGGCCAAAGATCAGGACACGCTCATTCTCGTCCTGGTGCTGTTCATCATCAGCGCCCTGCTCGTCTGGGGCACGTCCTGGGCGCAGACCTATCTGACCAACTGGATCGGCCAGCGCGCGCTCCAGGATCTGCGCCGCCAGATCTTCGCGCATCTGCAGCAGATGCCGGTGGGCTTCTACGAGAAGCGCCCCGCGGGCGTGCTGATCTCGCGGATGACCAACGATGTCGAGGCCTTGAGCGCGATGGTCACCGACTCTGTGACCACGCTGTTCTCGGCCACGCTGCTGCTGATCGGCTCGGTGGTGATCCTGATCTCCTTCGATCTCGAACTCGCGCTGCTGACGTTCCTCGCGTTCCCGCTGCTGCTGGGCGCGTCGATTCTCTTCCGGATCGCGTCGGTTGATGCGTTCGCGAGGACCCGCGTGACGATCGGCTCGATCACCGCGTACCTGCAGGAGACGCTGAGCGGCGTCCGGATCGTCAGGGCCTTCGGGCAGGAGCGGCGGCACAAGGCGGCGTTTGAGGGACTGAACGGTGACAACCGCGACGCCAATATGACGACCGTCTACCTGAACGCCGCATACTTCCCGGCCGTCGAGATCGTCAGCGCGCTGGCGACGGTGATGATCCTGGTCGTCGGCGGCCAGCAGGTGATCGACGGATCGCTCACGATCGGAGTGCTGGTCGCATTCGTGGCTGCGCTGAACGGCTTCTTTGACCCGATCACTCAGCTTTCGCAGGTCTACACGACGTATCAGTCGGGGATGGCCGCGCTCGACAAGATCTTCGAGCTGCTCGACGAGGAGGCGGAGCTGACGGACGCGCCCGACGCGGTTGACCTGCCGGTCCCGCTGCGCGGCGAGATCCTGTTCGAAGACGTCACGTTTGCCTATTCGACGGCTGAGGGCGCGAAGCTCGCGCTCCAAGACGTGCACCTGGAGGTGCCCGCCGGCCAGACGGTCGCGCTCGTCGGGGCGACCGGCGCCGGCAAGTCGACGTTCGCCAAGCTTGTGGCGCGCTTCTACGACCCGACCGAAGGCCGCGTGCTCGTCGACGGCTACGACCTGCGGCATGTCACCGCACATTCGCTGCGATCCCAGATGGGGGTCGTTCCGCAGGAGGCTTTCCTGTTCAGCGGCACGATCCGCGAGAACATCGAGTTCGGGCGTCCGGGAGCGACCGAGGAGGAGCTCGAGCGGGCATGCCGCGGCGTCGGAGCCTGGGACTTCATCTCGAAGTTCGAGCGCCGGTTGGACACCGAGGTCGGCGAGCGCGGTGTACAGCTGTCGGCCGGTCAGCGCCAGCTGGTGGCATTCGCCCGGGCGCTCGTGGCGGACCCGAGGATCCTCGTCCTTGACGAGGCGACGTCGAACGTCGATCTGCACACCGAGGGCCTGATCGAGACCGGACTGCGACGTCTGCTGGCGGGTCGCACCGCGCTCGTGATCGCGCACCGGCTGTCGACGATCCGCCAGGCCGGACGCATCGTGGTGCTCGACCAGGGCCGGATCGTGGAAGCCGGCACCCACGACGAGCTGATCGACGCCGAAGGGCACTATTACCGCCTGTATCGCGACTGGGCCGAGCAGGCCGCGGCATAGGAAGTCGTTTAGAACGAGCCGGTGGTCATCTGTGATGGCTTCAGGGCGCAACTCGGCGGGTCCGGATGGGTCCCCTACTAAGGATGATGCTGATGACCCCGATTCGATTCTTTGGCCTTGTGGCCGCAGCAGCCGCCTTCGGCATCGTCGCCCTGAGCGGGCCGGCGCCCGCTGACGCGTACAAGAAGACCGGCTACAAGTGGCCTACGAAGACGATCACGTTCCACAACTCGATCATGGCCGAGGATGCGGCCGTCAAAGATGCCGTGCGCGTCTGGAACACAAGCGGCGCCGCCGTCAGGTTCAAGCGCACATCGCGTAAGCGCGCGAAGGTGCGCATCAAGTACCTCAAACAGGACGCATGTCTGGGGCTGACGCGGCTGCGCGGCCGCGGGAAGTTCGCGACGAGCGCGACCGTGTACCTACCGCGCCCCTCCGCGGCGACCGCGCTCTGCACCGACAGGCTGACGCAGACGTTCATCGCCGCACACGAGCTCGGGCACGTGCTCGGCCTCGACCACGATGAGCGCCACTGCGCGACGATGAACTCGCACGGCAATCGGCGCGGCGGCTCGGTGTGCGACGCCGCCGGCGACACGCCGCCGTGGACGTGGCGCTGCCGGATCCTCGAGTACGACGACGTGCGCGGCGCGGTCAAGCTCTACGGCGGCAAGGCGCGGATGTCGAAGTTCGCGACCCCGCCCCTCTGCCCGATCTACCCCGATCCGCCGGCACCGACGGGCCTCACCGCAGAACCCACTGGCCCCGGGCAGATCACCGCCCGATTTGTGCGGCCCGCCGATTCAGCCATCCCTCCGTACCTGCTGCCCGAAGCGCGGGCGAACGCGCCAAGCTACGCAATTGCCGCCCAAGCCGGCACGGTCTGCCCCGATCTGGCTGCGGCGCAACGTTGGGCATGGAGCGCACCTGTCAACGCGACTCAATCAGATCCTGTGAGCGGCCTCCAAGCAGGGCCCAATTGCGTGGCCGTGTGGGCGGTCGACGTGATGGGGCGTCCCAGCGCGCCGGTGACGACGAGCGTGACTGTCCTCTGACAACGGCCGCTGCAGGCTCGACGTCTGCATAGGTTACTTACTGCGGGCCAGGGATTCGAACCCCAGATTCGGCTTCCAGAGAGCCGCGTGT
>DATMIZ010000021.1:0-2360 GCA_035554055.1 Baekduia sp. | reverse complement strand
GGGGCGTTCGGTAATCGTCTCGGGCCCGTCGCTCAAGCTGCACCAGCGCGGTCTGCCGAAGCTGATGGCCCTTGAACTGTTCAAGCCGTTCATCATGGCTCAGCTCGTCGATCGCAAGGACGCGCAGAACATCAAGGCCGCCAAGAAGATGGTCGACTCGATGATCCCGCAGGTCTGGGATGTGCTCGAGCAGGTCATTCACGAGCACCCGGTGTTGCTCAACCGCGCGCCGACGCTCCACCGTCTCGGCATCCAGGCGTTCGAGCCGGTGCTCGTCGAGGGCAAGGCGATCCAGGTCCACCCGCTGGTCTGTCACGCGTTCAACGCGGACTTCGACGGCGACCAGATGGCGGTCCATCTGCCGCTGTCGGCGGAGGCCCAGGCGGAAGCCCGGATCCTGATGCTGTCGGCCAACAACATCCTGTCTCCCGCACACGGCGCGCCACTGGCGACGCCGACGCAGGACATGGTGCTCGGCACCTACTACCTGACCTACGGGCCGGGCGAGGACGAGCTGGCCGAGCGCAATGAGACGCTCCACAACGGCAGCTGGCCGAAGAAGGATCCGCGTCCGCGGGTCTACGGCACAGCGCAGGAGGCCGAACTCGCCTACGAGAACGGCATCGTCAAGTTGCACGACCTCGCGGAGTTCCGCCCGCCGAAGCAGGTCACACGCCTGACGACGGTCGGCCGGATCATCTACAACGACCGCATCGAGCGTTCGCTGGAAGAGGCCATGGGCGACGCTTTCGACCCGGAGACCTACGCGTTCGTCAACCAGTCGATGCGCAAGAAGGACACCGTCAAGCTGATCGACTCGCTGATCCAGCTGTACGGCGCACCTGCCATTTCGATGGTGCTCGACGCGTTCAAGGACCTCGGGTTCAAGTACGCGACGGCGGCCGGCATCACGGTCTCCAAGAACGACGTCGTGATCCCGCCGAGCAAGCCGGAGATCCTGGCTCGCTACGACGACGAGGTCGGCGAGATCCACGGCCAGTACGACATGGGGCTCATCACGCAGGAAGAGCGCCACGAGCTGGTCGTCGAGAAGTGGACGCAGTGCAACGACGAAGTCGCAGGCGTGATGAAGGAGCACTTCGACCCGCTCAACCCGATCATGATGATGGCCGACTCCGGCGCGCGTGGTTCGATGTCTCAGATCCGTCAGCTCGCCGGAATGCGAGGCCTGATGGCCAACCCGAAGGGCGAGATCATCGAGCGTCCGATCAAGGCCAACTTCATGGAAGGCCTGACCGTGCTCGAGTACTTCATCTCGACTCACGGTGCCCGCAAGGGACTCGCCGACACGGCCCTTCGTACGGCTGACTCCGGTTACCTGACGCGCCGTCTCGTCGACGTCGCCCAGGACGTGATCATCCGCGAGGAGGACTGCGGTACCAAGGAAGGCATCGAGATGGTCATCGTCGATGCCGGCGGCGGCCCCAACACGAACCTCGTCGGCCGCCACGCGCTCGCCGAGATCAAGACCACGAAGGGCGGCAAGGCGATCGTCGCCAAGGGTGCGGAGATCGATCGTGCGGAACTCGCGGCGCTGTTCGAGGCGCATGAGGCCGGCGACATCGCCGACGCCGTCGGGATTCGTTCGACGCTCAAGTGTGAGGCGGTCACCGGGGTCTGCCAGAAGTGCTACGGCCGCTCGATGGCCTCGGGCAACACCGCTCAGATCGGTGACGCGGTCGGCATCATCGCCGCGCAGTCGATCGGTGAGCCGGGCACGCAGCTGACGATGCGTACGTTCCACACCGGCGGCGTCGCGGGCGCGGACATCACGCACGGTCTGCCGCGTGTCGTGGAGCTCTTCGAGGCGCGCAAGCCGAAGGGCCTTGCCGAGATCGCAGAGCAGGACGGGAAAGTTGCGGTGGAAGACACCGATAAGGCACGCACCGTGGTCGTGACAGACGCAACCGGCGAGGAACACCGGTACGCGTTCCCGCGTCGTACGCGCCTGCTGGTCGAGCACGGGCAGGACGTCAATGCAGGTACGCAGCTCAACGAGGGCTCGCTGTACCCGCATGATCTGCTCAAGCTCCGCGGCCGGACCGAGACCGAGCAGTACCTGGTCAAGGAGGTCCAGGAGGTCTACAAGTCACAGGGCGTGGACATCAACGACAAGCACATCGAGCTGATCGTCCGCCAGATGCTCAAGAAGGTCCGTGTCGATCAGAAGGGCGACACCAGCTACCTGCCGGGTCAGTTCGTCGATCGTTACGACTTCGCGAAGGCGAACGCCGTCGTCAAGAAGGCCAAGGGCGAGACCGCGGAGTACGAGGAGATCATCCTCGGTATCACCAAGGCATCGCTGAACACCGACTCGTTCCTGTCGGCGGCTTCCTTCC
>DATMIZ010000020.1:0-17037 GCA_035554055.1 Baekduia sp. | reverse complement strand
GACATCGATGGTGAATAGCGCGCGAATCTGGCCCTGGGTCAGCTCCCCAGGTCCACAATTCTGGTCGCGTGCGCGCACGCGCCGTTCGGCTCCCAGCAACTCGACGAACGCGAGTCGGACGGCCTCGATCCCGGTGCTCAGCTCACCTGACGCAGCGGTGGCCGGCACACCGGTCATGCCGCGGCCTCGACGGCTGCCTGCGCCGCGGTGTCCGCCCTCTGTTTATGCGCGGCAGGTCGCGGCGCACGCTCGACGATCGCCAGCAACGCCGTCGGCACCAGCGCGACCGCGGTGACTCCCAGGACCCACCAAAAGGTCGAACCAAACGCGCTGGCGGCTACCTCGCGCGACGGTGCGCTGCCCGCCGCGGCCAGATGATTGCTGAGCACGACCGACAGAATGGCGGTTCCGACGGACCCACCGACGCGCTGCAGCACATTGAGCTGCGGCGTAGCGTGGTTGATCTGATCTGGACGCAGCACCGCGAAGGCGGCCGTCATCGCCGGCATCATCGACATGCCGATGCCGAGGCCGCGGAACACCATCGCGCCGGCGATCAGCCAGTACGACGTCCCGCCCCCGATCAGCACGAATGGGACGGTCGCCGCGGCCGTTACGGCGCCGCCGATGAATGCCGTCATCCCGCCGCCCAGACGTTCGGTCGCGATCGCGCTGAACCGCATCGCGATCCCGGCGCCGATGCCCTGGGGTATGAGCAGCAGCCCGGTCGTCACGGCGTCCTCGCCGCGTACGACCTGAAAGTACAGTGGCATCAGGATCATGCCGCCGAAGAGCGCCGCGCCCAGACAGAACGTCGTCAGCGACGCGGAGGCAAACGCCTTGTTCTTATAGAGACGCATGTCGAGCAGCGGGGCCGGGATCCGCAGCGCCCGCAACACGAACGCCGCGATCAGGGCGATGCCGGCCAACACCGGGATCAGTACTGAACGGTCCGCGAGCGAACCGGCGCTCCCACTTTTCGCCAGCCCATAGGTGACGCCGACGAGGCCCGAGGCGACGAGCCCGAGCCCTATGAAGTCCAGCGATCCTGCGTCCTCTGGACCATCATGCGGGAGCAAGCGCAGTGCGGTGGTGAGCGCGATCACACCGATCGGGACGTTGACAAGGAAGATCCATTGCCAACCCGCGTGCTCGAGCAGTAGACCACCGATCGTGGGCCCGAAGACGGGCGCGAGGATGATCGGCACACCGATCGCCGCCATGACACGCGGCAGGTTTCGCGGCCCAGCCGCTTTCACCAGGATCATCTGGCCGATCGGCATCAACATGCCGCCGCCCACGCCCTGAAGGACACGGAAGCCGACTAGCGATTCCGTCGACCACGCGAGCCCGCAGAGTGCGGAACCGACGGTGAAGGCGACGAGCGCCACCAGATAGAGGCGCCGTGAACCGAAGCGACGGGCAGCCCACCCGGTCACGGGGATCACAGCCGCGAGTGCCAGCAGGTAACCGGTCACCACCCACTGGGTCGAGTCCAGCGAGCTGTGCAGATCCTTGGAGAGGTCGTTGAGCGCGACGTTGACGATCGTCGTGTCGAGGATCGACATGATCGCACCGAGGATCACGACGATCGCGATCCGCCAGACATGCGGCTCGATACGCGGCTTTGTGTCCTGGTCGTGAGCTGATTCGAGAGAAATAGCCATACGGCACCTAAATATTAGCTGCAAAACATTTCTGTGTCTAGACATTTGCTCAGAGCTAGGTTGAGGCCATGGAGACCCACCGGAAGGACCGGACGTAATGCGCGGATGTTTCGTGGCAGGCACGGACACCGCCGTCGGCAAGACACACGTCACCGGAGCGATCGCTTCAACGCTGAAGCGAGCCGGCGAACGGGTGAGCGTCTACAAGCCCGTGGTCTCGGGCATCGACGATCCTGGCCCGCGTGATCACGAGTTGCTGGCTTCGATCACGGGCCAGGGCCCGGCTGAGATCTCGCCGATCGCGTACGGACCGGCTGTGTCCCCGCATCTTGCGGCAGCGCTCGCCGGCGACGCTCTCGACATCGACGATCTCGTGGCGCGCGGCCGCAGCCTCCCCGGCACGGTGATCGTTGAGGGAATCGGCGGGCTGCTCGTACCGATCACCGACACGTTCAGCGTGCGCGACTTCGCCGTCGCCTTCGGACTGCCGCTCGTGGTCGTCGCGCGCCCGGCACTGGGAACGATCAACCACACCCTGTTGACGCTCGAGTCGGCGCGGTCGGTCGGCCTCGACGTACGCGCCGTCGTCGTCACACCGTGGCCTGAGGCTCCAAACGCGATGGAGCGCGACAACGTCGCGACGATCGAACGCCTCGGTCGGGTGCCCGTCCATGTCCTCGGCGATACCGACTTCGGTACACCGATCGATCTGCCCGTCGCTGACTGGATCTCCTGACAACCACCATCGAGGGCTGGCTATCCGCACATAGTGTGCGGTTATCCAGCCCTCGACCTTCTGGTGGGTGCTAGGCGCTCTGGCCCACACCGCTGACGTCACAGGTGCTGATCCCGCCTGCCTCTTCAGACATGAGCTGGATCGACGCGATCGCGCCGTCGGGTGCCGAGTAGTTGAGCTGCCCGATATGCGAGTCGTCGAACGTGACGTTTCGCGGCACGGCGATGTCGAAGTCGTCGTCCTCGCCGACCACGCCGGTGCCGTTACCTGCGGTGCCATTTCCGTCGGCGAAATTGGTGGTGCCGCCGGCGGTTCCGAGCGCACCCCAGTGCAGAACCGCGTTGTCCTTCGACGTCGTGGCTGTCAACACGATGTCACCGGCCGTGCACGCCGCGGTCAAGGTGATGCCTCCACCGCTGTAGATCGTCGTCGCCCCTGTGCCGTTTGCCGCGAAGAATGCGATCTTCTTCGTTGAGACACCGTTGACCGAGCCGGCAGTGCTCGCGTTGGTTGCATTGGTTGCGTTCGTCGCGCTGTCGGCACTCGCTGCCTTCGGGACGATTCCCAGTGTCGATTCCTTGATCTGAGCTCCGGTCAGCGTGTTTGCCTTCAGCGCTGAGCCTGGGATCGACTTCTTCTTGATGTTCTTGCCGTTGATCTTGCTGGCGGCGTAGCTCGGGCCACCGGCGGCGGCGAACAGTGCGACACATGCGACTCCCAGCGTCAGACGCTGGATCCATTTCCCTGACATTTGATTCCTCCGTTGGAATTGCCCTGCGTGGCGCAGGTGATGTGCAGGTCCAACGGGCGACTCGCGACGGAATTACGCCAGGCCCAAAAACTTTTCGCGCGCTTCGCTACACCCTCACCGCTCGCCTTCGGCCGCCACTTTCACGATCGACGCGTCCACCAGCCATTCCACCGGTGACACGTCGTCCGTGTACACACGCCCGCCACGTAAGGGCGCCTCGAGCCGCTGGGCGAACTCGCGGGCGAGCGGACGGATCTCAGCGGGCAGACGCGCGACGTGCTGTGCGACGTTCGTCGCTGAAAGCGGCGCCCGCGATGCGAGCAGCGCCGTGTTCGTCTCCACCACCGGATCGCGCAGCGCGTAGGGAAATTCCGCTCGGACGGTTGCCGTCAGCACCTGCTCGAGATCCGGCGAGTCCTCGGGGTGGCCGATGTTGATCGCGAGCACTCCGCCGGGAGTCAGGTGCTCACGCGCCTCGGCGAAGAACTCCCGCGTCGCGAGATAGAACGGGATGTACGGCTGGCGATAAGCGTCGACCATGATCAGGTCGAAGCGCTCGTGGCTGCGCCGCAGCCACGGCCGTGCGTCAGCGGTATGCGTCCGCAGCCTCGGCGCACGCATGTCGAAGAGCACGCGCCCGACCTTTGTCAGCTCGCCGTCGATCTCCACCGCGTCGATCGCCGCCTGCGGAAAGTAGTGGCCGATCGCGCGCGCGGTCGTGCCGGCGGCGTTGCCGAGGATCGCGACCTTCTTTGGGGCGCCGGCGCCGCTGGCCAGCGGCGCGACGATGAACTCGTCCCAGTAGTCGCCGGTCAGGTACTCGCCGGGGCTGTAGCGCGAATGGACCGCCTGACCCTCGTTGAGCTCAAGCCTCCGATCACCGTCGCCGTCTTGCACGACCCGCGCATATTGGTAGGCCGTCTCCTGCTCCCAGATCACCTGCTCGCCATCGGCGGCCTTGATGGTGCCGACCGGCAGCGCGAGCAGGCCGGCGATCGCTGCCGGCAACATGAGCGCGCGCGGCATTCGCAGCCCAGCGACCGCCACAAGCCCAAGCGCCAGCGCGAACACAAGAAACGTGCGCCGCGTACCGAGTACAGGAATCAGCAGCAACGCGCTCGAGAAGACGCCGAACAGCGAGCCGAGCGTGGAGATCGCGTAAAGACGACCCGACACCGTGCCGGCCTCCTCCACACTCTGGACGCTCAAACGCAGGGCGAACGGCGAGATCGCCCCGAGCAGTACCACCGGTACCGCGATCAACACCAACACGGCGATCAGCGATCCGACGAACGCACCGGCCTCGATGTTGTCGAGGGCTTCGACGGAGACACGCAGGAACGGCGATCCCAGGAACGGCACCAGCGCCATCAAGATCGCGGCGCCAAAGATGATCTTCGACATCGATGCGACCGATGGATCGCGATCGGCCAGTCGGCCACCGAACCAGTAGCCGACCGACAGTCCCACGAGCACGGTTGCGATCGTGTTCGCCCAGATGATCGTCGAAGCGCCGAACCACGGGGCCAGCAGACGCGCGGCCGCGATTTCGGCGCCGAGCGATGACGCTCCGACGACGAACACGATCAGTGCGAGTAGCCGCGGTCCCGGCGGTCGAGTTGACGGTTCGCCCAGGACTCGTCGGAACAACGAGGATTTCGGCTTTGCGACGGTGGGCTCGGCAGTCATGGAGACGCCACAGCTTGTCGCACATCACCGCGCGAGCAGTCGCCGATGCCTCCGTGGCGTAGGCTCAGTGCGATGAAGTGGCTATGCGAATCCTGTGGATTCATCTACGACCCCGAAGAGGGCGATCCCGACGGCGGGATCACACCCGGCACCGCGTTCGAGGACATCCCCGACACCTGGTTCTGCCCCGTGTGCGGCGCGCGCAAGAAGGACTTCGTCCCCTACGAGGACTGACCGGCTGGCCTGACTAGCTCGGATCCGGTGCCGAGGCTTCTGCCTCCTGCGGCTGATCCACGGGCGCGGCGTCATCGTCGCTAGCCATATCGCCGGCGACGGTCTCGTCGCTCGCATCTGGATCTCCCGCCGGAACGTCGGTGGTGTCGGCAGACGGTTCCTCCGGCGCTGGCGTCTCGGTCGCCGCGGCTGCGTCCGGCGCGCCGCTCAAATTGACCGGCAGATACTTCAGGACCTTGGTCACGGGCCCTTTCGTCGCGATGTCTCCGGCAGCCAGCGCGGCCGTCAGGTTCAGCTCGCCGTAGAGCAGCTCGCGAGCTGTGTCCGCGTCGAGGCTGAAGACGATCTCGGGCTCGAGGTTGGTCTCGCCGAGATCGACGGTGGCTTCGAGTTTGGCGCGCGCATCGAGCGTGATCGTCGCCACCGGATCCTTGATCCGGTACTGAACGACGGCATCAACCTGCTTGAGCCGCGCAGACGTGTCGCCATCTGCGGCGGCATTGGCCAGGAGCCGGCCGAGATCGTCGTAGACCTCCTGCTCTGAGGCAAAGCGCGCCATCGGCCAACCTTATCCGTCAGGCCGCCGCGAGGCCGCGCCGCATGGCACCGCGGCGACATTGCCCGAGTGACCCGCCCCAGACAAGGGTATGTCCGACGGTGGGCCCAGAGACCGAAAATGAACATCTGCCGCCGCCCAAAGCGTTAGCGTTGACGCAGGGGGAATCGTGGAAGCATCAGCTTTATCCACAGCATCAGGGTTCAGGCGTCCGGCGCCGAGAGTGCCGCTCCTGCGCCTGCGGTCCGACGAGCAGCTCGTGTCGTCGTTTCGCGCCGGTAACGAAGAGGCGTTCCAAGTCATCTACGACCGCTACCGGCAGCGGATATTCAGCTACGCGCGGCAGATGCTGGCGGGCTCCCGGTCCGACGCCGAGGACGCGATGCAGGATGTGTTTCTGCGGGCCTACAACGCGCTGCGCGCCGACGAGCGGCCCTTGACGCTGAAGGCGTGGCTCTATCGCGTTGCGCACAATCGCTGTATCGATCAGCTCCGCCGGCTGACGCCGGCGCCGGAGGATCTCTTTGAGGTCGCCCGTACCCCGTTGCGCGATCCAATCGTGGAGACCGAACGCCGCGCAAGCCTGCAGCAGCTCGTAGGCGATGTCCGCCGGCTGCCCGAGCAGCAACGCTCGGCACTGCTGATGCGCGAGATCGACGGACTGTCCTATGGAGAGATGGCCGCTGCGCTGAGCGTTTCGGTGCCGGCGGTCAAATCTCTGCTCGTCCGCGCGCGAATCGGCCTGGTCGAAGCGATCGAAGCCCGCGAGGCCGACTGCGGAGCGATCCGCGAAGACCTCGTCGCCGCGCACACCAAGGGCGTCCGCATGAGCGGCCGCGCGCGCCGGCACACGCGCGAATGCTCCGCCTGCCGCGGCTACAGGAGTTCGATCCGTGAGCTGGAGCGTGGGCTCGCCGGGCTCCACCCGCCAGGCTTTTTGGCGAGCTTGCTGAAACTTGTGGGTGTAGGCAGCGCGGGCTCAAGCGCGGTCGCAGCTGGAGGTGCCGCTTCCGTCGGCGCCGGAGCGGCCACAGGTTGCAAGTTCGCGGCATTGGCGTGTACGGCGGCCGTGCTCTCCGGGGGTGCCGAGCTCCGCCATGTCGCCGCCCCGAAGGCGACCCCTACCCCAAAGGTGCAGACCTCAGAGCCCGTCGGTGCTGCACCCACGGCCGCACCGATCGCGACCTTTGCCGTTCAGCAAAGGGCGGCTCCGAAACGCCGCGCTCCGAACCGCCGCGCAGCGCCTTCCGGCACCCCTGCAACGAACACCGAACGCACGGCACCGATCGAGGCCCCGCCGAGTGGAACGGAGCCGCTCCCGGCGCCCGCGCCGACGGTCGGGGCAACCGCACCGCCCGTACCGCCGCTACCCATCGAGGAGTCACCCCTCCTGCCTCCGGAGGAGGTCCTGCCGCCGGAAACACTGCCGGCGGAGACGCCGCCGGCAGCGGAACCACTGGTGATCCTCAGTACCCCAGACGTTGAGCCGGCTGCGCCGTAGGCTTCGTTTGTGAAAAGTTCGCAGCGGGTCGCACCGCTCGACCGGGTCTTCTTGGATCTGGACACCGCCGTGACCCCGCAGCAGGTCGGCTGGATCATCCGGTTCGAGGGCGCCGCGCCGACGCTAGACGAGCTCCGGGCGCACATCGGGTCGCGCCTGACCGAGCTGCCGCGTTTCAAGTGCTCCGTCAGGCGCCCACCGGTGTATCTGGGACTTCCCGTTTGGACGCCCGACAGGCGTTTTGCCCTCGAGCGCCACGTGCTGGCGGTGAAAACGGACGGTCGCGATCTCACGGCCGTTGCGGGTGAACTCCTCACCCAGCGGCTCGATCGATCCGAGCCGTTGTGGCGCCTCTGGCTGATCGATGACCTAGACGACGGCTTCGCCGTCGTGGGACATGGACATCACGCGTTGATCGATGGGCTCGCCGCCAGCCAGGTGGCGCAGTTGCTGCTCGACCCGATCGGGAGCCGCCCCCCGGTCATGGGCCAGGGACCGCGACGGTCGACGGCGCGCCGAATGTTGCGTCGCGGCGCTGGCGAGCTGCTGCGCCGCGGGCGCCCAACTTCGCTGACCGGCGGCGGCGGACGAGAGCGCAGGCTTGGCGTCGCCGAGACCGACCTCCGCCGCGCCCGCACCACGGCGCGTGACTACGGAGCCACCGCCAACGATGCGTTGCTTGCGGCCGCCGCCATCGCAATCGGCGACGAGCTACGCAGACGTGGCGAGCCTGTGACACAGATCAAGGCGCTGATGCCGGTCCGGCTGCGCGAGGACGATCGACGCCGGTCACAGGGCAACGCGATCGCGCCGACGGCAGTCGAGCTGCCGATCGGCTGCGAGGACGCGAGCGATCTGCTGGGGACGATCGCGCGGCGCAGCGCCATGAGCCGCGGACTCGCCGACAGCGGTGTGATCGCTCTGCTCGCGCGGATCGGCGGCCTCGTACCCACGCCGCTGCGGGGTCTCGTCACACGCTTCGTCTACCGCTTTTTGCGCTTTGACGTGATCGTCTCGAACATCCCCGGGCCTCGCACGGACGTCCATCTCCTCGGCCGCGTGGCACGCTCATTTCACCCGTTCGTCCCGGTGACGCAGGGGCAGGGGTTCGCGATCGGCGCGATGACATACCGCGGGCGGATGTTTCTCGGAGTCAACGCGGATCCAGGTGCGCTGCCCGACCCTCAGGCTTTCGCCGACTCGCTGCAGGCCGCGTTCGAAACGCTCGCTCAGCGAACAAGCCGGTAGACGGGCCCGTCGAGCGAGATCACGTAGACGCGGCCAGCAGCGTCCTCCCCGAAGGACGAGAGCTGCGAGATCGTCTTCAGATTCGTCGCGCGATTGGCTCTGGCCTTGCCGGACGAAAGCCTTGCCGAGTAGATCTTGCCCTTGCAGAAGTCGCCGTAGACGTACTTGCCGTACAGGCCGCCGAGGCTGCGGTCGCGCACGACATAGCCACCCGTGATCGAACACCAGCCGTTCGAATGGGTCTTTTCGATCACCGGCTTGACGTGGCCGGGCACGGATTCATTCGGATACACCTTCGCGGTCCCCTCGAAGGGGCGCCACCCGAAGTTCGCGCCTGCGCCTGCGCCCTTCTTGACGTAGTCGATCTCCTCGACGGCGTTCTGTCCGACATCGCCGATCACCAGCGCCCCGGTCTTGCGATCAAATGAGAATCGCCACGGATTGCGCAGTCCGTAGGAGTAGATCTCGCCACGGGCGCCGGCGCGCCCCACGAAGGGGTTGCCGGCGGGGATCTTGAACCCCGATCCTGCCTTCGGGTCGATGCGCAGGATCTTGCCGAGCGGGCTGCCGAGATCCTGCGCGTTGCCGCGTGATCCGTGCTGGTCATCGCCTCCTCCGCCGTCACCGGTTCCGACGTACAGCAGGCCGTCCGGCCCGAACTGCAGCTGTCCGCCGTTGTGGTTGGGCTCGGGATCGGCGTGCGCGAAGACCTCGCGCGCACTGGCGGGGTCGGCGGCGTCAGGAGACGCCCGCTTGTACTCGACGAGGTGCTGCTTGAGGTCCTTGCCCGTGTAGTAGACGTAGAAGAGGCCACTCGTGGCGTGATCGCGCGGAAAGGCCAACCCGAGCAGCCCTCGTTCGCCCTCAGACGTCACCTTCGCGGTGATGTCCAGAAACGGGGTGGAACGCTGTTTGCCGTTGCGCACGATCACGATGCGGCCGCCCTGCTCGACGATGTATTGCCGCGTTCGATCCCCGGGCACGGCGGTCAGGTACAGCGGCGCATCGAAGTTGCCGATCCGCTTGAGCTTTACCTTCGCGCCCGCCGCGATCTGTCCTGTTGTGGTCTGTGCGCTTGAATCACCGTCGCCGCAGCCGGCCGCGAAGAACGCGGCGATCAGAACACCCGACAGCGTGAATCTCCACATCTGCCAAGGATCACAGAAACCACCGGCGTTGCCATTGCCTAATCGGCCACGTCCCAGCAGGCTTGGGCGACGTTGACGTTCTGTTTCAACGTCAACGTCGCCCAGGTGCAGCATCGGGGCGCTCAGATTCGAACTGAGGACCTCACCGACCCGAACGGTGCGCGCTACCAGGCTGCGCCACGCCCCGAGTGCGGGGATTCTAGCTAGCGTCCGCAGCAATGGCCGCGCCACTCGGAGATCTGATCCGCTTTCTCGACGAGCTCCTGCATCCTGAGTCATTCGATGACTACTGCCCCAACGGTCTCCAGGTTCCCGGGACGCGGCACGTCGAGACGGTCGTGACAGGCGTCAGCGCCCATGCGGAGCTCTTCGATCGCGCAATCGCCCGTGACGCAGATCTCGTGCTGGTCCACCACGGTCTGTTCTGGAAAGGACAGCCACTCGAGATCACAGCGGCGATGCATCTTCGTCTGGGCAAGCTCTTCGCGAACGACATTGCGCTCGCCGCGTACCACCTGCCCCTCGACGCGCATGCGGCGCACGGCAATAACGCCCTGCTGGCTGGCGCTCTCGGACTCGACCAGCTCGGGCCACTCGGCGACATCGGATTCCGTGGAGTGCTTGCCGAACCGATGACCCTGAAGGCCTTCGGCACGCGTGTCGCCGCGGCGGTTGGCGGGCGGGTTCCGCTCGTGATCGACGGCGGCGACCACACGGTTTCAGATGTTGGGATCGTCACAGGCGCCGGCACCGACTACATCGCTCAAGCCCTCGCCGCCGGCTGCGACACGTTCGTCACCGGCGAACCCGCCGAGCGCGCCTACGCGACAGCGAAGGACAACGCGATCCACTTCATCGCGGCCGGGCACCACGCCACGGAGACCTTCGGAGTCAAGCGCCTGGGTGAGCTGCTCGCGGCCCGGTTCTCACTCGAACACCATTTCGAGGACGTGGAGAACCCGATCTAGCCGGTGCGGCGCATCGAGGTCCCGCGTCCGCATCTATAAAGTCCGTATTCGATGGCGACGTCAACTCTCAGTAAGCAAGACCTGGTCTACACGACGATGCGGAACCGCTTGACGGACGGGACCTATCCGCCCGGTCAGCGCATCAACGTCGCGGAGATCTCGCGGGAACTCGGGATCAGCAACATCCCGACGCGCGAGGCATTGCGCCGGCTTGAGGCCGAGGGTTGGCTGGAACATTCCCCGAACGCGGGGATGCGGGTCGCCGAGCGCGATGCGCAGGCCTGGGTGGATCTGATGACGCCGTTTGCCGTGCTGTCGGGATTCGCCACCGCGGAGGCGGCCGAGCCGCTGCGCACCGACGGCGGGGTCGCGGATCTGCGTGCACTCAATGCTCGAATGCGCACGGCGTTTGAGGAGGGCGATTACGCGGCAGCGACCGCGACCAACGCCGCCTTCCATCAGCGGATCTTCGACAGTGTGCGCAACCCCGAGCTGCGCCGTTCACTCACAGAGACCTGGGAGCGACTGAACATCCTGCGACGCGCTCTCTTCGGCGCGATCCCGTCGCGGGCTTTCCGCGCGATGGCGGAGCACGACGCGCTTGTCGATTTGATCGAGCGCGACGCTGACCGCTTCGAGATCGAGTCCGCAGCGCGCGAACACATGCTGCTGACGGTGGCGGCCAATCGCACGGGCGAGCACTGACCTGATCAGAAACGAGCGGCAGCGGCCTTCTCTTCACGCCGAGCGCGCCTGTAATCAATCCGACGAATCACGTTGGAACCGGCCGCCCAGAGGGGTACGTTGAGGAGAGCCACATACCCGATCAGGAGGTTTCATCTTGGCCAATCATCTGACGCCGACCGAACTCGCACGCGAGACCGGTCTCGACCGGCGCGACGTGATCGTCAAGTGCATGGAACTGGGGGTGCCGATCTTCGAGGGCAAGATCGACAAGACACTCTTCATCCTCTCGCTCAAGGAGAATCGCACGCAGGCCGCGGCCTGACCGGCGGGTTTTTCACCTCCAATTGAGCGGCGGCCGTGCTGCGTCGCCTACATTGGCGCGATGCGTTTCTGGCGTCCGGCGACAGCGATCCTCTGCGGCTTGCTCGCGGTTGCGTTCCTGCCGAGTGCCGCGAGCGCGATCACCGGTCCTGAACTGAACGCTTCCCTTTCCAAGCACGCCGCCGGCCTCGGGCCGGCGTCAGGCGTGCTGGTGAAAAACGTCGGGACCAATCAGGAGCTCTTTTCCCTGCGCGCCGACACGCAGCTCGTACCGGCGTCCAACCAGAAGCTGTTCACGACTGCCACCGCCCTGGTGCGCTACGGCGCCGCCGCCACACTACCCACCACGCTGCGGGTGAAGCCGGGGGTGGCGGTCGATCCTGCGACAGGTGTCCTGCCCGGCGACATCTACCTCGTCGGCGGCGGTGACCCGACGCTCAACGAGGCTGGACTGCAGCAGCTCGCGGCACAGATCCGCCAACTCGGCGTGACACACATCACCGGCGCTGTCCGCCCGGACGAGTTCGTCTTCGACCGGCTCCGCGGCAGCTTCGACTCCCGCTTCAAGGTCGACTTCGACCTCGCCGGACAGTTGAGCGGCCTGGCGTTCGAGCACGGCCGCTCGGGCTCGGCCAAACGCGCCGGCAAACGGCTCGACGCACTGCTTCGCGCCACCGGGATCACGCTCGGGGCCAAACCGCGGACCGGGCGCGCCGCCGTCGACGACCCGGTGCTCGCGACGATCCAGTCCCCGAATATGGAGCGGCTCGCCGAGATGACCAACGTGCCCTCGGAGAACTTCATCGCCGAGATGCTGGTGAAGGATCTGGGCGCCCGTTTCGGCTCCAAGGGCTCCACCGCGGCCGGCCTGAAGGTCATGCGCAAGACGATGAGCGACACGATCGGCATCAAGCCCCGGCTCGTGGACGGCAGCGGTCTCTCACGCGGTAACCGCACAACCCCGCGCCAGCTCGTCAACCTCCTCGACGAGGTCGACGAGACGCCGGCCATCGCGGCGCCGTTTGCGGGATCGCTGCCCCGCATCGGGCACGAGGGAACCGTGCGTAAGCGGCTGCGAGGCACAGCCGCAGCCAGCCGCTGCGCGGCCAAGACGGGCACCTTGATCGGCGTCTCGTCGCTGTCCGGCTACTGCACGACGCCTTCGGGCGCCCGGATCGCGTTTTCAATCGTCGCCAACCGTGTCAATTCGGGCGGCGCCAAGAAGGTTGAGGACAAGCTCGTGAAGGCGATCGCGAACTACGACGGCTGACCGACGGTGCCGACCAGCTCCAGCAGACCGGCCTCGTCGATGATCGGGACCCCGAGCCGCTCCGCCTTGGCCAGCTTGGACCCTGCCGACTCGCCGGCAACCAGATAGTCGGTCTTCTTCGACACGGTGTTCGTGACCCGTCCCCCCTGCCCCGCGATGAGCTCGGTCGCCTGCTCACGCGTCAGATCGGGCAGGGTGCCGGTGAGTACGAACGTCTTCTCTGACAGCGGGCCTTCGCCGGGCGGCGGCCCCTCCTCCTCGAAGCGCAGGCCATGCTCACGCAGCGCCGCGATCAGCGCGCGCATCTGCGGCTCGGCGAGGCGATCGTGGATCAGCTTGCCGACCTTGGGCCCGATTCCCGGCGTCTCGGCGATCTGCTCGGGAGTAGCCGCCAGCAGCGCGTCGATCGTGCGCATGCGCTGGGCGAGGTTACGTCCGGTGACGAAGCCGACGCCCTCCAGGCCGATCGCGAACAGCACGCGACTGAACGGCTGGTCCTTCGACTTGGCGATCGCGGCGACGAGGTTGGTCGCCGAGGTTTCGCCGACGCGCGGCAGCTCGACAAGCTGCTGCACCGTGAGGTCATAGAAGTCGGCTGCCGTCTTGACCAGCCCGGATTTCTGCAGCAGCCCCGCCTGCTCCTCGCCGAGGCCCTCGATATCCATGGCGCCACGCGACGCGAAGTGCTTGAGCAGCTGCCACTGCCGGCCCTCGCATTCGAGGTTCGGACAGTGGGTGAAGACAGAATCCGGCGGCTTGACGGTCGGCGTGCCGCAGATCGGGCATTCCCTGGGCGGGTATGGTCGCTCGGCGCGATCCTCGCGCTCGGCGGCGTGCGGCGCCGGTGAGACGATCTGGGGGATCACGTCGCCCGCGCGCAGCACGATCACCTCGTCGCCCTCGCGGACGTCCTTGCGCAGCAGGTCCTCCTCGTTGTGCAGCGTCGCCATCGAGACCGTCACGCCACCCACGCCGACCGGTTCGAGCTCCCCGAACGGATGCAGATCGCCGTACTTGCCGACGTTCCAGTGCACCTTGCGCAGCACCGTCATCTTCGTCGTCGGCGGGAACTTCCACGCGATCGCCCAGCGCGGATCGCGGCCGGATACGCCGAGCCGTCGTTGCAGCTCGAAGTCATCGACCTTGATGACGACGCCGTCGATCTCAAAGTCCAGCGCGCCTCGGCGTTCCTGCCAGTCGAGACACTGGGCGACCACCTCGTCCTCGGATCCCAGCACGACGATGTCCGGATTGACCGGCAAGCCGTGATCGGCGAGCCAACCCAGCGATTCGCGGTGTCCGCTGAACTGCAGGCCGTCGCGCACGCCGATGCCGTAAGCCCAAAAGGACAGCGGCCGTTCTACGGGCCCTTTGAGCTGGCGGATCGCTCCGGCCGCAGAGTTGCGCGGATTCATGAACGTCGCGAGCCCGGCCTCAGCGCGCTTCTCGTTGACGGCCGTGAAGTCCGGCAGCGACATGTAGACCTCGCCGCGGATCTCCAGGAGCGCCGGGATGTCGTCGCCATCGAGCCGCTCCAGCACAGACGCGATCGAGCGTACGTTGTGCGTGACGTCCTCGCCGACGACACCGTCGCCGCGCGTGGCGGCACGTTCTAGGACGCCGTCGCGATAGAGCAGCGACATCGCGAGCCCATCGATCTTCGGCTCGCAGACGAACTGGAAGTCCGGCGCCTCGATCCCTTCGCGCGCGAGGTGGTTGCGCATCCGTTCGATCCATGCGCGCAGCTCTTCGGCCGAACGCGCGTTGGCCAGCGAGAGCATCGGCTGCTCGTGCGTGACTTTGCGCAGGCCGGCGGCGGGCGCGCCGCCGACCTTCTGCGTTGGCGAGTCGGCGGTGAGGAGCTCCGGATGCTCAGCTTCGATCGCCCGCAGCTCATCGAGCAGCGCGTCGTAGTCGTCGTCCGCGATCTCCGGGTCGTCGAGCTCGTAGTAACGCTGCCCGTGGTACCGGAGCTGGTCGCGAAGCTCTGCGGCGCGATCCTCCGGCTTCACTCGATCTCCCGTGCCGCCGGCGCGATGAGACTCGCGAGATCGAACCCGGCCAGATCATCCAGGCCTTCGTGGAACGTGAGGTCCAGGTGTACGGGGGTCACCGCGATCTTCCCTGCCGCGACGACCGCGATGTCGGTCCCGGGCTGATCCTCGAAGCCCGGCCTCTGGTTGTAGACCCAGTAACGCTTGCGGCGGGTGTCCTCCCCGTCCTCCTGATCGAGGATCAGCTCGTCGCGATAGATCCGCTTGCCGAGCCGCGCGACCTCCACGCCCGTCGGCTCGCCCGCCGGCGCATTGACGTTCAGCAGCGTGCCCTCCGGCAGCGGGACGCTGTCGATCTCCTCCACCAGCCTGCCCGCGAAGCGCGCCGACCAGGTGAAATCGAACGCGCGGCCGAGCTGGAAGTCGACCTCGCGCGCGTCGGACTGCTGAGATATGGCGATCGCCGGCAGTCCGAGCACGATGCCCTCGAAGGCCGCTGCGACGGTCCCGGAATAGGTGACATCGTCGCCGAGATTGCCGCCGTGGTTGATGCCGGCAACGACCAGGTCGGGCTCGAAGCCGTCGACGATCCCCTGGCGGCCGAGACGCACGCAGTCGACCGGCGTTCCGTCGGCCGCGTAGCCGACCGTGCCGTCCTCGAACGGCACCTCGGTGACCCACAGCGGGCGCGTCGTCGTGATCCCGCGCCCGATCGCCGAACGGTTCGTGTCCGGGGCGATCGTCAACACCTCAACGCCCGGCAGCGCGACCAGCGCCTCACGCAGGGCGAGGATGCCTTTGGCTTCGATTCCGTCGTCGTTTGTCAGCAGCACGCGCATCTGACTCACTCTAAGCCGTAGGACACCGACATCAGGTGAAGGCCTTGAGGCGGCGCAGTTGGTCCTCCTTCTCTGCGGTGCGCGCCCGCAAGCAGTGCCTCGAACTGCGCATACTCGCGGCGGTCATTGGCCACCTGGATCATGTTCCCGACGATCACGCGCACCATCTGGCGCATGAAGGTCTGGCCCCGGATCCAGAATTCGAGTGTGCCGTCATCGGCGTCACGCCAGTACGCCTCATAGATCGTGCGCTCGAAATGACGGTGATAGGTGTCGGCCGGCGTGAACGCGGTGAAGTCATGCCGGCCGACGATCGCCGCCGCGCAGCGGTCGAGCAGATCGCGGTCGAGCGGATAGGGAAAGTGCCAGGCGAAGCGGCGCTCGAAGGGCGAGCGCTCGATACGCGGGAACAGCCGAAAGCAGTACGTGCGAGACGTCGCGTCCTGCCGTGCATCGAACCCGTCGACCGTCTGCTCGCACGACAGGACCGCCACGTCACGGGGCAGGAGCGCGTTGAGGGAGTACAGATCGACCGGCTCGCCGGTGTATGACGCGACCTGCGCACGCGCGTGCACGCCGGCGTCGGTGCGCCCAGCCACCGTCAGCTGCCGCGGCGTTCTTGCGATCGTCGCCAGCGCGGTCTCGATCTCATCCTGGACCGTGCGCAGGCCCGTCTGCGCCGCCCAGCCCGAGAAGTCGGTCCCGTCGTATTCGATGAGAAGGCGCGTGGTTGGCATGCAGACCAGATCGTAGGTCGGTCGCAACCCTGGCATCAGAGTCGTGTTCCGGGCCTCGATGAGACGACTCCTGCCCGTCCTGCTGACCGCTACCGCTTTACTGTTGCTCCCGGGGGTGGCTTCGGCTGCTGCGCCGGTGCCGACCGCTACCGCCCCGACCAGCGTCACGCTCACGGGTGCGACACTCAACGGCACAGTTGACGCCGGCAACGAGGTCACTGACGTACGGTTTCGCGTCGACGACAACTCCGATTTCTCGAGCTCGCTGACGACGATCGACGCAACGCAAAGTCCATTGCCCGCCGCCAACGGCGGAGTGGCTGTCAGCGTCCCGATCACTGGCCTTACGACGGGAACCACGTACTACGTGCGAGTCGAGGCAGACAACGGCACCTCAGGTGCGTTTGTGAACAGCGCACCCGTCAGCTTCATCCCGTCCGCTCTGCAGGCCGTCACGACCGGCGTCTTCAGCAATGTCACCAGTTCCTCGGCGCGTCTCGCGGGCACAGTGACGCCCAACGGCTTGGCCACGCAAGCCCGTTTCCGTTATGGCACATCGCCGAACTCGACCCAATACACGCCGATCATCAATGCAGGCGCCGGCACGTCCGCTGTCCCGGTTGAGGCCGATATCACCGGTCTGCCGGCCAACAGGCGGATCTACTACACCCTGCGCACCGACCGGGTCAAC
>DATMIZ010000019.1:0-6918 GCA_035554055.1 Baekduia sp. | reverse complement strand
GAGCGGCCCAGCGGTGGCGTGGTCCGGATCGGTGGCGTTGACGCGGCACAGCTGGACGACCGCGCGCTCTCACTGCTGCGGGCTCGGGAGATCGGGTTCGTCTTCCAGCAGTTCTTTTTGGCCGAACACGCCACGGTGCGGGAGAACGTCGCCGACGGATTGCTCTACGCCGGCGTCCCGGCCGCGGAGCGGTACGAGCGCGCGGACGATGCGCTCGACCGGGTCGGCCTCGGCCACCGTGCGGAATTCAAACCGACCAAGATCTCCGGAGGGGAGCGGCAACGGGTTGCGGTCGCCAGGGCCCTCGTCGGGCGTCCGGCGATCGTGCTCGCCGACGAACCGACCGGCAACCTCGACAGCGCCACCGGCGCGTCGATCGTGGACCTCATCCGGGAGCTCAACGCCGACGGCGCCACGATCATCATGATCACGCACGACACGGGCCTCGCCGATCAGCTGCCGCGCCAGATTCGCGTGCTGGACGGCGAAGTGGTCACCGACACAGGCGATCGCGGCGCATGAGTGCCAACGGCGGGCGCTTGCGGCTGAGGGACTGGCTGCGGGTGGCGAGCGTCGGGCTGCGCGCGCGGCCGCTGCGGGCCGCGCTTTCCGCGCTCGGGATCGCCATCGGCACGGCGGCGATCGTTGCGATCCTCGGCCTGTCCTCCTCCTCGCAGGCCGGCCTGCTCGCCGAGATCGACCGGCTCGGCACGAACATGCTCACCGTCGAGGCTGGGCAGCGCATCACCGGGGAGGAGGCCAAGCTGCCCATCGAAGCGCCGGCGCGGATCACACACCTCGACGACGTCGACCTAACGGCTCATACCGGCCTGATGAAGGACCAGAAGGTCTACCGCAGCTCACTGATCCCGGCGGCCAGCAGCGGCGGCCTGCAGGTGCGGGCCACCAGCCTGAACCTGCTGTCAGTGCTGGGCACCGGCGTGGCCCGCGGCAGCTGGCTCAACGCGGGCACCGCCCGCGAGCCGGTCGTCGTGCTCGGGTCGCTAGCTGCCGAACGCCTCGGGATCGACCGCGTCCACCTCAACCAGCGAATCTGGCTGGGAGGCCAGTGGTTCGACGTGACGGGGGTGCTGAAGCCCTCGCCGCTTGCGACCGATATCGACGCGAGCGCCCTCGTCGGCTACCCGGCCGCCCAGCGGTATCTCGGCTACGTCAGCCTCTTACGCGGCGAGCGGAAGGCGGGCCCGCCGAGCGCGATCTACGTGCGCGCCGCCACCGGCCACGAGGCCGCGGTGCAGGCGTTGCTAGCTCGGACCGCCAACCCCAAGGCGCCCAACGAGGTCGACGTCAGCCAGCCCTCCGACGTACTCACCGCTCGGGCCGCGGCGGCCGGAGCGTTCGACAGCCTCTTTCTCGGGCTCGGGGTGGTGGCGCTGATCGTGGGTGCCGTCGGCGTCGCCAACATCATGATCATCTCGGTGCTCGAACGCCGTTCGGAGATCGGCCTGCGCCGAGCCCTCGGCGCGACCAAGAGCCAGATCCGGACCCAGTTCCTCGCCGAGTCGATCCTGCTCGCAGTCGGCGGTGGGGCCGTCGGCGTGCTCGCCGGCATCGTCGCGACGACCATCTACGCCAGCTCGAAGGGCTGGGCTGTCGTGATCCCCGTCGAGGCGTGGTCGGGCGGCATCGTCTCGGCCATCCTGATCGGCGCGTTCGCCGGCCTGATGCCGGCCGTGCGAGCGTCGCGAATGCCGCCTACGGTGGCGCTGCGAACGGTGTGAGAAAACCGGATCAGGCGACCCGTAGAATCACGCCGTGCCGTTCACGCTCAGGAACCTGAAGGCGGATCTGGAGGATGTCGGACCCAATTTCGACGGTGCGCCGGACTTGGAGTTCCGCCTCGCAACCAAGGCGCTCGAGCTCGAGCAGTCCGGCCTCAGTTATCAGCGCGTCCCGGCCGGCTATCGCTTCCCCTACGGCCACACGCACAAGGAGCAGGAAGAGCTTTACGTGGTGGTGGGCGGGAGCGGGCGGATGAAGCTCGACGATGAGATCGTCGAGGTCAAACAATGGGACGTGGTGCGCGTTCCGCCCGGTACGTGGCGGGGCTACGAGGCCGGGCCGGACGGCCTCGAGATCCTCGTCCTCGGTGCGCCCAATCTCGGCGACGACCCCCGCGGGGACGTGGAGGGTCAGCGCGACTGGTGGGCTGACTAGACGCTCGCGCTCGGTCTGCGCGATCGGCTACAGCGTCGCTGTTTTAGGGTCGATAGCCACTGGATCCAGATCGATCGCGTCGGTCATGGTCGGCGTGTCGTTCAGCAGGGCTTTTGTGTATTCGTGCGCCGGCGCATCCAGGACGGTCGCAGTCGCCCCGGCCTCCACCAGGCGTCCGTCTTGGAGCACCGCGACTCGATCTGCGACGCTGCGAACAAGCGCAAGGTTGTGGGTCACGAATATGAGCGACAGTTCCAGCTCTTTCTGGAGACGATCCAGCAGCGAGACGATGCCGGCCTGCACCGACACATCCAGTGCGCTCGTGATTTCGTCGCACACCAGGACCGTCGGCTCGCAGGCGAGCGCTCGTGCGATGGCGACGCGTTGACGCTCGCCACCTGAGAGGTCGCCCGGATAGCTGTCGAGTGTTGCCGCCGGAAGGCCGACCATCTCGATTGCCTCCTCAGCGCGACGCGTGCACTCGGCGCGCGGCACGTCGAACAACAGCCCGATCGGCGACTCGATGATCCTGCCTATGGAGTGCCGCGGATTCAGCGAGCTGTACGGGCTCTGGAAGATGTACTGAATTCGCTGACGCTGCTCACGTCGGCGGCCACCTGCCTTGGGCGACAAGGTCTCCCCGTCGAACGTCACTTCGCCGGTCCTTGGCGCCAGCAGACCGATGATCACTCGCGAGAGCGTCGTCTTCCCGCTCCCCGATTCACCCACGAGCGCCACACATTCGCCGCGCGACACTTCGACGGTCACGTCATGCAGCACCTGGGTCGAGCCATAGAAGGCCGAGATGTTCCTGGCGCTCAAGATCGCATTCTCGGCGACGACCCGTACCGGTTTGATCTCCCAGTCACGGTGTGTCGCCGCCTCGAGGTCTTTGGCGTAATGACACAACGAATCGTGACCGGGGCCAACGTGTACAAGCGGCGGATCGGTCGTGCAGAGCTCGGTTGCCATCCGGCAGCGCGGAGCGAAGGCACACCCGGGCGGACGGTTGCCGGGGCGTGGGGCGTAGCCGCCGATCGCGTGCAGGACGCGGGGGACCTTCAGGTCCGGGATCGATGTCAGCAGCTCGCGCGTGTAGGGGTGCATCGGGCTGTCGAAGACGTCGCTCACGACGCCTGATTCGACGATCCGCCCGGCGTACATGACGAGCACCCGGTCGCAGAGAGTCCCGACAACCGCGAGGTCGTGGGTGATGTAAAGCGCTGCCACCGAGTGGTTCGCGCAGAGCTCTCTCACCGTGTCGAGCACGTGGGCCTGCGTGGTCACGTCGAGACCGGTCGTCGGCTCGTCCAGCACGATCAGCCGCGGGCGCAGTAGGAACGCCATCGCGAGACAGATCCGCTGCAGCTGTCCGCCCGAAACCTGATGTGGGTAGCGCTTGAGGAACTCGTCCGTGTCCGGCAGCTTCACCTCGCGCAGGCTTGCCCGGATCCGCTCGTCCTGATCCTCGCTTGACATGTGAGGCTCATGGGTATCCAGCATTTCCTTGAGCTGGCTGCGAAGCCTGAGCGCCGGGTTGAGCGCCGCGGTCGGGTCCTGGGGTACGTACGCGATCTTCTTGCCGCGGACGCGTCGCCACCCATTCTCGTCGAGTGCGGAGAGCTCGTCGCCGTCCAGGCGGATTGATCCCGCGGTGGTCTGCGCTCCCCGGCGTGTGCCGTTGAGCAGAGCGGTTCCGACAGTCGTCTTACCGCTTCCCGATTCGCCCACCACCCCGACGATCTCACCGACCGCGACGGTGAACCCGACGCCGTCGACGATGTCGGCTCCATTTGCGTCGAGTTCGACGCGGAGATCGGTTACTTCGACGCCGTTCATGTTCCGGGCTCCCTGTCGACGCGGGCCATCGTTCTTGACACGCCTTCCGTCAGCAACGTGACGCCGATCGCGAAGGTCGCGATCAGAACCGACGGCGCGATCACGGGCCATGGCTGGATCGCCATGGCGGTGCGATTCTCATTGAGCAGAAGACCCCAATCGGTGCTGGGCGGCTGCAGGCCATTGCCCGTGAAGCTGAGCGCCGCGGTGATCGCGATGCCGTACGTGATGCGCAAGCCGAGCTCGACGAACAACGGCGTAGAGATGTTCGGAAGGACTTCGCGATAGAGGATGTGTCGCCGCGGGAATCCGATTACCTGGGCGGCCGCCACAAAGTCACGCGATGCGATGTCGAGTGTCATTCCCCGCGTAACACGCGCGACACTCGGGACGTTGAAGAGCGCGACGAGCAGAATGATCAGCCAGACCTTGGGGCCGAGAAGCGCTGTGAAAAGAAGGATCAGCACCAGCGCGGGGAAGCCTTGGATCACTTCGAGCGGGCGCATGATCAAGTTGTCGATCTTCGGTGTGTAACCGGCGATCAGACCCAGTGCAGCCCCGACGCCCACGCCGAGAAATGCCGACGCGACCGCCATCCACAGGATCGAGCGTCCGCCCCACATGAGGCGGCTGAGGACGTCACGCCCGAGTTGATCGGTACCGAGTAGAGCGTCGCTGCTGGGCCCTTGGAACGGACGCCCGACGAACTCCGTCGTCGTGTGGGGTGCGAAATACGGGCCTAGGAACGCAAACAGGAAGACCGCCAGCACCAGGACCAGTCCCACCCTGACGGTGGGAAAGCGGAATGCGCGGCGCAGCACAGAGGCCGAGGGGCGACGTCCTTCAGACGCAGCGGTCGGGGCCGCGGACGTCATGCTGGTAGGGGTGGCGCTCATCAGATGCCCGTCCTCAGTCGGGGTGTGATCAAGACCGTGATGATGTCCGCGAGCAGGTTGAACAGAAGAAACCCGCCCGCGAAGATGAGCGTGAGTCCCTGGATGACCGGCAGATCGCGGTTGCGAATCGCGTCCAGCAGGAGCGTGCCGAGTCCCGGGTAGGTGAACAGAAACTCGACGACGATCACCCCGCCAAGCAGGTAGGCGAGCATCAATGCCGTGCCTTGGATGGCCGGGACCATCGCATTCGGTAGCGCGTGCCCAAAGATGATCCGCCTGTTGGATAGCCCCTTCAGGCGCGCGACGTGCACGTAATCCGACTCAAGCACCTCGATCGTGCTCGCGCGCACAAGTCGATACAGATAGGGCACGATCACGCACGTCAGGACCGTGACCGGCAGGATCAGGCTCTTCCATCCGCTCAGGGACGTGTCCAAGGTGACCGCCGGCAGGACGTGCAGGACGGTCGTTGCGAAGAACATCACCAGGAGCAGGCCGGTGACAAACTCAGGGAGGCTTGCGAGGATCACCGACGAGCCGAGACCGACCCGATCGCCAAGGCTGTCGCGCTTGAAGGCCGCCAGCGCGCCGAGGGCGTAGGACAGTGGCACTGCGACCAAGCTGGTGATGCCGAGCAGGAACAGGGTTTGGACCAGCCGACCGCCGATCAGCGAAGAAACCGAGTCGCGAGTCGTCAGTGAGGTCCCCAGATCGCCGGTGACAACCCCGCCGATCCAGTTGAGATATTGCGACGTGAGCGGCTCGTTGAGGCCGAGTTCCGCTCGCAACGCCTCGATGCGCGCGGGCTCCGCCCGACCGAGGATTGCCTGCGCCGGGTCAGCAGGCAGCGCCTGCGTCGCGATGAACACAAGCAGTGAGATTGCGAAAAGGATCACAACCGCATAGCCCAGCCGCCGCGCTATCCAGCTCGCCGGTCCCCGCGCACGCGACATCCGGGTCGGCGCCACGGGCATGCCAAGCGTCTCTGGTGCTATGGCGTCGCTACTCATCGCAACCCTGTTTCCTCTCTCACTGTCCTGGGTCGCAAGACCCGACGATTCCATCCAGCGTGCTCTCACTCCTACAAGCCGATGCCATCCGACTCGGCGGACCGGCCGTTGCGCGGTCGATGATATGCGAAAGCGCGCCTTATTGTGTACGAAATCGGCCGGTGCCTCGACTGGGAGCGCCCCGGCAGTCGGGATCGGCAGCAACTCACCGAAGCTGGGCCATACTGAGCTGATGCTCAAGAAACGACGCTTGCGCGTTCGTACCCCGCGCGGCTACTGGCTGCCGTTCACCACGGACTTCGGCCAACGTGACACTGTCTTCGTAAGCCGCCCCTGGACTCCGCTGAAGCGCATCGTGGGGACTTGGGGAGACTCCTTCGCGATCTTGCCGGAGCCGGACTACCACGCGATTCACGCGCTCAATTCGGTGCCGGTGTTGACGCGCCGTCCGTACGTGCTGACGTTTGAGGACCATCTGCCGCGGCTCTTCGGTGACAGCCCGATCCCTGGGCTGCGAGGCCGGTTGCGGCGCGAGCTGGCACGACCGCGCTGCATAGCGCTTTTGGCGATGTCGGAGTACGCCATCCGCCAGTTTCGCGCCGAGCACGAGACCGCGCCGGAGCTCGCGGCGCTGGAAGCCAAGCTCGAGCTGTTTCGGCCGGCCGTGAGCCTCAGCAGGCAGGAGCCGAAGCCGCCCTCGCCCGACGGGCTGCGCCTTGCCTTCGTCGGCAAGGATTTCTTTCGCAAAGGTGGCCCGGCAGTGATGCGCGCCCACGCTCAGCTACGGGCGCAAGGCATCCCTGTCGAGACGACCGTGGTGTCCTCCTTGGCGTGGTCTGCGGACGATTACGTCGGCCCACCATCTGCGTCATACGTCGAAGCCGAGCGCCTGAAGCTCGGGCAGGAAGGAGTCACGCTTCGGGAGGGCCTGCCCAACGATGAGGTGCTGCGCGTGATCGAGGAAGCAGACTTCCTTGTTTTTCCGACCCTGCACG
>DATMIZ010000018.1:0-4762 GCA_035554055.1 Baekduia sp. | reverse complement strand
CTCAAACGAGATCAGGTTGGCGTCGATCTTCAGGAGCATGTCGACGATGTGCTTGAGCTCGATATCCGTGGAGTGGGGTCCGTGCCAACTGCCCCAGCAACAGTGGAAACGGACCTGCTCGCGCGGGATGCCCTTGAGTGCGTGGTTGAGGGCTTCGACACGGAGCATCGTGTACTCACGGAAGTCCTCCAGCGACGGCTCCGGGTTGATCGCGTCCCAGCTCTCGGCGAAGGAGGGCTCGTCGATCTGGACGGTCAGGCCGGCGTCGGTGATCGCTCTGTATTCGTGGGCCATGACGTCTGCGCAGGCCCACACGAACTCCTCATGGGTCTTGTAGTAGGTGTTCCCAGCCATAGAAAGGCTGCCTGGGCCGACAGCGCAGATGAAGCCGTCTTCGGAACGATCGCTGCCCAAGGCAGCCTTCAGGTTCGCGACGTCACGGGCGACCTGGTCCTGGCCGACATAGGAAATCGCTCGTTCCACAACCGGTACCGTCGCGGCGCTGGCCTTCTCGCTCTTCGCTGCCCTGACCTCCTCGTACACGGCGGGGAATCTCTCCGCGTCGCGGCGGGCGCTATCCGGGACGACTTGGACGTTGAACGATGACGGTGCCACGGGAGCGGTCAAGCCGGCGTGCCGCTCCTCGCCGAACCCATCGAGCCGGGTGAACATGTAGCTCCACCATGACGAGTAGTCGTTGACGACCGCCATCGCGTGCCCGAACTCGCCGTCGTTACACAGATCGATGCCCGTCGCCGTCTGCTTGTCGACCACGCGCTTTACCTCCGTGCGGAGGGTGTCGTCGAGCTGCCCTGGGTCGAACCGTTCGTCCTCCATGCGTCGGCGATTGAGCTCGAGCAAGGCCGGGGGCCGTGGAAGGCTGCCGACATGAGTGGTCAGGATGCGGTCCGCGTCAGTCATCTCTTCTCCGTGCTGTTCTGTCCGCCGTACGGACCGGGCCGGGTCGCGGTGATCCTACACACATCTTGTCACTTGACAACTTTCGGCCGTCGCCACATCCCCGCAGATCGTCGGAGACTTGATGACTCAAGATCGGCAGCCGTGGACGGAACGTTGCCCAGTAGTGTTGACTCTGGCTGTGTCGTCCAGGGCTCCCAGAAAACGTCCTCCCTACGGGGATGGGAAAACGGCGCTACTCAATGCCGTGACGAAGGTCGTCGCGCGCTCAGGACTGCGGGGCCTCACCTACCGAGCCGTCGCCGCGGAAGCCGGCGTCAGCCATGGCTCCGTCACGCTGCACTTCGGTTCGCGTGACGCCATGATCGAAGAGGCCCACGCCCGCGCGGTTGCCAATTCGATCTCGAGGAGTTCACTGGAACCGGGCACCGGCGACCTTTCGGATTTCGTCGCCGGGCTGGTCCAGAGCGCCGAAGACGACCCGGACAGCGAGCTGTTTCAGTGGGAACTCGCGCTCGAATCTCGTCGCAGCCCTCACCTCGCGCCCGAGGTGAAGCGGCTCTACGGCTCCTACACGGATGCGGCCGCACGAGAGTTGGAGCGGATGGGATTTGGCGACGACCCGGTCCTCGCGCGGCTTATCGCAGGCGCTCTCGACGGCCTCGTGCTGCAGCAGACCGTCGGTCTGAGAACGCCGGCGGAGACCGAGGAGGAGATCGAGCGCTTGCGCGAATTGCTTGCCTTGGCGCTCGAAGCCAAACCAGGTCCCTAGCGCCTCGGCCGTTGTGACGATCCGTCTTTTACGGAGCCCGTGCGACGGGCGCACGGATCAATCAGGACTTACCCCACGCGAGCGGCTTGCCGGCAAGCCAAGCCTCCCCGGCGGCGTACAACGCCTCGACGGCGGGGCCTTCGAGTACGGGCATCGCGGGATAGATCTCATAACCGAGCTGGGCCTGCAGGTAGCCGAGACGGGAGTACCCCTCGGGGAGTTTCGCGAGCTCCGCTTCGGGCAGCTTGATCGTCTCCGACGGATCGACCGGCACGATCATGTCTCGCTCGAAGATCGGTTGGCGCATGACAAAGCCCCACTTCGAATCGCGTCGTTCGCAAAAGTCGTAGTCCCGCCCGATACACGTGACGTCGCATAGGACCCCGTCGACCTCGGCGCGCTGCATGATGCGCAGCTTCGTCTGCGCGATCGCGCGATCGCCACTAAGAGTCACCGAGACGCCGCCGTTGGAATGCAGCATGCGATCACCGCGTTCGAAGCCGGCCTGGGCTGCTGCCGCGAACTCCTCCGGGGTGGCCGTGCCTCCCCAAGTGGTTGCCATCACACCGCCCTCGTGCCACGTCGCGGCGACGCGTTCCCAATCGAGCTGGTCGCGGTACATCATCCAGTCGTCCGAGAGTTCTCGTATCGCGAGCCG
This sequence comes from Baekduia sp., assembly GCA_035554055.1. GTDB lineage: Bacteria > Actinomycetota > Thermoleophilia > Solirubrobacterales > Solirubrobacteraceae > Baekduia. Next base: position 2,414 of record DATMIZ010000018.1, on the reverse strand, counting down.
GTCGAGTAGATCGCGGTCAGCTTGGTCCATCGTCATTGGCTTCCTCTTGGTCGGTGTGGATGTGCAGTCGATGTCATGACCGTGCGGGCATCCCGCGCATACGCTGCGCGGCGAACACGTTCGCTGCCGCCGCAGGTGTTGTCAAGTGGCAACATTGTCGCACGGCTACGTCCGTCTGTGCCGCCTGGGTGTTGCACATTCATCGCGCGGTAGGCCAACCCGACTTGTGCTCAAGGGGATGATGCGTCCATGACTCGACTTCCGCGTGCTCTCCGATTTGCTCGCATGGCTGGAAGCTCGATCGCGACTCCTGCGGCCGCCGCGTGGGTGACGGACTTTCTCAACGCGGCGTACTACGCGCGTCCGGAGAACGAACGGGACGCAGGGGATCTGCGCCTAGCCCATGGCATCCTCACGAGCTACTGGGCAACCCGTCGTGGACGCCTCGGGCTACGGCACCTGATCGCGATGAACCGTGCTTTTGGCGCGCGACGCGTCCGCGACCGTGGCCGCCTGGACCACGAGGCACTGCTGGCGGGCGGTCGTGCGTTGCTCGGCGACTGGTTCGAGCAGGCCTGGCAGGATCCGGACAGGCGCGCCCACGGAATCGCATTTGAGACCCGGGCGCAGCGCGTGGCATTCGATCCCGCCCGCAGGCTCAGGCGAGCGGCGCTCAAAGCGCTCTCGCCGCCACGCGATAGCCCTGATGATCAGCACTGGGCGACCTACGACCCGGTACTGCTCCCAGACGCGCAGGCCGCGCTCGCGTTGATCGCCGACCCGGCACGCTGGCCGGACATGGGATCGGCGAACGGCCGCTTCACGGCGTTGCGACCCGGCGGCCTGAAACGGCAGACGTTTGAGATCGAGGTCGCGGCCGAACCGGTGCCGCGATCACCGGTGTTCACGCGCGGCTACGTCACGTGCACGACCGCGCACCTGGCCGAGGGTCTGGAGCTCGAGTCGGCGGTGGCCGAGCTCGCGCTCAAGTACGAACGGGGCTCAGGTGGCACCGACCGCATCCTGCCAGGGGCCGCCCGGCCGCTGGCTCTGGTCGTGCTGACGACGCACGAGGGACACTTCCTGGGACGCGGGCTCTCGCACCTGCTCGTGTGGCAGGACACCGCGGGTGTATGGATCCGGGACGTCGGTGCGTGGGACCCGCTGCCGCCGCACCTCGCCGTGGCTTATTCAGCGTTCGGCCGGAAGGCGCAGCGTGAGTTCTGGGGTCCTGAGCCGGCGCAGCGCAGCATGCTGGCCCAGCTCGCCATTGTGAGCTAGCGGTTGTTGCCGAATATCCGGAGCAGCGAGATCACGAGGTTGATGAAGTCGAGGTAGAGCCTCAGGGCGCCGATGACGGCAAGCTTCTGAGTCTGGCTCTCGGTACCGGTGCCATTGGCGCCGATCTCCTTGATGTTCTGCATGTCATATGCGGTGAGGCCGGCGAAGATGATCACGCCGGCCCAGCCGATGATCAGGTTGAAGACGCCGCCACCGACGAACATGTAGACGACCGAGGAGACAATCAGGCCGATCAGCGCGCCGAACAGGATCGGTCCGAACTTCGAGAGGTCTTTCTTCGTGTAGTAGCCGACGGCAGCCATCCCGCCGAAGACACCTGCGGCGCCAGCGGTCGCGCCGACGACGGAGCCCGTGGTGTAGACCTGCAGCAGCAGCGCGAACGTCACCCCGGTCAGGGCCGAGTAGACGAGGAACATGGTCGCTGCAACGCCGGCAGAGATCTTGTTGATGCCGAGGGAGAGCGCAAAGACCGTCACCAGCTGCGCGCCGATCAGCACGAACAACATCGCCGGGTTGTCATTGAAGTAGTCGACGACAGCGGCGGTCTCGGAGAAGTAGACGGCGATCGCCGTCGTGACGAGTAGCCCGAGGAACATCCAGGAGAAGACCTGGCGCAGGAAGGCGATTCCGGTGTCAGAGCGACCGAATGCCTCGGTCGCTGCGGTCGGGGGTCCGGGCGTCTGGAAAGCCATCGGCTCAGTGTATGAACCGGTCGTCGGTCACTGGTTGCGCCGGTCGCACTTTCGTCCGTCCGGCACCGATCCCACCCGTCCGCCGAGCGTGCCGGCCGGACGAACGCGCGCCCGGTGCTAGCTGGAAGTGCGGAGCAGGCCTTCGCTGCGCGCCCACGCGATCGTGCGCGCCAGCGTGTCCTTCAGCGGCGTGTAGACGAGCCCCAGCTCACGCGTTGCGCGCGAACCGTCGTAGCGATGTCCGTGCAGCATCGTGCGCACCATCGCGCGGCAGACCGGTGCGTCCTTGCGCGCGATCGCCGCGCCCGCTTCGACGACTGTTGCCGCCGCGATCGCGATCGGCGCCGGCAGTACGCGTGGCCGGCTTGTCACGCCCGCCACTTCGGAAGCGACCGCGAACGCGTCTGCCACCGGCAGCGC
>DATMIZ010000017.1:0-6899 GCA_035554055.1 Baekduia sp. | reverse complement strand
CCAGGGACTGGGCATCAGCGAGGCGCTCGTCATCGGCGACGCCCGAGATCTCGATGAGCGCGCCGAGACGGCATTCTCGATAACTCTCGGTTCGGGATTTTTGCTCGCCGGTCTAACCGCCGCGGTCGCGCCCGCTGCAGCAGCGTTCTTCCATCAGCCGCGCCTGATCGAGATCATGCCGGTCCTCGGGGCGAACTTCATCCTGATCGGATTAGGGACGACCCATGCCGGTCTCGCACTGAAAAGGATCGACTTCCGGGCGCGGACGATCGCCGAATTGGCGGACGCGATAGCTCGAAGCGGGGTCAGCATAGTCCTTGCGCTCCTTGGCGCCGGTGTTTGGAGTCTGGTCGTCGGCTACCTCGTCGGCACGATCGCGTGGGACGTTGCGCTCTGGCGCTTGGTTTCCTGGCGGCCTAGGTTGCGTCCGAAGAAGCAGCACGTGCGGAATCTGCTCAGGTTTGGGGGGTCACTGACCGGCGTCGCTCTGATGGCGGCCTTCATGGCCGAGTTCGACAACATCGTCATTGGGCGCGTGCTCGGCCCCACCCAGCTCGGCTTCTACTCGATCGCCACACGCCTTCCCATGCTCTTGATCCTGAACCTGGCCGTGGTCGCCGGCCGGGTGTTATTTCCAGCATTTGTTTCGCTTCGCGAGCGTGGGGAGATGGAGCGCGGGGTCCTCACATCACTTCGCTACACGGCGATCATCACGTTGCCGTTCGCTTTGTTCCTGGTGATCTTGGCCGAACCGCTAACGCTCGCGCTGTTCGGCGAGCGCTGGCGACCGGCAGTCGGCGCTATGCAAGTCCTTTCCCTCTGGGCACTCATGACCACGATGGGGATGATCTGGGGAAACTTGTTCAAGGCCTGCGCCCGACCTGACATCATCTTGAAACTCGCGATTCCGCAGGCCGTGGCGCTGATCGTCGGCTCCATCCTCGTCGTGCACCGTGGAATCGTTGCGGTCTCCTGGGTTCAGGCGGGGATCGCGATCGCCGCCCAGGTGAGCGTGATCGTGATCGCCCAGCGGATGTTCGGATTGACCGTGGGATCCGTTCTGAGGGCACTCCAGCCGGCGATCCTCGCATCGGCTGGCCTGGGTGCGGTGCTGCTCGGTCTGCGTCACGTTGTCTCCGCTCCTTGGGCCGCCGTCATCAGCGGTGGTCTTGTCGGTGGTGCGGTTTACATCGGACTGCTCCTTCTATTCGCGCCGGAGGTCGTGAAGCGCTTCCGTACGATCGCGTCCGCTGCTCCGACCACGCCTTAACTCCCCCCAACCCGCGCGTGCGTCCTCGTCGACTTCACCCGCATCCGGCGTGCGCGATTAGTCAACTTGTCTTGGCATTCCGCCCTCTACCCCGGCGCCAGTGGCTTACGTGGAGCGCCCTGGGAACGTGCGTCGCGATCACGCGTTTGATCTCCAAGACGAGCCGCGCGCGAATTGCGGCGTTCTGAGGTTCCTGGAGCGCGAGACCCGCGAACAGTCGGAGCTCGTGACGATGCCCACGGCGCCGGTTGAAGGATGCTCCACGCTCACGTTCCGGCCAGCGATAGACGGCTGATGGCCGATCGACGTAGGCAAATAGCCAGCCGGCGCGTCGTAATCGGATGTACAACGCGTAGTCCGTCGCGATGTCGAGGCCGCGCGGATAGCCGCCGACGGCCCGGACGGCCTCCGTGCGCATGACCACCGAGAGTGCTGGAATCGGATTCCCGCGGTACAGCGTCGATAGGTCGTTGACCGGGTGGATCGACCGATCACTCAGCCAACCGGGCAAGCCGTCGCCTGGGCTCCGCGCGGTGATCCAACGATCGAGCCCGTCCGGATGGCCGATGATCTCAGCGTTGGCGTAGGCGAGGCCAATCCTCGGTTCGGACAGCGCCGGCAGCAACCACTCGAGATGGTCCTCGCGCCAGAAATCATCATGGTCGAGCTGGGCCACGATCGGCGCTGCGGCCGCAGCGAGCGCCGCGTTCCGCGCAGCGGCGATCCCGCCGTTACGTGCACTTCGGATGATCCGTAAGCGCTTGTCTTGTATCGGCGCGAGACGTTCGGCTACCGGCTGGGTCGAGCCGTCGTCGCTGACGATGACCTCGACGTCGCCAACTGTCTGAGCGAGGGCGCTGGTGACAGCTTGCAGGATTACAGGCGGTGAGTTGTAGGCTGGAATGAGAACGCTGACCCGTGGGCGGGCTGTCACTGCCGAGCTGCTCATCGAGCGGAAGCGGCCTCAAAAGGATCCAAGGCGCTGATCCCACAGCGTTGTTGTGGCCTAGCAATACACGAGAGGGTCACTAACATTAAGCAGGGGCAGGGTCACAAAGATGAGATGGGGTTTTCAATCTTGATGAAACGCGAAATCTAGTGGAGCCGGCCGGGCTTTCCGAGCAGGCGGGCGGGAACTACCTCCGCATCATCAGGCGTCACTGGCTGTCGGTCGCCTGGCTGACGGTGTTCACAGCGGTGGTTGCTCTCGTGATGATATCGGGGACGTCGCGGACCTACGAGGCGAGCGCGTCGGTCCTCGTCAGTCCAGCCTCGGCGAGCGATCCGAGCTTCATCGGCACCGGCGCGGTCATCGACTCCGGCGACCCGGCAAGAACGGTCGAGACGGCGGCCGCTCTGATCGACTCGCCTGAGGCAGCTGATGCTGCTGCGCAGGCCATGGGCCCCGGCTGGAGTGGTCCCGGAATTGCGGGGTCGACCAGTGTCACACCGCGGGGTCAGAGCAGCGTCCTCGCGGTCACCGCCAGGGCGTCGAGCGCTGCCCGGGCGGCCCGTTTGGCTGACACGTTCGCTCGAGCCGCGGTGGAGACCCGGGCGCGGATCGTGCAGCGAAACATCGCATCGAGGATCAGCACGGTTCAGAAACGCATCGCGCGCCTGTCTCGGACGCTCCCCGCAACGTCGCCAGAATTGCAAACTCTCGCGACGCAACTCGGAGAGCTTCAGGCAGCTCAGGACACCGGAGGAGACCCGACACTCTCGGTTTCGCAGCAAGCGCAACCCGGTAGCGCGACTGGAGCGCCTAAGTGGCTAATAGTGTTGATAGCCGCGCTAGCCGGTTTCGCGCTCGGCTGCATCGCCGCGCTTGGGGTCGAATACTTCAGCTCCCGCGTCCATGATCCGAGCGAGGTCACGAGCCTGCTCTCGGCCCCGATCTTGGCCGTGCTACCGAAAGTGCGCGCGGGTCAAAATGGAAGCCTCTCTCCAAAGTCGCTGCCACCAGTCGCTTTCGAACAGGTCCGGATGCTAAAGGCCCAAGTCGGGCGCCGCCGCCAAGGCTCTTCGACAGTAATCATGGTCACGAGCGCCGACGCCGGCGACGGCAAGACGACCGTCGCGGCTGCTCTCGCTGCCGCCTGTACCGAAGGCGACCAAGACGTAATCCTTCTCGATCTGGACCTGCGCGCGCCTGCGATCGGACGGTTACTCGCCCTGGACAACGCCACCGGCGATGGGGCCCCGACCAACTGGAATGCCGGGCTCAACGAACTGCTGGCGCCCGTCCCAGGGCTCCCGCACCTGAGGGCGCTCGCCACTCAACCGGGAGGCTTTTCGAGTTTCGACGCGTTGATGGAGCGGTTGCCGGTTCTGCTTGCCGAGGCGCGCCAACAGGCGGACTGGGTGATAGTGGACACCCCGCCGATCGGAGAGGTGAGTGATGCGGTGCCGATCGCTGGAGAATGCGACGAGGTGCTTGTCGTGGTTCGTCCGGGACACACGGATCGCTCGAGGCTCATCGTTGCCCGCGATGTCTTTGCACGCATCGATGTGGTCCCGGTTGGCACGGTGCTGGTGGGACAGCGGCAAAAGGCGATGTCCGGCCGGTATTACGGTTACGGCTACAGGCGAACGAACAACAGACGGCGCGGCCGAAGCGAATGGCTCGACAGTAACCGGCAGGAATGGCTCGAGCGAAACCGACTCGAATGGCTCGAGCGAAAGAAGGGCGAGCCCGACAAGTCCTCCGACTGACGGCGGACCGGCTGGATCTCGTGGACGCGGAGCTCAAGGTCCTCGCACTAATCGATCATCTCGCACTTGGAGGCGCGGAGATGTTGCTCGGGCAATTCGCGGCAGCTGCTCCTGCTGCGGGAATTCGACTCTCGGTCACTTGTCTGGGCGAGGTCGGCGGGAATCCGGCCGCGAAACCATTGCATGCAGCTGGGATCGAGCCCGTGGTCCTCAACACTCCACAACGGTTGGGGCTTGGAGCGCTGGTGGCGGTTCGCCGGCATCTAGCTGACGTCGAGCCCGACATCGTCCATACGCATCTCGGGTCGGCGGGTTTCCTCGGTAGTCTGGCGGCGCGGTCTCTTCACGTCCCCTCGATCTCCTCGATCCACGCGATCTCGCGGCCGTCGGATCTACGCAGCCGTGCGCGTATGAGGCTCGTTGCGGCTGCCCGGCGACGCGGTGCTGCCCGGATCATCACGGTCTCAGAAGCTGCGCGTCAGGCGTACCTTGCGCGCGGCTGGGATTCTCCACACCGGGTGGTTGCGATCCACAACGGGATCGATGCCGTACCCGAACCTGGGGCCGGCGCAGCCGTACGTCGCGAGCTTCGCATCGACAGCGACGCTGTCGTTCTGGGGATGTTCTCGGCCTTGCGACCGGAGAAGGGACACGATGTTGCGATCGAGGCACTGGGGCTGCTACGCACCCGTTTTCCCAAGCTGCGGATGGTGATTGCGGGCGACGGCTCGATCCGCGCCGACCTCTCCCGGCTTGCTCAGCCGCTCGGAGACTCGATCGTAATCACCGGACCGCGTTTTGACGTCATGCGCCTGCTCGACGCGACCGACCTCTATCTTCAGCCCTCCCGCGCGGACGCGTTCCCGACGACCTTGCTCGAAGCGATGGCGGCCTCCGTCCCGGTGCTCGCCACCGATGTTGGTGGTATCCGAGAGATCGTCGTCCACGACCTCACAGGCGTCCTCATAAATGCTCCGCCGACGGCAGAGCAGCTCGCCGAAGCGATTGGCGCCTTGCTCGACGACCCGCGTCGCCGGCGCGACCTCGCCGATGCCGGCCGACGGCGGTACGAGGACCGATTCACCGCCGATCCCTGGGTCCGCAGGACGCGCGCTCTCTACGACGTTGTCCTGCGCGAGGCCCGGGCCGGGGGGAGCGGACGGCGAACGAGGCGCCCCGCCCTCGCCGCGTTCTCGCAAATCCCCGAAAGGGACGAGTGAACTCCACGCTATTGCCCGGCGTGGCTCAGCAGGGGCGCCCTGGCGCCACGGCTCAGATACAGGCGACGCCCCGGGTGCCGCAGGCCGTGGTCGCCGCGGTGGCAGTGGTCGCGGCAGTCGTCGCCGCCCGCTCGCTTGCGAACGGGAGCATCGCGCAGGCCGTTGCGGTTGTGCTTGGAGCCGCGTACCTCGGCTTGGTCTTCATCGATCTCGCGGCAGCGATTGCGGTCTGGGCAGGGCTGCTGTTCATCGTCCATCTGCCCGTCCTGAGCGTCGCACCGACGGCGATCGAAATCCTGCTCTTGGTCGGCTGGTTGGGGACGGCAGGGACTCGGCGTGTCCGGCTGCCGGTGCTGCGAGAGCATTGCCTGCTTGTCGGAGTGATCGCCCTTTGCGCCACCTGGCTGACGATCTCGATCATCTGGGCCGAGAAGCCCGGAAAGGCGGCCATCTCCGCCGGCTACTGGTGGGAGGCCGCGCTCGCCTTCGTGATTGTGGCGACGACCATCGTGCGTCCGCGCGACGTTCGTATGGTTGCGGTTGCATTTGTGATCGGTGCCGTCTTCTCCGTTGCCCTTGGTCTGCTCGGAATCGGCGGCTCGATCAACTCGGTCACGGCCCCGGAGATCGACACACGCTTGGTTGGGGGAGGTGGAGACCCCAACTACCAGGCCGCAGCCTTTCTCGCGGCGATGTTCGTCGCCGGCGGGCTAATTGGCGTCTTCAGCCGTCCGAGGGTGCGGTTTGCCCTTTCGCTTGCGCTTGCATTCATCACCGTCGGCTTTTTCGCCACTCAGTCGCGCGGCGGCGCGCTCGCGCTCGCCTTTGCGCTCCTTGCCGCGTTCGTGCTCTTACCGCGCCAGCGCGCGCGCGTGCTCGGCTGGACGATGATTGCCGCAGCCGGACTCGTGGTCTACCTGCAGTTTCAACCTTCCGCACTCGACCGACTTACGCATCTCAGCGGTGGCGGCAGTGGCCGTCAGGATGTATGGACGGTGGCGTGGAGGATCTTCCGCGCGCACCCGCTGATCGGGATCGGCCTTGACAACTTCACCGTCTTCGAGCCGCGCTACGCCCTCGACCCCGGACGGCTAACCGATGTGCGAGTCGTCGCCGAGACGCCGGCCCTCGTGCACAACACGTACTTGCAGCTGCTGGTCGAGACTGGCCCAATCGGGCTGATCGTCCTTCTCATCGTCGTCCTCGGCAGCTTGCGCGCGAGCTGGCTGGCTGCACGGCGTTTCGATGCATTGGGCCGAGGCGATTACGGAAATCTCGCGCGAGCTGTTCTGATCGGAACGATCGGCATGCTTGCCGCTAATTTCTTCCTCTCGAACGGCAACAACTTTCAACTCTGGATTCTGTTTGCGCTCGGGCCCGTGATGCTCACGTTGGCGAAGAGCTGGCCTGCAGAGCGGGCTGGCTTGAATTAGGCCCGCACTAGAGCGAGCCAATGGGTTCGAAATATCAGGACCTTCGACAACAACTCGCATGCGATCCATGAACGCTTCGCCAAGAGACGGGCGATCGGCGGCGCCAGCGTTACGCGTCGTGCCTCAGTCGGCTCACGACCGAACAAGCGCCGAATTTCGGCGATCCCGAGCGCCTTGGTTTCTGAGTTGATCGGGTTGATCCAAAAGTCGTACCAGAGTATGGCTCCCCCAGGCCGCAAGACACGCAAGACCTCGTTTGCAACG
>DATMIZ010000016.1:0-2207 GCA_035554055.1 Baekduia sp. | reverse complement strand
CCTGCGGTTCTGGATGTTGCTCATCGCCATCGCGGTGGGTGTGATGGTCGTAGGGATCGTACAGCTCCGAAACGCGCCTGTAGACGTCCTTCCCGAGTTCACGCCGCCGTACGTGGAAGTTCAGACCGAGGCCCTGGGGCTCTCCGCCAACGAAGTCGAAGAGATGATCACCGTTCCGCTGGAAGCCGACCTGCTGAACGGCATAGAGGGCGTCGACGTGATCCGCTCGGAGTCGGTTTCGGGGCTTTCGGATATCGTGATGGTGTTCGAGCCCGGAACCGATACCTACCATGCACGGCAGTTGGTGCAAGAGCGGCTCACAGGAGCGACAGGGGCGGCTGGGCTTGCGGTGGCGTACTCGAGACCGCCCACGATGATCAATCCTCACTCGTCGGCGAGCCGGGTCATGATGATCGGTATCGACCCGAACAAGCTGTCGCCGATCGAGGCGGGAGTGCTCTCCAACTGGGTGATCAGGCCGCGCTTGGTGGGTGTGCCGGGCGTCTCTAACGTCTCCATCTGGGGCCTGCGCGACCAGCAGCTTCAGGTGCAGGTCGACCCGGCGCAGCTTCAGGCTCAAGGGGTCACGCTAAACCAGGTCGTCGAGACGACGGGCAACGCGCAATTGGTATCGCCGCTGACCTTCCTCGAGGCCTCGACGCCCGGTACTGGGGGGTTCATCGAGTCGCCCAATCAGAGGCTCCAGGTCAGGCACGTTTTCGAGAACTTCGGGACGCCGGAAGCCCTCGGCAATGTGACGGTCGAGGACACCGGCGGCCAGCTGCGTGTCGCCGACGTGGCCAACGTGGTGGAGGAACACCAGCCGCTGATCGGTGACGCGATCGTCGACGGCAACGACGACCGCTTAATGCTCGTCGTGGAGAAGTACCCCGGCGCCGACACCGTAGAGGTGACCAGCGGGGTCGAAGACGCACTCGACAAGCTGCAGCCCGGTCTCTCCGGCATGAAGTTCGACACGAACGTCTTCCAGCCGGCGACCTACATCGTGGACGCGATCGACAATCTAAGGCTTGCGTTCATCATCGCCGGTGTTCTCTTGGCCATTATCCTCGCCGCCTTCCTGCTCTCGTGGCGCACCACGTTGATCAGCCTCGTGACGATCCCACTATCTTTGGTGGCGGCGGCGCTCGTGCTCTACCTGCGCGGTGAGACGTTCAACCCAATCGCATTCGCCGGCCTCGCCGTGGCGATCCCGTTCATCATCGACGACGCCGTCGTCGGCGTCCACAACGTCGCTCGGCGCCTGAGCGAGCATCGCCATGCCGCCGATGACGTGTCGACCGCGGATGTTGTGCTCGAGGCCTTGGCCGAGGTGCGGAGGCCCACCACATATGCCGCGTTCATCGCGCTGCTCGCGATCGTGCCTGTCGTAGTCATGGAGGGGCGGCCCGGCGCGTTCTTCGAGCCGCTCGCGCTATCCTACGTGCTCGCGGTGCTTGCGTCGATGGTTGTCGCACTGACGGTCGCGCCAGCGTTGAGCTTGTTCGTGTTCTCCAGGGGATCTGTGGTGCGCCGCGAGTCCCCGATCCTGCGGCTGCTGAACCCACGCTACGACGGCGCCCTTGGACGACTCGTCCGTGCACCGCGTGCAGTGCTCATCGCTGCTGTCATCTGCGTGGCCGTCGGCCTCGCCGCGCTGCCGCTGCTTGACACGTCGCTCATACCCTCGTTCAAGGACAGGGACGTGCTGGTCCGCCTCCAGAGCCCGCCCGGTACCTCGGAGACGAAGATGAGTGGTCTGACGACGCAGCTAAGCCGCGAGCTGGGGGCGATCCCGGGGGTCGAAGACGTTGGCGGCCACGTCGGACGTGCCCTGACCGGGGATCAGATCGTCGACGTCAACTCCAGCACCCTCTCTGTCCAGATCGGCTCCGACGCCGACTATGACGCGACGGTAGCAGAGATCGATGACGTAGTAGGCAGCCTCGACGAAACGGTCAAACGGGACGTCGTGACCTACTCGCAGCAAAAGATCGGCGACGTCGGGACGCTCGTTGACGCGGAAGCGCCGAGTTCCGGCGACAACCTCGATGTCCTGACGGGCGCGGACAAGCCCCTCGTGGTGCGCGTCTACGGTCAGAATCCCGACACCTTGCGTCGCGAGGCGAACGACGTGCGAGATATCGTGGGCGGGGTCGACGGCGTCCTCGACCCGAGCGTCGAGCATGTGCCCGAGAAGCCGGTCC
>DATMIZ010000015.1:0-2595 GCA_035554055.1 Baekduia sp. | reverse complement strand
TCCACATCGACATCGATCCGGCGGAGATCTCCAAGAACGTCCCGGCGCACATCCCGATCGTCGGCGACGCGAAACACATCCTGAGCAAGCTGATCACCGAATACCGGGCGCTGAAGGCGGATTCCGCGCGCCTTGACGACTGGTGGGAGCAGATCCGCGACTGGCAGCGGCAGTACCCGCTGTCGTTTGAGGACTCAGAAGGCACGGAGATCAAACCACAACGGGTCATCCAGGCCATCTACGAGGCGACGGGCGGCGACGCGATCGTTTCGACCGACATCGGCCAGCATCAGATGTGGACCGCGCAGTACTTCAATTTCAACAGGCCCCGTCGTTGGATCCAGTCGGGCGGCCTCGGCACGATGGGCTTCGGTCTGCCGTCGGCGATGGGCGCCAAGGTCGGTATGCCCGATGAGACCGTCATCTGCATCGCGGGTGACGGCTCGATCCAGATGAACATCCAGGAGCTCGCCACGTGTGCGACGGAGGGGATCGACATCAAGATCTTCATCGTCAACAACGGCTATCTCGGGATGGTCCGGCAATGGCAGGAGCTGTTCTGGGACAAGCGCTACAGCGCGGTCGACATGCGTGTCGGCGGCGCGAGCGGCGAGTGGCCCGATTTCGTCAAACTCGCAGAGGCGATGGGCTGTACCGGGATGCGCTTCGAGGACAAGACGACGCTCGTCGACGACATCCGCAAGGCGATTGCGACGCCCGGACCTGTCGTGGTCGATGTCCGCGTGACGCGCGAAGAGAACGTGTACCCGATGATCGCGCCCGGCGAAGCCGCCCGCGACATGGTCGGCTGAGGTCTCGTCATGGGCGATCCAGGAACAAAAGAGCAGCTGCTGTCACTCGAGGACCTCGAGGCTGAAGCAGGACGGCGGACGGGGCGCAAACACGTCCTGTCGATCCTCGTCGAGAACAAGCCGGGTGTCCTGACCAGGATCGCTGGGCTGTTTGCTCGGCGCGGCTTCAACATCGACACGCTCACGGTCGGCCCCACGGAGGCCGACCAGTTCTCGCGCATCACGCTGACGGTGGACGGGGCGGTGCACCCGATCGATCAGGTCACAAAACAGCTCCACAAGCTGATCAACGTGCTGAAGATCCGTGATCTGGAACCGGCGGACACGGTCTCGCGCGAGCTTGCGCTGTTCAAGATCGCGGCCGACGGAGTCCAGCGGGCTGACGTGCTGCAGATCGTCGAGATCTTCCGCGCGGATGTGGTCGATGTCGGCCGCAAGTCGCTGATCATCGAGCTCACGGGAACCACCGAGAAGATCCAGGCGTTCGAAGAGCTGGTGCGCCCGTTCGGGATGATCGAGATGATGCGCACGGGTGAGATCGCGATCTCGCGCGGGCGCACCGAGACCTGAGCAGCGCACTTGTGGTCCAGACAGCGCAGGCGCCATTCGGGCTGAAGGCCGAGGATCGCGAGCGCCTCAGCCGCCATCTGACCCGCGCCGCTCGTGGCGGTCCGGGGACGCTCGCCTCGGTGACGGTTCCGATATCGCCTGAGATCGATCCGGTCGCGCTCGTCTGCGCCGCGCGGGATCCAGCGGATTCATGGTTTGCGGTTCAGCAGCCCGATCGTGGCTTCGCGCTCGCCACGCTCGGGGTCACAGCCCGCATCGAGTCACAGGGGCCTGAACGCTTTCACCGTGCGTCGCACCAGTGGCGCGCGCTCGCGGGCAATGCCCAGGTCGATCCACCGGAGGGTCCGGCCGGCGCTGGACTGATCGCGGTGGGTGGGTTCTCCTTCGCCGACAGCGGCGCGGAGTCGCAACACTGGCGTGCCTTTGCCGGCGCTTCGCTCGACGTCCCGGAGGTCGCCCTGGTGCGCGCCGGCACCGAGGCGTTTCTGACTGTGACGGTCGCCGCAGGGGATGACGCCGCTGAGTCGCTGGACCGGCTCGATGAGCGGCTCGCGATGCTGCGGCCCGGAGCAGAGCTGCCGCTCTGGGATCCGGATCCTGTCGGCGGCGTACACGTGTCGGGCGCGATGCCGCCCGAGCACTACGAGGAGGCGGTCGCCCGCGCGGTCGCGTTGATCGCAGAGGGCGCGATCGAGAAGGTGGTCCTGGCGCGGGAGGTCCACGTCCATTCTGCGTCGGGCTACGACGCAGGGGCGGTCTTTGGCGTACTGCGCGAGGTCTTCCCGTCGTGTCACTGCGTCGCGGTCGGCCGGGGAGAGCAGACGCTGGTCGCGGCGACGCCGGAGCTGTTGGTGCGTCGCGACGGACTGCGTGCTTCGACGCTCGCGCTCGCGGGATCGACCGGCCGCAGCGCCGATCCGGCAGTCGATCGACACCTCGGGGAGCAGCTGCTGCGGTCACACAAGAACCGCGGCGAACAGGCGATCGTGACGAGCCGCATCGAGCGTGCGCTCGCGCCGCACAGCGTCTGGGTCACCAGCGCCGACGAGCCGCAACTCGTGAAGATCGCGAACATCCAACACCTGGCCACGCCCGTGCGCGCACAGCTGCGCGAACCGATCCCGGTGGTCGAGCTTGCGGGAATGCTGCATCCGACGCCGGCCGTGGGGGGCGAGCCGCGCGAAGCGGCGATGGCGTTGATACCGCGGCTCGA
>DATMIZ010000014.1:0-5588 GCA_035554055.1 Baekduia sp. | reverse complement strand
GTGGAGTTCGGCCCTGATTTCGGCCGGCTGCAGGCGGGGGAGACCGTCAACGGCGTCTCGCCGGAGCAGGTGATCGGACCCGATCGCGTGGGCCGTCACCTGGTCATCTCCGGCGACACCGCCCCGTGCGACATGGTCCGGCTTGCCGCGCACGAGGCCGACGTACTGGTCCATGAAGCGACCTTCGCCGACGACGAGGTGGTGCGCGCGCGCGAAACGGCGCATACGACCGCTCGGCAGGCCGCCGAACTCGCCGCTGAAGCCGACGTCCGGATGCTCGCCCTCACACACATCTCTACGCGCTACGGCGGTCGGGAGCTGCGCGACGAGGCACGCGCCGTCTTTCCCGCGGCGTACGTGATGCGGGATTTCGACACGATCGAGATCCCCTTCCCGGAGAAGGGCGGGCCCGAAGTCGTCCACTGGGACTCGAATCGACCGCTGCAGCCGGTCGAGGGCGCGGGTAGCGAACAGAGCTGACGCGTCGTCCTGTTACAGTCCTGCCTGCAGCACACTGAGACTCCTTTAACCCGGTCCAGAGAGGCCAGGAAGGACACAGATGGACAGCGAGAACGTCGTCCTCGACCGCGACTCAATGCGGCGAACGCTGGTGCGCATCGCGCGCGAAATAGCCGAGAAGAACCCTGACGGCCCTCTGGCGATCGTCGGAATCCACCGTCGCGGCGCAGTCTTGGCCCGTCGCATCCATCAAGAGCTCGTCGCGCACATCGGCCACGACGTCCCGATCGGTGACGTCGACATCTCCTTCTACCGCGACGACGTCTCCTCGCGCGGTGAGCAGCCTGTCGTCCACAGCTCCCACATTGAGTTCGACATCGAGGGACTCACGGTGGTCATCGTCGACGACGTGCTCTACACAGGCCGCACGGTCCGCGCCGCGATCGAGGCACTGTTTGACTACGGCCGGCCGGCCAAGGTCCAGCTCGCCGTCCTCGCCGACCGCGGCCACCGCGAGTTGCCTCTGCGACCGGACTTCGTCGGCAAGAACCTCCCGACATCGCTCGATCAGCGTGTCAACGTGCGCGTCGAAGAGGTCGACGGGATCGACGAGGTGCGAATCAGCGGCACCGACCAGGTGGCGGCATGAAACACCTGATCTCAATCGAAGACCTCGACCGCGACGACATCGAGCGCATCTGTGACCGCGCGGCGTCCTTCGCCGAGGTCGCCGGCCGCGAGATCAAGAAGGTGCCGGCGCTTCGCGGCCGCACTGTGCTCAATCTCTTCTACGAGGCGTCCACACGCACGCGCTCGTCCTTCGAACTCGCGGCCAAGCGCCTCAGCGCCGATGTCGTCAACTTCGCGGCGAGCGGCTCGAGCGTCGAAAAGGGCGAATCGCTGAAGGACACAGTGCTCACGCTGTCCGCGCACAAGCCCGACGCGATCGTCGTCCGCACACCGTGGGCCGGCGCCGCTGAGCTGATCTCGCGCTGGACCGTGGCGGCGATCGTCAATGCCGGCGACGGCAAGCACGAACACCCGACGCAGGCGCTGCTCGATGTACACACCTTGCGCCAGCGCCTCGGCAATCTCGATGGCCGCAGCATCTGGATCGTCGGTGACGTGCTCCACTCCCGTGTCGCGCGCTCCAACATCCTGGCCTTCAAGAAGATGGGCGCGCACGTCACTCTCGCCGGCCCGCCGACGCTGATCCCGCGCGGCATCGAAGGACTCGGATGCGACGTGCGCTACTCACTCCAAGGGCTCGAACAGGCCGACGTCGTGTACGCGCTGCGAATGCAGAACGAACGCATGACCGACAAGCTGATTCCTTCGATTCGTGAATACGCGGCTGAGTTCCAGATCAACGGTCGCCGCCTGGGCAACAAGCAGATCCTGATGCATCCGGGGCCGGTCAACCGCGGCGTCGAGCTCTCAGGCGAGGTCGTCGACTCTCCACAGGCCGTGATCACCGCCCAGGTCGAGGCGGGCGTTGTCGTCAGGATGGCGGTGCTCTACGAGGTGCTCGCGTCCTCGCGCAGCGTGACCAACGTGCCGGAGCCAGTCGCATGAGCCTCACGAGCGCACCGGCGCAGCCGGCGACCGTCCTGATCCGCGAGGCGCACGTCTTCGACCCGCGCGCGGGCCTCGATGAGCAGCGCGACGTCCTGATCCGCGATGGCGAGATCGCGGAGCTGGGTTCACCCGGCAAGCTGGACGCGCCCGATGGAGCGGAGGTCGTCCAGGCTGCGGGCAAGCATCTGTTCCCGGCGTTCGTCGACCCTCATGTGCATCTCCGGACTCCCGGACAGGAGCACAAGGAGGATCTCGAGACCGGCACGCGCAGCGCCGCCGCCGGCGGCTACTGCGCCGTCATCGCGATGCCGAACACAGATCCGGTGATCGATTCCGTACCGCTGCTGCGCTCGCTGCACGATCAGGCCGCACACGACGCGCGGATCCCGGTGGGGTTCTCGGCCGCGATCACCGTTGGCCTCAAGGGCGAGGACCTGACCGAGATGGCGGCGCTGCGCGAAGAGGGCGCGCTCTGCTTCACCGATGACGGCAGGCCCGTGGCTTCCGCCGGAATGATGCGCAAGGCGCTGCAGTACCAGCGCATGACCGGCGCTGTGCTCGCACTGCATGAGGAGGTCCCGTCGCTTTCAGCCGGTGGTTCGATGCACGAAGGCGCCGTTTCGGCGCTGCTTGGGGTGGCCGGCATACCTTCGGTGTCCGAGTCGACGATGGTCGCGCGGGACTGCCTGCTTGCCGAGCACGAGGGCGGCCGCGTGCACATGCAGCATCTGTCCTGCATCCAGTCGGTGCACGCGGTGGCCGCGGCAAAGGAAAAGGGCGTCGGCGTCACGTGTGAGGCATCGCCGCACCATCTGCTGTTGACCGAGCAGGACGTCAGAACGCTCGATACGCGGATGAAGATGAATCCGCCGCTGCGGACCGAAGACGATCGGCAGGCGCTGATCGAAGGGCTGAAATCCGGAGTGATCGACTGCATCGCGACCGACCACGCGCCGCATGCCCGCGACGAGAAGGACGTTCCGTTTGAGCAGGCGCCGATGGGTACGACCGGCCTGGAGAGCGCGTTCGCGGCGATCTACACCGAGCTGGTGCTGCCCGGGATCCTGCCGCTCGGCCTCGTGATCGAGAAATTCACCAGTGGTGGCGCCATCTTCGGCCTACACGTTCCCCAGATCACTGTCGGTGCGCAGGCCGACGTGACGCTGATCGACCTGCGCGAGCAGTGGACGATCGGCGAGGCCGGCTACGAATCGCGCTCGGCCAACTGCTGCTTTGACGCCCGGCGAGTCTCCGGCCGCGTCGCAATGACGATCGCCGCCGGCGCCGTCGCATTCCGTACACGTTCCTTTGAGGTGGTTTGAAGATGTCGGCCTATGTCCTGCTTGAAGACGGCACGCGCTTTGATGGCGACGCGTGTGGCGCCGATGCGGTCGCGGTCGGCGAGGTGGTGTTCACCACGGGTATGTCTGGCTATCAGGAGTCGATGACCGATCCGTCGTTCGCCGGTCAGCTGATCACGTTCACATATCCGCACATCGGCAACTACGGCGCCTCGGAGGCTTCGATGGAGTCCGATGGGGTGCACGCTCGTGCCGCGATCATGCGCTCCGCGGTCAACCGCGAGGACGCTCCCGATGCCGAGCGGGGCTGGCTCGACTGGCTTGAGGACTGCGGGATACCGGCGATCACCGGCGTCGACACGCGCGCGCTGGTCCGCCACATCCGCAGCGCGGGCGCGATGCGCGGCGGCGTCTTCCCGGGCTCGATGCCGCAGGAGCAGGCGGCGCAGCTGATCGCCGACGAGCCGTCGCTGGTCGGCCGCGATCTCGCCGCGACCGTCAGCCCGGCCGCGGCACACACGGTCGGGTATGGCGGCACGGTGAAGATCCACGCGATCGACACAGGCATCAAGAGCTCGATCGTCAAGAACCTCGTTTCGCGCGGTGCGGAGGTGACGCTGCACCCAAGTTCGGTGACGTCCGCTGAGCTACTGGCGACCGACGCCGACGCGTTCTTCCTCGCCAATGGCCCCGGCGACCCGGCCGCGCTCGGGCACATCGTCGCGACGGTGCGTGATCTGATCGGCGTCAAGCCGGTGTGGGGGATCTGCCTCGGCCACCAGCTGCTCTGCCAGGCGGTCGGCCTCGAGACGTACAAGCTGCCGTTCGGGCACCGCGGCGCCAACCATCCGGTCAAAGATCTGCGCACGGGCAAGATCGAGATCACCTCGCAGAATCATGGCTTCGCCGTCTCCGGACCGGGCGGCGTGCACGAACTTGACCTCTCTGAGCCCGTGCGCTGGGAGACGGACTTCGGGCCCGCCGTGCTCACCCACGTGAACCTCTACGACGGAACCGTCGAAGGACTGGAGTTGCTTGACGTGAACGCCGCAACAGTGCAGTACCACCCCGAAGCCGGACCGGGGCCGCACGATGCGCTCTACCAGTTCGATCGCTTCATCGAGGCGGTGAACTAGTGCCGCGCCGCGACGACATCCACAAGATCATGATCCTCGGCTCGGGCCCGATCGTGATCGGGCAGGCTGCCGAGTTCGATTACTCCGGCGCACAGGCATGCAAGGTGCTGCGTGACGAGGGCTACGAGATTGTGCTCGTCAACTCCAACCCGGCGACGATCATGACCGACCCGGAGTTCGCCGACGCGACCTACGTGGAGCCGCTGCTTCCGGGGCCTGTCGCGCAGATCATCGCCAAGGAGCGCCCGGACGCGCTACTGCCGACGCTCGGCGGTCAGACGGCGCTGAACCTCGCCAAGGCGCTGCATGAGAACGGCACGCTGGAGCAGTACGGCGTCGAGCTGATCGGCGCCAACTACGACGCGATCAACTGCGCCGAGGACCGCGATCTGTTCCGGATCGCGATGGAGAAGGCTGGGCTGAAGATGCCGAAGTCGGCGATCGCCACGACGCTGCAGGAGGCGCGCGACCAACTCAGTGAGATCGGCCTGCCGGCGATCATCCGGCCGGCATTCACCCTCGGCGGCCGCGGCGGCGGCATCGCCAACACGCTCGAGGAGTACGAGCACATCGTCGGCACCGGGCTGTTGGCATCGCCGATCTCGCAGGTCTTGATCGACCAGTCGGTGATCGGCTGGGGCGAATACGAGCTCGAGGTGATGCGCGATCACAACGACAACGTCGTGATCGTGTGCTCGATCGAAAACGTGGATCCGATGGGCGTCCACACGGGCGACTCGGTGACCGTCGCGCCGCAGCAGACGCTCACCGACCGCCTTTACCAGGAGCTCCGCAACCAGGCGATCACCGTGATTCGTGCCGTCGGCGTGGAAACCGGTGGTTCGAACGTGCAGTTCGCGGTCAACGCCGAGACCGAAGAGATCCTGATCATCGAGATGAACCCGCGTGTCTCGCGCTCGAGTGCGCTCGCATCGAAGGCGACGGGCTTCCCGATCGCGAAGATCGCCGCTCGTCTGGCAGTCGGCTACTCGCTCGAAGAGATCCCCAACGACGTCACGAAGGTCACGCCGGCGTCGTTCGAGCCCACGATCGACTACGTGGTCGTCAAATGGCCGCGATTTGCGTTTGAGAAGTTCCCCGGCGTTGATCCCGT
>DATMIZ010000013.1:0-12786 GCA_035554055.1 Baekduia sp. | reverse complement strand
CGGGCGATCGGCGGCGTCTATCCGTCAGGCTCGACGTTCAAACCGGTGACCGCGCTGGCCGGGCTCGCGACTCACGTGATCGACGCGTCCACGATCGTCGACGACCCCGGCTGCATCCAGCTTGGCTTAGGCAAGGCGAACCAGCGCTGCAACGCGGGCCACAAGCCACACGGGCCGGTGAACGTCTCGACGGCGCTGCAGGTCTCATCGAACGTGTTCTTCTTCGGCCTCGCCCTGAAGCTCAATCCGCTCGCAAAACAGCCGCTGCAGAAATGGGCGCGCGACCTCGGCTATGGCAAGCGGACCGGCGTCGACCTGCCGGCGGAGAGCGAGGGCATAGTCCCGGACGCCGCTTGGCGCGATCGCATCAACGCCAAGGAGCTCGCCTGTCGCAGGGAGGAGCACCGCAAGTCCTGCGGGTATGGCGATGGCGAGTCGCGGCCGTGGAGCCCCGGCGACGAGGCTGCGCTGGCGACCGGCCAGGGCGATCTGAACGCCTCGCCGATCCAGGTCGCGGTCTCCTACGCGGCGCTCGCCAACGGCGGCACCGTCGTGCGCCCGCATCTGGGGCTCGACGTGCTCAACGAGCAGGGCGAGCTCGAGCAGCGGATCACCAGTGGCGGAGGGCGCCACGTCGCGATCGATCCCGACGACCTCCGGGCTGTGATGGGCGGGCTGCTGGCTTCGACCAGCGAGGTCAACGGCACGACCGTGGACGTCTTCAGCGACTGGCCGCACGACCAGATCCCGATCTACGGCAAGACCGGGACCGCTGTACGCCCGCTGCGCCCAGACGACCAGTCTTGGTTTGCCTGCTACGCCTATTTCGGCGCCAAGAAGGAGAAGCCGATCGTCATCGTCACGACGATCGAGGACGCCGGTCTCGGTGCCGCAGCCGCCGCGCCGGCGACGAAGCTGATGCTCGCCGAGTGGTTCGGCGTCGAGAACGTCGAGGCGACGATCGGGACCTCGAACGACCGATGAGCGCGCGTCCCGTCATCGCCCAGCCACAGGCGTCGCCGCGCGCCATCAGCCTCGCGCTGCCATTCGACCCCTTCCTCGTGATCGGCGTCTTCGGCATCGCCATCGCTTCGCTGATGACGCTCAAGGGCGCGACCGCTCAGGACGTCCCGGGCAGCCCGAACTATTACGTGCTGCGCCAGGCGATGTTCTTCGCGATCGGGACGCTCGCCGCGATCCTCGTCTCGCGCGTCGACTACAGCCGCCTGCGCGAGATCAAGTACGCGCTCTATGCGGGCCTGGTCCTGGCGATCCTGTCGGTGTACTTCCTCGGCGCCGACACACGCGGATCGCGTCGCGCGATCCCGACGCCGATCTTCGAGATCCAGTTCTCAGAGCTCGGCAAGGTGATCCTGATCGTCGTCGTGGCGGCCTTCCTCGTCGAGCGTGCGCGTTATCTGCGCGATGGCAACACCGCCTGGCGCGCGATGATCCTCGCCGGCGTGCCGGCCGCCCTCGTCATCAGCCAGGACCTCGGCTCGGGGATCGTCTACATCGCGTCCGCGTTCGCCGTGTTGTTCGTCGTCGGCACACCCGGCCGTCAGCTCTGGGGACTGTTCGCAGCATTCGCGACGGTCTGCGTACTCGCACTCGCCGTCGCACCGGCTGCCGGCGTCAACGTGCTCAAGGACTACCAGCGCGACCGCCTCACATCTTTCCTACACCCGTCCTCGGATCCGGCCGACCCCGGCTACCAGCAGAACCAGTCGAAGATCGCGATCGGTTCCGGAGGCAAGACAGGCCGTGGCGAAAACGCCACACAGACAAAACTCAACTACCTGCCCGAGCATCACACCGACTTCGTCTTTGCCGTCGTCGGGGAGCGCTGGGGCTTCGTCGGAGCGGGGCTCGTCCTATCGCTCTATGCGCTGCTCATTTGGAGAGGGCTGCGCATATTGACGATCTCGAAAAACCTCTTTGGGGCACTGATTGCCGGCGGCATCGTCGGCATGCTTTTCTTCGAGGTCGTCGTCAACGTCGGCATGAACGTAGGCTTAATGCCAATCACAGGCATTCCCCTGCCCATGCTCTCTTATGGAGGCAGCTCGGTTATCTCCACGCTACTGGCGATCGGGCTGCTGCAGGCGATCTACTCACAGGCGCGCAGCGCCACGGCTTCCAACAGCCGAACTTTGAACTTCTGAAAGGCATTACAAAATGCGAAAGCAAGTATTGGTCAGCGTCGACCGTGGTGAAACCCGCGTTGCGCTGATGGAGACCACCGGCACCCCGCCCGCCAAGACGACACGCAGTCGCGGGCGAGGAGCGGCAGCGGCAAAGCCGGCGGCGGGGCAGGTCGCAGAGACCACCAACGGCAAGCCGCCGGCGCCGAGCGACGACTGGCAGGTCGCGGAGCTCTACTTCGAACGGCGCGGCAACCGGTCGATCGTCGGCAACATCTACAAGGGCCGCGTCGACAACGTGCTGCCAGGGCTCGAAGCCGCATTCATCGACATCGGGCTCGACAAGAACGGCTTCCTGCACGTCGATGAGATCGTGATGCCCGGGGTGGAGGTCGCGCGTCGCGGGCGCATCGGCTCGAAGGGCAAGACGATCGGTGAGCTGCTCAAGCCCGGCCAAGAGGTGGTCGTCCAGGTCGTCAAAGACCCGCTGAAGACCAAAGGCGCGCGCCTGTCGATGGAGCTCACTGTCGCCGGCCGCTACATGGTCTACGCGCCGACCGGCGAGGGCATCGGGGTCTCCAAGCGGCTCGACGCCAAGGAGCGTGAGCGCCTGCGCCGCGAGGCGAAGTCGCTCGAGATCGCGCGCGGGGGAGTCATCATCCGCACGGCGGCCTACGGGGCGGTGCGCAAGGACTTCGAGCGTGAGCTCCAGTACCTGTTCAAGCTGCATCAGGTGCTTGAGAAGCGCGTCGACGACTCGCCGGCACCGGCGCTCGTGTTCCAAGAGGCTGACCTATCGGTGCGCGTGGTGCGCGACATCTTCTCGGCGGACTTCGACAAGGCGATCGTCGATGACAAGGGCCAGCACGACCGGCTCGTCTCGTTCTTCGAGCGGACCGCGCCGGAGCTCGTCGACCGCGTCGAGCTCTGGCAGGAGTCCAAGCCGCTGTTCGAGGCCTTCGACGTCGAGCAGGAGATCGACGGGCTGATGAGCAAGCGTGTCGACCTGAAGTCGGGCGGCTACCTGCTGATCGACTACGCCGAGGCGCTGACCGTCATCGACGTGAACTCCGGTTCGTTCGTGGGCCGTGGCAAGCAGGCACGGCTCGAGGACACGATCACCCGCACGAATCTCGAAGCGGCCGAGGAGGTGGTCCGTCAGCTGCGGTTGCGCGACATCGGCGGCATCATCGTCATCGACTTCATCGACATGGCGCGCGCGAAGAATCGCGACGCTGTGCTCAAGACGCTGCGCAAGTCGCTCGACGAGGACCGCACGAAGACGTTCACGGCCGAGATCTCAAAGCTCGGGCTTGTCGAGATGACACGTCAGAACGTCACCGAAGGTGTGCGCGAGATCATGAGCCGCGAATGCCCGACGTGCCACGGCGAAGGCGTGATCAAGTCCGAGGAGACGATCGCGATCGACGTCGAGCGCCAGCTGCGCGAGATCGCTTCACGCGCCAAGCGCGGCATCGAGGCGTTCCTCGTGCAGGTCAACCCGCGCGTGGCTGCCAAGTTCACCGGCGACAGCTCACGCGTACTGCACGCGCTCGAGGCTGAGACCGGCAAGCAGTTCCTGTTCGAGGGCTCTGAGGGTCTGCCCGCCGACCACTTCTCGATCACGATGGAGGGCGGCGTGGAGGAGATCCAGGAGCGCGCGATTCCGTTCCGCGTCGGTGACGAGGTGCACGTCGACATCGTCGAACCGCACATGTACGAGGTCGATGACGCCGTCGCGAAGGTCGGCAGTTACATCATCAGCGTGCGGAAGGGGGGACGCTTCGTTGGCCAGAAGCGCCTCGTCCGGATAGAGGAGGCAGGCCGCACCGCGGCCGTCGCATCGCTGCTGGACGCCGATGAGGACGAAGACGCGGTAGAATCCGCCGCTCGGCGTCGTGGCACCAGAACCGGCCGCCGCCGTTCAGCTGCCAAGGCAGCCCCTTCGGAGTCCTAGGAACCAACATGTACGCAATCGTCAAAACAGGCGGCAAGCAATACCGCGTCGAAGAGGGTCAGACCCTCGTCGTCGAAAAGCTGGACGGCGATGCCGGTTCCAAGCTCGATCTCGAGACTCTGTTGCTCGCGGGCGACGAGCCGGTGTTCGGCAAGGCCGTCGAGAAGGCCACCGTCTCGGCGGAGATCGTCGAGCACGTCAAGGGGCCGAAGCTGCGCGTCTTCAAGCACAAGCCCAAGCGCGGCTACAAGCGCCGTACGGGGCACCGTCAGCAGCTGACGAAGATCAAGATCCTCAAGCTTTCCGTGACCGGCGGGTCGTCAGCCGCCGCTAAGAAGCCCGCCGCCAAGGAGGCGACCGCCTAATGGCACATAAGAAGGGGCTCGGCTCCTCACGCAACGGCCGCGATTCGAATGCCCAGCGCCTTGGCGTCAAGGTCTTCGCCGGCGAGAAGGTGACCGGTGGCGAGATCATCGTGCGTCAGCGCGGCACGGTCTTCAAGCCCGGCGACGGCGTCGGCATCGGCAAGGACGACACACTGTTCGCGAAGGCTGCCGGCACCGTCGAGTTCACCACCGGCCGTCGTGGCCGTGTCGTGAACATCCTGGCCTAGAAGCCCGTGACCCTCAGAGGCTGGGCGCTCTTCGCGACCGTCTCGGTGCTCTGGGGAATTCCGTACCTGTTCATAAAGATCGCGCTCGACGAGGGCATTCCGCCGTTGTTCGTGGCCTGGTCGCGCGGCGTGCTGGCCGCGATCCTGCTGCTCTCACTGGCATGGCTCAGCGACCGGGGCCTCCATTCGCGGGGCGTAGCTCCCCGCGAATGTCCCCGGAGCACTGGATCAGGGGTGCTCAAGGACCTCCCCGGGAACTGGAGGTGGCTGTTTGCCTACGCCGTCGCGGAACTCACGATCCCGTTTCCGCTGATCGCTTTCGGTCAACAGTACGTCGACTCGTCTGTAGCCGCGATCATGATCGCGTCGAGTCCACTGATGGTCGCCCTGTTGGTTGTGCGTTTCGAACCATCCGACCGCGTCAACGCCCGGCGTATGGTTGGTCTTGTCCTGGGTCTGGCAGGCGTCGCCGCGTTGGTGGGCATCGACGTGTCAGGCACCACGGATGAGCTCCTGGGGGCCGGAGCGTTGCTGATCGCCGCACTCGGCTACTCCATCGGTCCGGTGTTGTTGAGTCGCAAGCTGACGCACATCGATCCACGCGCCGCCATGGGCGCAGCGAGCGCGATCTCCGTACTGATCCTCACGCCGGCGATGTTCTTCGTGTCGATGCCATCGATCAGCGCCAAAGCCGGCGGTTCGCTACTCGTGCTCGGCCTCGTCTGCACCAGTGGCGGCCTGTTGAGCTACATGACGCTGTTGAAGCTCGTCGGCCCGACGCGAGCGTCGGTTGCCAGCTATGTCAACCCGGTCGTAGCCGTGACTCTCGGCGTGATCGTGCTGGAGGAGCGTCCCGGCATAGGTACGTTCGTCGGGCTGGTGCTGATACTCACCGGCTGCTGGCTGGCGACCCGGGGACGCCCACCGGCGCGCCCGCAGGGGCGCGCCGTGGCCACGGAATAGCTGTTACAGCGTGGTGAGGTCCACCCGCGCGCGATCCTGCTTGTAGGGCACCGGCGCCGTGACGGCGCGGATCTCGCGCTGCGACGTGCCGGGGGCGCCCCAGATCACGGTCAACTCGTTGCCCGGCGCCGCCTGATCGATGTCGATCACTGCGAGCGAGAGCATCTCGCGGAAGTGCGCGCTGTAACCACGCGAGCTGGTGGCACCGACTACGCGCCCGTCCTTGAGGATCTTGTCGGCGTAGAAGTAGCCGCGGGGGTCCTGCGGCATCTCCATGAAGTCCGGCAGATCGCCATCGCGGAAGAACGACGCGTAGACGTCGATCACGTCGTCGGGATTCCACCGCAGCGTGCACAGAGAACGCCGCGGGTGCGCGAGTTCTTCGCGCAGTGCGTCGTCGCCTCGGAAGGGATGGTCGAAGTTGATGCGGCTCGCCCAGCCGAGCTCGATCGGACTGCGGTAGTAGTCGCTGATGTCGTCGGACTCGAAGCTGCCCGCGATCGACCCGTAGTACTTGTCGAAGGGGGACCCGGCGAGCTCCGCGAGGTAGCCGGCACCGTCCTCGTCGTGGATCGCGGGCATGTAGTCGAGGCTCACCGTGGGATAGCCCGCCTGCAGGTGGTTGAGCATGGCGACGCGGCCACCCATTTCGTGGATGCCGTGTTCTTGTCCCGCCTCGACGATCGCGTCCCAGAGCTGGCGTCCGTCGGCGGTCGGAGCCTGGAGCTCAAAGCCGAGCTCCCCGCTCATACCCTGGCGCAGCACGCGCGTCTCCACGCCGGCGATCGTGACGGTCTCGTTGCGCATGAACTTGATGTCCCGGAAACGGCGGCCCAGCAGCTTCTCGAGCACGAGCAGCGAGTTGGGACCCTGCAGGTGGTACTTGACTTCTTCGATGACCTCCATCTTGACGTCGTAGTCGCCGTTGCGTCGGATGTAATCGGCCCAGTAGGTGCTGTACGCGAGCACCTCGTGCTCGCCGGAGCGGGTGAGCACGCCCTCTTCGATCAGCTTGCCGTCGCGGTTGCAATGGATGATGTGCTTGGACTGACCGATGGCGTAGTTCTCCATCGTGTTCACCGAGCAGTCGGCGAACAGCCGCAATACATCCGGTCCTGTGTAGCGCAGCGATGGCAGAAATGACCAGTCGCCGATATAGCAGTCACGCTTCCACGAGAGCTCCTCATCAACCCAGTTTGTGAACTGGGGCGGGCCCCAAATGTCGCCGTGGTGGTACTGCAGAGGACGTCGCACGTTCATGGTGGCTCCAGTCAAGCGTTGATCGTGTTAGGACGAGCAGCGGCGTGTCGAGCTCGCATATCCGGCACGAGCGCGACACGCCGGGATGTTGTCAGTCAGTGCAGTCCGGCCGGCTAGTTCGCTGCAGGACCCCACTCGGGCTTGAACTGGTCGACGTTCTCCTTTGTGACCAGTTCCGGCTTGTTGATCTTCTGGGCGTTGACCGAAACCGGATCGATCTTCTGTCCGTTGACGGCCTTGACCGCCATCCCTCCGGCGATCGTGCCCGCCAGACGGGGCCACGTGCCGGCAGTCGCGAACAACTGGCCGTCTTTCACACCTGCCGCTCCCTGGCGGCTGCCGCCGGCACCGATCACCTTGATCTTGCCGGTCAGGCCCGCATCCTTGATTGCCGGTAATGCGGCGACCGCGGTGTTGTCGCCGATGGTGATGAGTACGTCCGCGTCCGGGTGCGCGCTCAGCGCGTCCGGCATCGCCTTCTGCATCCGGGTGTTGTCGTACATCGAGTTGATCCTCTGCACGATCTTCACTCCCGGTGTGGCACTGATGGCCTTGTCATACGCTTCCCCGTACACGTCACCTGGGATCAGATCGGCGATCACTTTGCATGGGTCTTTTCCGTCGCAGGCCAGGGCGACGAGTTGCGAGAGTGTCTGGCCGCCCTCGTTTGGCGGGAGCGCCACAACGCCGACGACCCCCTCGACCTGCGGCTCGAGCTTGCTGGGGTCGTTGCCTACGGCGCCCTCCAAGGTGATGACCGGGACACCAGCATTCTTTGCAGCCTTTACGCACCCGACCGCGGTCGGTGAGCTCACGGGCGAGAGCACGATGGCGTTGTAGCGCCGGCTGGTGATCACGTCCAGGCATTGCTTCTGCTGCATCCCGGGGTCAAAGTTGGCATTGAACGACTTGACGGAGCCTCCGTCCTTCGAGACTGCCTCTTCCATGCCCGCCTGTTCGGTCTGTTGGTAGTCCTGGTACGAGTACGTCAGGTAGGCGATTTTGGCCGCCTTGTTCGTCGACTTGTCGGCCGCCTTGTCGTCGTCGGACCCGCAGCCTGCGGCGAACGCGCAGACTGCAAGTGCGGCAGATGCTGCTGTCCATCTCCGATTCCACATATGTCTCTCTTCTGATTTGCGATTAGCCGGCCAGCGCACGGGCGCAGGCCAGGTTGAGCTCCAGAACGTCGTTCAGTTCGGCGGGGTCTTCACGCCCGTAGCCACAGACTGCCGCGACACCGAACTGCGGCAGCCACTCCCTGGCGGCCGCTATGCGCGTCCGAGCGCCGTCGATCCCGTCGGTGTGATGCACCAACCCGAGATAGACCTTGGTGTCACCGATATCCAGATCCTTCAGTGGTTTGAAGAACTCGGTATCGGCCTCGACGACCGCGGGCATATGGACGTAATCGATCTGGCGGGCCGCCCGTTGGACGAAGTCATTTGAGAGGTCCACGCAGAGCTGCATGTCCTTGAGCTCCTCCATCGGCCAGCCGCCCCAGGTGCCGTAACACCAGTGAATGCCCAGCACGACGTCGTCCGGAACGACCCTTGTCAGTTCGGTGAGAAGGCCGGAGTAGTAGGCGAACTTCTCGTCGTAGGTCCGTTCAGGCCAGAACGTGAAATAGAGGTCATCCCCGATGCTGAGGTCGCAGACTTCCACCGCCGCGTCGAACTGGATCGACAGATCGTCGGCGGGGATGACTTCAAGCATCGCCTTGATCTCGGCCTCGATCGCGCGGGCGTACGCTGCCTCGACCACCGGCCACTGCTCGGGATCGTCGAAATACTGGAGGATCGCGCTGCCCGTCGCGGGCAGGGAGACCTGGAAGCGAACGCCAGCGGCGATCTTGCCTTCCTCGCGCAGTCGCTTGAAGATCGCGTACGACTCGATCGCGGGCTCGGCATAGCCGATGCCGTTGAAATCGAATGACTCGACGCCCGGTTTGACGCGGAATGTCCAAAGCAGGGCAGGTTCCGTGCCAGGGTGAAAGCCGCTATCCGGATCGGGCATCTCGGCCGTCGGTGCGTGGGTTTCGATCAGGTCGGGGTGCTTCGAGTAGCTCTCTAGCGGCAGATAACCCGTCCACTGCATCCGCGTCCCGACCTCGCCGTCGGGCAGGGCTGCGGCATCCGAACCAAGGGTTGCGCCGTTTGACAGCGACTCCTCGGCCGTTTCGAACGGCAGGCTTCCGACCAGCAGAACATCTCCTAGCGCTTCACGGCTCGACACAGGCGTCGTCCCCTTTCCTATGTATGCATAGAGTATGTGCGCATAGTATAAGCTCTGAGTCCGCATGTGCGGATTTTCGAAGAGGAGATTCAGTGTCCCAGCGCATCCCTACTAGCCACGTGGGCAGCCTGCCGAGGCCGGACGACCTCGCGCGCCTGACCCTGCAGCGCAGCGCCGGCGAGCTAGACGACGAGGCCGGCTACGAGGCGGCGCTCTCCGACGCGGTGCAGGCCGTGGTGGCCCGGCAGCGAGACGTCGGTATCGACATCGTCAACGATGGCGAGTACGGGCATTCGATGGGTCACCGCTATGACTACGGCTCTTGGTGGAGCTACATATTCCAGCGCCTGGGCGGCCTCGACCTGCAGCCTGGGTCGTACGACTCGCCGTCCGCGCCGCCAAAGCCTGGCGACCTCACCCTCGCGAGCTGGGATCAGCGCCGCGACATGCTGCTGTTCGACGAGGCCTACATGGACCCGGCATCCGGCGCGGCCGGACCGAGTCCCGATCTCGAGGCCGGTGTGCCGGTTGCCCGAGGCCCGATCACGTACACGGGCCATGCGGCGATCGCTCAGGACATCGCCCACTTCAAGGCGGCGCTCGCGGAAGCCGGGCTGAAGGACGGCTACTTGAATTCGGTGGCGCCAGGGAGCTGCGCGCGCTTCGGCAACGACTACTACGCGAGCGACGAGGAGTTCGTCTACGCCTGCGCCGACGCGATGCGCGAGGAGTATCAGGCGATCATCGACGCGGGCCTGATGCTCCAGCTCGATGACCCGGCGATCGCCGAGAACTGGGACCAGATCAATCCTGAGCCGAGCCTCGAGGACTACAAGCGCTTCACGATGATCCGGGTCGAGGCGCTCAACCACGCGATCCGGGACCTTCCGAAGGAGCGGATCCGCTTCCATCTCTGCTGGGGCTCGTGGCACGGCCCGCACGTCACGGACATTCCGATGGCGGATCTCGTCGACGTGATGCTCGCGGTGAACGCGGGCACCTACTCGTTCGAGGCTGCGAACGTCCGCCACGAACACGAGTGGCGAATTTGGAACGACGTCGCGCTGCCCGACGACAAGATCATCATGCCGGGCATCGTCAGCCACTCGACGAACGTCGTCGAGCACCCGGAGCTCGTCGCCGACCGCATCGCCAACTTCGCGCGCGCGGTCGGTCCCGAGCGAGTGATCGCGTCGACCGACTGCGGCCTCGGCGGACGCATCCATCCGCAGATCGCGTGGGCCAAGCTCGAGGCCCTAGCGCAGGGCGCCGAGCTGGCCTCGGGGCGCGTCTAGCGGTTGGCCCGATCCGGCGCCTCCTGATGCCTGGGCGACATTGATCGCTTATTTCACGATCAATGTCGCCCAGGTTGCGCCGGTCGCTCTTTCGTCCGTCCGGCACCGATCCCACCCGCCAGCCGATCGTGCCGGCCGGACGAACGCGCGCCCGGCGCTCACACCAGGCGCCTCATGCGGACCCTCATCGTGGGCGACAACGCCCCCAAATAATGGGTGGAATGTCGCCCGCGGCGCCGGGGTGGCATCGATTACGTGCCTAGATGGCACGAAATGTCAGTCACCCCGGCCGCCTAAAGCGACGAGCGCGCTCCGGGCCAGAATTACTGCCGCCTGCTCGCTGACCCGACCCGAGAGAAGCATCGGGTTGGGGGCCGTCGATTACGCCAGATCCGCATTCTGCGTCTGTAAGCGCAACTAGGTGAGGTCGGCGCTCTGCGCCTGGAGTTCCAGCAACGGGCGCATGGTCGCCTCGTCGAGGCGAGCGACGC
The DNA here is from genome assembly GCA_035554055.1 of Baekduia sp. GTDB lineage: Bacteria > Actinomycetota > Thermoleophilia > Solirubrobacterales > Solirubrobacteraceae > Baekduia. The sequence continues at coordinate 1,831 of DATMIZ010000013.1, read as the reverse complement.
CGCATTCTGTGGCGATGCCAAAGGTCTCGGTGGCGGTGCGGGCGGCCGCGAGCCTGCGCTGGCTGCCCTCGATGCCGTCCTCGATGTGTACGAGCCCGAGGTACAGCTCGGAGATACGATCACGCTTGAGACCCTTGAGCGGTGCGAAGTACTCCGCGTCGTCGCGCTCGATCGGTACAGGCATGTGGACGAAGTCCAGCGTCCTGGACGTGCGGTCGAGGATCGCGTTGGTGAGGTCGACCATCACCGTCGCGTCCTTGGGCTCGACGAAGTGCTGGTCCTCGTAACTGCCGTAGCAGAGGTGCAGACCCACTTCGACGCCGGCGGGCACCGCGTCGATCATGCGGGCGAGACGCTCCGCGCAGCCGTCGAGGATGTTGTCGAAATGGGTCGGTTCGATCTCTTCGAGCGCGCCGACTTCGTTGCTGACGTCCCACTGGATGGCGAGGTCCGCCGCGGGAATCGCCTCACAGATGTCGCGAAGGTCCTCAAGCATGGCCTCTTCCAGCGCGGGCTCGACCGCCGCGCGATCCTCAACCACGAGGTAGCCGACCCACGCAAACGGCGTCGGCAGTGCAACGAGAAAACGAGTGCCAGCCGGGAGCTTGCCCTCATCCCGCAGCGCGCGGAACGTCGCATAGGAGGCCTTCGCGTGCTTTGCGTAGCCGGGGGGCGAGACCTTCAGCGGCGACTGCGCAGCGCCCTCGCTGAGTTGCACCCAGAAGCCGCCGAAGGGCGAGGGACCGCCATGCTCGAACGCGTCGTAATCCAGGAGCTGTGAGGCACCAAACTGGCTCCAGTTCGAACGCTCGCCGAACTCGCCGTCCGGAACGCGCAGGATGCGATTGCCGAGACTTTCGCCGACGGTCGTGAAGACTGCCTCGGGAGACGGGAGGTTGAGGCTCCCCACGAGATGGACGTTGCGGTTTACGGCGGATTCTTCGGTCACTGCTTCCTCCTGGCGGTACTCCATTTGGTGATCGCGACCGATCACCCTAGACGAAAATAGTTTATGCGCATACTATCTCGGTTTGCAAGCTTCAGTATTCGTCGACCAGGAGTCCACATGCCCGACTACACCGTCATCCCAGAGCGAATGGGTCACCACCCATTTGCACTGATTGCAGCCAGCAATGACTTGATCTTCGTCACCGGAATAGCGTCTCCCGGAGACACCGCCGCTGAGCAGGCACGCAGGATCCTGGCGGAGATCGCTCGTCTGCTTGAGGAGGTGGGTAGCTCTCTGTCCGAGATCGTGCACCTGCGGACGATGGTCAGCAAACGGGAATATCTGGAGGAGGTCAACCAGGTGGTGATCGAAGTACTTCCGGACCCGAAACCGGCCGCCGGACTGGTGATCGGTGAACTCGTGGCGCCCGAGCTGAAAGTCGAATTCGAGGCGATCGCGCAGCGCGGCGCACGTATGGTGCTCGCCGATGCCTGAGCCAACGACCACGAACACCCACGCGCTCTACACGGCGCCCGACTTTGTCGACGTCGACGGGATCCGCACCGCCTATCGCCGCAAGGGCGAAGGCGAGCGTGTTCTGTTCCTGCACGGGGACGGCTTCACAGCGATGTGGCTTCCGTTCTTCGAAGAGCTGGCACAGCGGACGGATCTCGTGGTTCCCGAGCATCCGGGAACGGGGGAGACGCCTCTCACCGAGGAGATCCAGTCCTTCGATGACCTTGTTCTGCACTACGACACGTTCCTCGAGACCCTGGATCTTGAGCCGGTCCACCTGGTCGGACATGGCCTCGGCGGTTGGCTTGCGGCCGATCTCGCGGTGTTCTATCCGCGGCGCTTCAAGAGCCTGACTCTCGTCACGCC
>DATMIZ010000012.1:0-12053 GCA_035554055.1 Baekduia sp. | reverse complement strand
GACTGTGGCTTCGCACAGGGCCCGTTCGTGCAGCGCGTCCATCCGTCGATTCAGTGGGCGAAGTTGAAGGCACTGGGCGACGGCGCAAAGCTGGCTTCTCAGCGCGTCTAGCGCTCCGTTTTCCTCGCGCCTGGGCGACATTTGTCGCTTATTTGACGACTAATGTCGCCCAGGGTGGTTAGAGCTCCTGCGACGTGGGCCGGATGAGGATCTCGTTGACGTCGACGTGCGGCGGTTGCGTTACCGCGTAGATGACGGCGCGGGCGATGTCGTCGGGATGCAGCGCCCCGTTCGGTTGGGTGTCGAAGAAGGGCGTATCGACCATTCCCGGCTCGATCAGCGTCGTGCGGACACCGGTGTCGTTGAACTCCTGGCGCGCGGATTCGCCCATCGCGGTGACCGCCCACTTTGTTGCCGAGTACAGGCTGCCGGTGATCGCGCGACGACCGGCGACGCTGCCCGTCAGCAGGAGATGGCCCTTCGTCCCGATCAACTGGGTCATCGTGGCCCGGATCGTCAACGCCGCGCCGTAGACGTTTGTCAGGACCATCTCGCGCCAATGCTCGGGCGATTCTTCGAGGAACCCGCGCGAGGCGCCGAAGCCGGCGTTAGCGAACACGACGTCGAGCTTGCCGAAGCGCTCAGTCGCGGCGGCGACCATTGCCTGCTGCTGGTCCCATTCGGTCACATCGCAGGTGACGGCGAGCGCGCGGTCGGCCCCGAGCTCGCCGACGAGCGCATCGAGCTTGTCGCGCGAGCGTGCGGCGAGCACGAGGTCGTATCCAGCCTGAATGGCATGGCGCGCCGTGGCCGCGCCGATGCCAGACGAGGCGCCGGTGATCAAGAAGACGGGATTGGGAGCCATTGCCGATGAAACTACCCTGCAGCTTGTGCTTTACGACAAGGCCCGCATATTCGTACAGGCCGGGGGCGGCGGCGACGGTTGCATGTCGTTTCGCCGCGAAGCACACGTGCCGAAGGGCGGCCCGGACGGCGGAGACGGGGGTAACGGCGCCGACGTGGTCCTGCGCTGCAGCGATTCGCTGCGCGACCTGCAGACCTTCAAGCGAACCGCCCACTACAAGGCGGGACGTGGACGCCACGGAGAGGGCTCTCAGAAGGACGGCTCCGACGGCGAACAGCTCGTGGTCGACGTACCGCCGGGCACCGTCGTAACCACCGAAGACGGCACTGTCCACGATCTCCTGCGGCCAGGGCAACGGGTCACCGTCGCCCGTGGCGGCTCGGGCGGGCGCGGCAACCGTCACTTCGCATCCGCGACAAGGCAGGCGCCGCGATTCGCCGAAAAGGGCTTGGCCGGCGAGGAGCAGTGGCTTGACCTGCAGCTGAAGCTGCTCGCCGACGTCGGCCTGATCGGGGTGCCGAACGCCGGCAAGTCTTCGTTGCTCGCAACGATGACGCGCGCGGCGCCGAAGGTCGCGAGCTACCCGTTCACGACGTTGGAGCCAGTGCTGGGGACGCTCGATGGCGAGGACCGCCAGCTGGTGATCGCCGACATCCCAGGGCTGATCGAGGGCGCGGCCGGCGGCGCGGGGCTCGGCCATGACTTCCTCGCTCACGTCGAGCGCACCCGCGCCCTCGTCCACGTGCTCGACCTCGAGCCACTCGATGGCTCCGATCCCGAGCACAATTACGAGACGATCGAGGCGGAACTCGCCGACTACGACGCCAGGTTGGCGACGCTCCCGCGCATTCTGGCGCTCTCCAAATCGGACCTCGTCTCGCCGCAGAAGGCGCAGGACGCGGCCGCTTACTGGCGCAAGCGTTTCGGGGCCGACGAGCCGCGCGAGGAGTGGGAAGAGCCGGCCCACGTGACGCCGGTGCTGATCACCTCGAGCGCGACGGGGGAGGGGCTCGATGAGCTTCGTGCGCTGCTGCTGCAGCGGATTCCCGCGTTGGCTCCCGATGAGCTCTCGCCGGATGCTGGCGATCTCGCCGAGCACATGGTCTACCGGCCGGTCAGTCGCGCGCGCGACAAGGAATATGTCGTGCAGTGTGTCGAGGCGGGGGTGTGGGAGGTGACCGGCGGCGCGGTCGATCGCCTGATCGCGCGCCACGACCTCGACAACGAGGACGCTCTCGCCCATGTCGAGCACCGGTTGCGCCGGATGGGCGTGATCGACGCGCTGCAGAACGGCGGCTTTGAGACCGGTGACGAAGTAGTCATCGCTGGCGTCGTGTTCGAACTCGACCCGAGCTGACGACGCCCACCACGGATCGGCTGCATTTGCTGGGCCACACGCCCAGTAAGTGCAGCGAATCGGCGACGGGTGGTCGCGATCCGTCGGGCGGCATAGATTGAGAGCTCAATGGCTCGCTTCGTAATCAAGCTCGGCTCGTCGATCGTCGCTCACGACGACGGTTCCCTGCGTGCTGAGACGCTCGACCACCTGGCAAAGGTCGTCGCGGCGCGCCGCGTGATCGGCGATGAGGTCGTGGTCGTGTCGTCGGGGGCGATTGCCCGTGGCATGGAGGTGATGGCGCTCAAGCGGCGTCCCACGGCGATCGAGGATCTGCAGGCAGCCAGCGCGGTCGGCCAGGGCAAGCTGTTCCGCGTCTACGACGAGCTCATGCGCGCGCATGACGTGACCGCCGCGCAGGTCCTGCTGACGTTTTTCGATCTCAGCCATCGCGAGCACTACCTCAACGCCCGCAACACCCTTCGCCGCCTGCTCGATTGGGGCGTGGTCCCGATCATCAACGAGAACGACACCACCGCGACCGACGAGATCTCCTTCGGCGACAACGACTTTCTCGCGGCACAGGTCGCGATCCTGATCGAGGCCGACCGCCTCGTCCTCCTCACCGGCGTGGACGGTCTGTTCGACGCTGACCCCGCGCGGCCCGGCGCACGCCTGATCGAAGAGGTGACCGACTACGAGGCGCTCTCCGAGCTCGAGATCGGCGCCAACACGTCAGCACTTGGATCCGGCGGGATGCGCACGAAGGTCGTCGCGGCCGAGATGGCGACGGCGGCGGGCATCGAGACGGTCGCGTGCAACGGCCTGCGCGACGGCGCTCTGGAGCGGGTGCTCGACGGTAGCCGCGAAGGCACGCTGTTCGCACCCCGCGACCTGAACTATTCGTCCTTCAAGCTCTGGCTGAGGTACGCCAAGCCGTCGCACGGGCGCGTGACGGTCGACGCGGGCGCCGCCCGCGTGCTGCGCGAGGATGGGACGTCGCTGCTGCCGGTCGGCGTCGTCGCGGTGCAGGGAGCGTTTTCCGCAGGCGATGCCGTCGATGTTTTCGAGGCCGACAGGCCGATCGGCAAGGGGATATCCAACTACTCGGTTGCGGATCTCGACCAGGCAAAGGGACTCAAGAGCGCGGCGGTCGCCGCGAAACTGCCCCACGCACCCGTCGAAGCCGTGCATCGTGACTATTTCGTGCTGGTCTAGGCTCCTAGCCTCTGAGCATGGCGACGACGACTCAGAACGTACGTGAGACATGTGAGCGCGCTCGTGCGGCTTCGCTGCGCCTCGCGACCCTGACGGCCGGAGAGAAGAACGCGGCGCTGATTGCGCTCGCGGACGCGCTTGTCAGCCGCACCGACGAGATCCTCGAGGCCAACGCACTCGACCTGCAGGCCGGCCGGGAAAGCGGGCTGTCCGACGCGTTGCTTGACCGACTGAGCCTCGACGAGGCACGCGTGCGGGCGATCGCCGACCAGGTCCTTGAAGTTGCCGCGCTGGACGATCCGGTCGGAGTCGTCCTTGAGAGCTTCACGCGCCCGAACGGTCTTGCCGTGGAGAAGGTCCGTGTGCCGCTCGGTGTCATCGCCGTCGTATACGAGGCGCGCCCGAACGTGACGATCGACGCGGCCGCGCTGGCGATCAAGAGCGGCAACGCGATCGTGCTGCGCGGCTCCTCGACGGCGATCCACTCCAACGCGGTGCTCGTGGCGATCGCAGCAGAAAGCGCGCCGACGCCAGATGCTGTGCAGCTCGTCGCCGGCGGCCGTGAGGAGCTCGCCGAGCTCGCCACCCAGGACGACCTCGTCGATCTGATCATCCCGCGCGGAGGGGAGGGCCTGAAGAAGGCCCTGCAGGAGGTCGCGACGGTCCCCGTGATCTACGCGGCGGCGGGAAACTGCCACGTCTACGTGGACGCGTCGGCCGACCTCGAAAACGCGCAGGCGATCATCCTCAATGCCAAGACGCAGCGACCAGGGGTCTGCAACGCCGCGGAGACGCTCCTGGTGCACCGCGCGATCGCCGAGGCATTCCTGCCCGAGACACTCGCGAGGCTGCACGCAGCAGGCGTCGAGCTGCGTGTGGACGATGCGACCGCCGCGCATGCGGGCGACACGCCCGTGCAGGCTGCAGATGAGGACGATTGGGGCACGGAATACCTGGCGCTCGTCCTGGCGGTGAAGGTGGTCGACACGCCGTTTGACGCGATCGCGCACATCAACCACTACGGCTCCGGCCATTCGGAGGCGATCGTGACCGGCGACAAGACGGCGGCACGTGCGTTTGAGCTGGGGATCGACGCCGCCTGCGTCTACGTCAACGCGTCGACGCGGTTCACCGATGGCAACGAATTCGGAATGGGCGCCGAGATCGGCAACTCGACTCAGAAGCTCCACGCTCGCGGCCCGGTCGCGTTGCGCGAACTCTGCACCTTCAAGTACCTGGTGCGGGGCGACGGCCAGATCCGCGAGTAGCTGTGGCGAAGCTCGGGATCTTCGGAGGCACCTTCAACCCGCCGCACATCGGCCACCTGATCTGCGCGCAGGAGGCACGCGCCCAGCTTGGGCTCGATCGTGTCGTGCTGGTCCCCACGGCCAAGCCGCCGCACAAGGAGATCTCGAGCGATCCGGGACCGGTGGCGCGCCTGCGGCTCTGCCAGCTTGCCGTCGAAGGTGACAGCGGCCTCGAGGCCTCGTCACTTGAAGTCGATCGTGGCGGGACCTCGTACACCATCGACACGCTGCGGCAGTTCCGCGAGCACCATCCCGACGATGAGCTGACGCTCGTCCTCGGTGGCGATGTCGCGCAGGGATTGCCGGGATGGCGTGAGCCGGCGGAAATTCTCGAGCTTGCGGGCCTTGCGGTTGCTGAGCGCGGCGGTGTGCGCCGTGCCGACATCATGCAGCGCCTCGAACCGCTGGCTCGCGCCGACCGCGTCGAGTTTTTCGACATGCCGCGCTGCGAGCTGTCGTCATCGGCGATCCGTCGGCGCGTTCTGGCCGGAATGCCGGTCCGTTACCTGGTGCCGGAGTCCGTCCGATGTGAGCTTGAAGCTCAAGGCTGGTACACCAAGGGGACGCAATGAGTGAATCCGAGATGACCTCCGAGGAAATGGCCGTCGCAGTCGCCGGTTACGCGGCCGACAAGAAGGCGATCGATCTTGCGGTCCTGGACCTGCGTGGCGTCGCCGCCTACACCGATTTCTTCATCGTCTGTTCGGGCGGATCGGACCGTCAGGTCAAGGCGATCCACGATGGCATTCACCTGGGGATGAAGAACGAGCACGGTCAGATCCCCACTCGCGTCGAGGGAATGCCACAGGCGAGCTGGGTCGTGATGGACTACTCCGACGTCGTCGTGCATGCCTTCACGCCGGACATGCGTGACTTCTACCGGCTCGAGCAGCTCTGGGGCGAGGTCCCGCGGCTTGCGTTGCCCGAGCCTGCTGTCTCGTAGTCGCAGGACTATTCGTGCACGGCGTCTGAATGCAGACGCGCACGCAGATCTTTGCGCAGCTCTGCAAAGCGCACGTATTCGTAGACGATCAAGGCGATCAGGATCGCCGCGAGCGTCGCCAGCGTCACGATCGAGTCGACCTCGACTCCCACCGGAATCAGCGCGAGCAGCAGCACACCCGTCGCGAGGCGGTGTGGGCTGAAGCGGTGCACGTTGCGCCAGCGGAACGCGACGTGGGCGAATAGATAGACGGCGGAGCCTCCGAGCATTCCGACGGCCGGTATGAGCTTCAGCGGATCTTCGACATGCCCGAGCGTCTTCTTCATGCCGAGGGCCACGAGCACGATGCCTGCGACCATCGGAAAATGGAGGTAGGAGAAGGAGTCGCGCGCGATCTCGTTCTGCTCACGTCCGGGCTCGGCGTTCTGTAGCCGCCGTTCGGCGACCAGCGCGACAACATCGAAGTACATCCACCAGAAGGCCGCGGCGACCGCGATGCCAAGGATCGCGGCGACCACGACCCCTGTGTCGACGGTCGCGCTCGCGCCTGCCCCGATCGCGACGATCGATTCGCCCAGCGCGATGATGATGATCAGCGCATGGCGTTCGGCGAAGTGGCCCGGCTGGATCTTCCAGCCGTCCGCGCCGTACACGTACGGTCCGCCGGCGTCAAGAAAGAGGGCCAGCGCCCAGATGCCGATCTGCAGGCCATCGTCGGTGAACGACGCGACCACGAGCAGGCTGGTGCCGATTGCCGTGCTGACGGCGAGGCCGATGACCGAACGGCGCAACGCGGCGTCCTCACGACTGGCGATCGCAAACAGTGCGATGTGAGCGATGCGCACCACCGCGTAGGCGCAGGCGAACAGCAGCCCGAGGTCGTCGAATGCCTCAGGGATGCAGAGGGAGCTGATCAAAAAGCCGGCCATCGCAACGAAGATCGCGATTCGGACGGCGCCTTCCTCGGGGTTGATGACGCTTGTCAGCCACGAGTAGCCGACCCACGACCACCAGAGCATCCCGAGGATCAGGAGTGCCTGTGCGAGCCCGGTCCAAGTCGTGTGTTCGGCCAGATACGCGGTGCACTGGGTGAGCGCGAGCACGAACACCAGGTCGAAGAACAGCTCAAGCGGCAGCACCCGCTCGCCCTCGCGCATCACGGCGTCCAGGTGAGGGCGGTGGGGGCGAGCCATCGCCGCATTGTGCTGGATGTCAGTCGGCGGCGATTGGCGGACGCATCACAAACTCGTTACTCGCTGCGTCCTCCCCGAGCCTTTCATGCAGACCATGAGAGCCACTCGCCGAATTACCGCACTGCTGCTCATCATGAGCTTCGCCTTGGCCCTGCCGGCCATGGCGTCCGCAAGCGACCACAAGAAGCGCAGCCACGATCAGGCGCAACCGACGATCTACGGCCATCGTGGCGCGTCCGGGTACCGGCCGGAGCACACGCTCGCGTCGTACCGGCTCGCCGCGCGCCTGGGCGCCGACTACATCGAGCCCGATCTGGTGTCCACCAAGGACCACGTCCTCGTCGCGCGCCACGAGCCCGCGATCGGCGGCACGACCGACGTCGCCGACCATCAGGAGTTCGCCGATCGCCGCACGACCAAGGTGATCGACGGCGTGACCTTCGCAAACGAATGGTTCACCGAGGACTTCACGCTCGCGGAGCTGCGGACGCTGAAGGCCAAGGAGCGCCTGCCGGAGTTGCGCCAGCACAACACGATCTACAACGGCCGCTACGTCGTTCCGACGTTCCAAGAGGTGATCGAGCTGCGTGACCGACTCTCAAAGGAACTCGGCCGCAAGATCGGGATCATCCCCGAGCTCAAGCACTCGACGTACTTCCGCTCGATCGGGCTGCCGCTCGAGGAGCCGTTTGTCAAGACGCTTCGCCGCAACGGCATCGACAACCGTCGCGGGAAGGTCACCGTGCAGTCGTTCGAGGTAAGCAACCTCAAGAAGCTCGACACGATTCTGCCCGGCGTGCCGATCGTGCAGCTTTTCGGCGGTAAAACCGACAAGCCGGGTGATGTCCTGGCCGCGGGTGCAACGACGACGTACGCCCAGATGGCGACGCCGGCCGGGTTGAAGGCCGTCCGCAAGTACGCGGATGTGGCCAGTCCCTCGAAGGACTACATCGTCCCGCGCGACGCGACCGGCAAGTCACTTGCCCCGACCTCGTTCGTCGCGGACGCCCATGCGGCCGGACTCGACGTCGTGGCCTACACGTTCCGAGCGGAGAACAACTTCCTGCCGCTGGAGCTTCGCTCGAGCCTCAACCCGGCCGAGTACGGCAACGCGATCGCGGAGTTCGAGCAGTTCTTCGCACTCGGCGTTGACGGAGTGTTCACAGACAACCCCGACATCGCGAAGGCAGCTCGCGACGACGAGTAGGAGTCGATCCGACGCTGGCGGGGCCGGGCTGAAGCTCGGCCCCGCTTGTCGAAGGGTGGCATCGCGTCGGATACTTATCGAGAGCAGGCTTCACGCCTCACGCGTAGGTCTTCGCCTCGGCCAGCTCGACGATCGTCGGCGGGACTCGCAGTTGGACACGATCCAGGACGCCTGACGCCAGTAGTTTGGCGCGCGCCTCCTCGGCATCGGCGACGGACTCGAACTCAACCGCGAGGCTGACCTCGTTGGCGTCGTCCGCGGTCCGGAACAGCCTGTGCCCGGTCGCACTCGCACGTACGCCAGGTGGGTCGGTGTCGAACATCGCTTTCCATGTGTCGAAGTCGTCGACGTGAATGCGGGTCATCATGAGCGCCATCTTGAACCTCCCAGTGAATTGACTACTCTGTATGAGTAATGAATAGGAAGATAAGGTAGCGAAATGTCTGAGCCTGTCAAGGCCCGCAGCTACAACTCGCCGCACCGACGCGAGCAGGCGGCAACGACGCGTCGTTCTGTCCTCGCTGCCGCCGGCCGGCAGTTCGAGGCAAGCGGCTATGCGGCAACGACCGTCGCGGCGATCGCCGCTGATGCCGGTGTCTCGGTGAAGACGGTCTATCTCGCCTTTGAGACGAAGGCAGGCGTCCTGCGAGCCCTATGGAACGAGCGGCTGCGCGGAGACTCGGATGACATCCCGGTGGCCGACCGCGACTGGTACCGCGCAGTCCTCGAGGAGCCGGATCCAGCGCGAAAGCTCCTTCTCAACGCGCGCAACTCGCGCGCAGGGAAGATTCGGCTCGGCAACGTGCTCGAAGTTGTGCGCAGTGGCGCCGACGTGGATCCTGAGATTGCCGCGCTCTGGGCGCGGATTCAATCCGAGTTCCACGCCAACCAGCGCGCGATCGTCGAGGGCATCGCAGCCAAGAACGCGCTCGCACCCGGGCTTACCGTCGATCGGGCGACGGACATCCTCTGGACGCTCAACCATCCGACCGTGTGGCTGCTGCTCTCACGCGAGCGCGGTTGGACCGCCGAGGAGTACGAGGAGTGGTTCGGCGATACGGCATGCACGCTGCTTCTGGGCAGTCGGCCTGGGGCCTGAGTCGCGGGGCAACGGAATCAAGCTGGCCCGAGTCTCATGGCATCAGGCAGTTGTCGGAGGCGGCCCGAGATGGGCGACACGGTGGCCGCGACGAGTTACTACGAACGATTCGCCGGCGGCCGTGCGCTGGATGTAGGAGCCGAGATTGGATCGCAGATCGTCGGCGCGGACCGAAAGAGTTAGCAGGGGAGTGGAGCTAGTCGGGCTCGAACCGACGACCTTTCGCATGCCATGCGAACGCTCTTCCAGCTGAGCTATAGCCCCAAAGCTGTATTCGTCGGCAAGCTTAACACCCACGAGCTGGCCGTTCTTGGCGGGGGCCAAGCGCAGGTGCAGCATCCCCTGGTCCGGATCGAGACCCTCGATGGGCACGAAGAAGCAGCGGTCGAGTTGTCCACAATAGATCCCAAATGCATCGATCTCGGTCGCGTTGTAGGTGGTTCGCACGTATCCGTTGGGCGTATAACGGCTCGTACGAGCGCGAAGCACGACTACGTCGCCCTTTAGTTGTCCCCATTTGCATTGGACGCGCCACAACCGGGGACCGGTATCGATCACGAGGTCGTAGCGTCGCCGCTCGCTTTGGGGCTTGAGCGCCACGTAGCCACGCCGCGTAGCTTCAGCCAGAATCTCGGCCTCCGCAATCGCGCCCTTGTCGTTGCTTGTCAATTCAGCCATGGGACGACCATGAACCTGGCGCCGGATCACCACGCAGCGATCTCTGCCCGCAGCCCAGAAACCTCCGCAGATTTGTCACAAAGTCTCCGCAGAAACCGCGCAGACCATGCTCGCTTGTAGCCTGCGCCCGTGGCTCCCGAGTACCGATACGAAGCGCAGGACATCGAACCCAAGTGGCAGGCCCTCTGGGCTGACGAGCGCACTTGGGAGGTCGCCAACGATGCGGGGGACCCCGGCCAGACCTCCTACGTGCTTGAAATGCTGCCCTACCCGAGTGGCGAGCCGCACATCGGCCACCTGAAGAACTACTCGGTGGGAGATGCCGTCGCGCACTTCCACCGCCGCACGGGTCGCCGGGTCCTGCACCCCATGGGCTACGACTCGTTCGGTCTGCCGGCAGAGAACCACGCGATCAACACCGGCCAGCATCCGCGCGACTCGATCCGCGAGTCGGTCGCGTCATTCCGCAAGGGCTTCCATGACTGGGGGATCTCGATCGACTGGACGCGCGAGTTGTCGACATCCGACCCGCGTTACTACCGCTGGACGCAGTGGATCTTCACCCAGTTCTTCGAGCGCGGGCTCGCCTACCGTCACGAGGCGGCCGTCAACTGGTGTCCCCAGGACGCGACCGTGCTCGCCAACGAGCAGGTCGTCGACGGCCACTGCGAGCGCTGCGGCACGCTCGTCGAGATCCGCTCGCTCGAGCAGTGGTTCTTCCGCATCACCGACTACGCCGATCGCCTGCTCGAGGATCTCGACACGATCGAGTGGCCGGAGCATGTGAAGACGATGCAGCGCAACTGGATCGGGCGTTCCGAGGGCGCCGAGGTCGTGTTCCGCTGCGACGAACTCGACACCGACTATCCGGTGTTCACGACACGTCCCGACACGCTCTTCGGCGCGACGTTCTTTGTGATGGCCCCCGAGCACCCGGACGTCGAGCGCCTCGCGCAGGGCACCGGCAACGAGCAGGCCGTGCGTGAGTACGTCGCCGCGGCGATGGCCGAACCGACCGAGGAACGCGGCGACGCCCATAAGGAGAAGACGGGCGTCTTCCTCGGCCGCCACGTAACGAACCCGGTCAACGGCGAGCAGCTGCCGATGTATGTCGCCGACTACGTACTGATGGACTACGGCACGGGCGCGATCATGGCCGTGCCGGCGCATGACGAGCGCGACCATGAGTTCGCGACGAAGTTCGACCTGCCGATCCGGCAGGTCATCGGCTCGCCGGACGACGCACCGCCCGTGACCGAGCAGGCATACACCGGCTCAGGACCGCTGCAGAACTCCGCCGCCGAGTTTGACGGCACGCCCAATCGCGAGGCGCTACCCGAGATCGTGGCCTGGCTCGATCGCGAAGGCAAGGGCCACCAGTCGGTCAACTACCGCCTACGCGACTGGCTGGTCTCCCGGCAGCGCTACTGGGGCTGCCCGATACCGATCATCCACTGCGACGAGCACGGGATGGTGCCGGTCCCTGCGGAGGATCTGCCGGTCGTCCTCCCGGACATCGAGGACTACCAGCCCAAGGGCAAATCGCCGCTCGCCGCCGCCGAGGACTGGGTCGCGACCACCTGCCCGCAGTGCGGCAAGCCGGCGCGCCGCGAGACGGACACGATGGACACGTTCGTCGACTCGTCCTGGTACTTCCTGCGTTACTGCGACCCCCATAACGACGACGCCGCCTGGGACTCAAAGGTCGTCGCCGAGTGGACCCCCGTCGACCAGTACATCGGCGGTGTCGAGCACGCGATCCTGCATCTGCTCTACGCGCGCTTCTTCATCAAGGCGCTCAACGACCTCGGGCACGTCGACGCGCAGGAGCCCTTCCAGAAGCTCTTTACGCAGGGAATGATCACCAAGGACGGGGCGAAGATGTCCAAGTCCAAGGGCAACGTCGTGTCGCCGGGCCCGATCGTCGAGCGTTTCGGGGCCGACACCGCGCGTTGTTACATCCTGTTCATGGGTCCGCCGGACCAGGACGCCGATTGGTCAGACGGCGGCGTCGAAGGCATGCACCGCTTCCTGGGCCGCATGTGGCGACTCTCCGCGCAGGCCGCCGCGGAGCTGCCCGATCATCCGATCCCCGATGAGCTCAATGCGGACTCCGAGAGGATCCTGCGCAAGGCCAATTGGGCGATCGAAAAGGTCACGGTCGACCTCGCTGACCGCTTCAACTTCAACACCGCGATCGCGGCCGT
>DATMIZ010000011.1:0-10720 GCA_035554055.1 Baekduia sp. | reverse complement strand
GCCGCTACGGCGACACCCTCGTCACAATCCACCAAACATGACTCCCGACAACAAGAAGCGAATCGCTGTATGCCCGGGCTCCTATGACCCGATCACCAACGGTCACCTGGATGTCATCGCCCGCGCCGCGTCGCTGTTCGACGAGGTCATCGTCGGCGTCGTCAACATCTCGAATCGCAAGTCAAAAGCGCTGTTCGACGCAGAGGAGCGGCTGCGGTTTATCGCCGCAGCGACCGAAGGTCTGAGTAACGTGAGTCAACGCGCGTTCAGCGTCCTGGTCGTGGATCTCGCCCGAGAGGTGGGCGCCAAGACGATCGTCAAGGGGCTGCGCGCGATCTCGGACTTCGAATACGAATTCGAGATGAACCAACTCAATCGCATGCAAGCACCCGATATCGACACGATGTACCTAATGGCCAGCCCGCAATACTCGTTCCTTAGCTCCAGCGGAGTGAAAGAATTGGCGACGTTTGGCGGCGATATTTCCGGTCTTGTGCCCGCGCAGGTCGCGGTGCGCTTGAAGGAAGAACTGACGCGGTAGCGAAAGGCACCTTGCTATGGACGTCCTAGTCCTCATTGACAAACTCGACGATCTGGTTCACAACGCAAAGCGCGTCCCGCTAACGGACGAAGTGCGCGTTGACAAAGAAGAGATCTACGACCTCCTCGACCAGATGCGCGCGACGATCCCTGACGAGATCAAGCAGGCCCGCTGGATCGTCAAAGAGCGCCAGGAGATGCTGGCCGAAGCCAAGCGCGAGGCTGAGCGGATCGTCGCCGAAGCCCGTGAAAAACAGGACGCGCTCATCGACCAGCAGGAAGTCACCAAGCAGGCCGAGCGGGCTGCCGAGGAGATCATCGACGACGCGCGTTCACGCGAGCGCGAGATTCGTCTCGGCGCAGAGGACTACGCCGACGACATCCTCAACACCCTTGAAGTGAATCTCTCGAAGTTCATCGGCGCCGTTCAGCGCGGCCGCGATCGCCTGCAGGGCAAGGGCGACGAGGTTGAGTCAGACGACGACCGCGAGCCGGTAGCGCCCAACTAGGTCTTCGGGCGTCTCGGACGCCGTGACGCGCGCCAACGACTTGCCTGTGCCACCAGCACAGGCTGCGTCGCCGTCACACGTCACGACGACCGATACATCCCGAATCCACGCTCGGCGTTAGCTAACGGAGTAGCGCGTCGATCTCAGTGAGATGGCCGCGGACCGTCGTAGCCATCGTCTCGACGATCTCGCCGGCCTTGTCGATCGACGTCTTGGAAGCCGTCAGCTGCTGCTTGATCCGGACGACGTCGCTCATCGCCTGCAAGGCACGTTCGGTCACCTCGGCGATCGCGCTCGGATCGACGTCGTCGCCTTCGCTGCGGGTCATCAGCACGCGGGCACGCGCCAGCGAGTAAGCCACCTGCAGGCACAGCTCCGAGTCATCGGGGTCGTAGGTGACGATCAGCTTGTCGCCGTTGTACTCGCGTAGCGCGAGCATCCTCGCCGGCACCTTCTCTTCTGAAGGGACGACCAGCACCGCGAAGTCCGCGTTGCGCTCCGCCTTCACCGCGTCGAGCTCGCGCAGCGCATCGGGCCGCGACATCCTGGAGTTCTTGGCCTCGAAGGCGATCCGGCCGCGCGCCGGGCCGGTGCATGCCCCGATCGACACGACGACGTCGCCCTTCTTGCCGGTGCCGGCCTTGAGGTCACCGGTCGCTTCGCAGTCATCGCCCTGTGGGATCGCGAGCGCCTCGAGCGCTGCGAAGACCGATTCCTCGTAGGTGCGGCCCTTGGCCGTGCCCCTTTCTGCCTCGGCCGCTACGGCTGCCTCGGCGTTCTCCTCGCCCTGCGTCCGCTCCAGCTGCAGCTTCAGCGAAGCGAGTTCGTCGCGCAGCGACTTGAATTCTCTCTGCGACTGCTCGTGGCGCTCCCGCGCCATCTCTGTCTGCGCGCGATTGACCTGCGCCAGCGGGCTCGAATCCGACGTGACGTGCCGCACCATCGCCTCCTGGGCGTGGCTGATCGCCTCGACGACGATCTTCTCGACGCGCTTGGGGACGGCGCCGGGCGCTTCGCCGGAGCCGAACAGTTCGTTGAGCTTCTCGCGCGTCTCACCGGTCAGCCGCTGCGCGGTCTGTCCGAGCTCGTTGCGAACGTCGGAAGATGCCTTTTCGAGCTCGAGCCGCATCGCCTCGGCCTGAGCGCCTGACGTCTCACGGTCCAGAACGCGGGCGCCGACCTCGATCAGCTTCAGGATCAGCGCGACCGGGTCGTCGGTCTCGTTGAGCAGGCGGATCGCAGTTTCGTCGCGTACCTGCACGCCGTCGATCACGACGCGGTCGGGCAATGAACGGACCTGCGGGATGTTGAGTGGGATTGCGGCTTCCATGATCAGGACGTCGCAGCGTCCCACGTCAACCTGACGGAATGCGAGAATCGGCCCAGTGAGCGACGGCCCGGGGATTTCGGATCACCTCCATCTGCTGCGCGTGTTCGCGCGCTGCGGCATCGTGGCGCCCGCGCGCCCGGACAAGATCCTCCGCGCGGCCCGTGCCGTCATCCGCTGGGGGCCGACTCCGGCCGGCGGCTACGGCTTCAACACGGCGCTCTACCCGCAACGCATTGCCGTGATCGATGAGCGCGGCACGGTCACCTACGAAGAGATCTCCAGGCGCACCAACGCGATCGCCAACGGGCTCGCGGAGCTCGGGGTCGAGGCCGGCGACAACGTCGCCGTGATGTGCCGTAACCACCGCGGGTGGGTCGAGTCCACGCTCGCGCTGTCCAAGCTCGGTGCCCACGCGCTCTACCTGAACACGTCGTTTGCGGCACCGCAGGTCAAGCATGTCTGCTCGGTCGAGCGACCGACGGCGATCATCTGCGACGAGGAGTTCGAGCCGCTGGTTACCGGCGCCCACGGAGCGAAGCGGACGATCCGTGCGTGGTCTGACACGGCGGGAGCCGTCTCCTTGGAGTCTCTCGCCGCCGGCGATGATTCGCCCCGTCAGCCGCCGCGGCAGAAGGGCCGCTTTTTGATCCTCACCTCCGGCACCACCGGGGCGCCGAAGGGCGCGGACCGCGAGCAGCCAAAGTCGTTGCACCCGGCCGCCGCCCTCATGGATCGCATCCCGCTCCGCGCGCGCCAGCCGACGCTGATCGCATCACCGCTGTTTCACTCCTGGGGCTTCGCGCAGTTCACCGTCGGGATGGCGCTCTCCTCGACGATCGTCTTGAGCCGCACCTTCGACGCCGAGGGCACGCTCGCGCTGATCGAGCGACACAAGGTGCGGCATCTGATCGTCGTGCCGGTGATGCTGCAGCGGCTGCTCGACCTGCCCCGGGCGACCGTTGCGAGCCACGACACTTCGTCGCTCCGGGTGATCGCGGCGAGCGGCTCGGCCTTGCCCGGCGAGCTCGCACTGCACGTGATGGACCGCTTCGGCGACGTCCTCTACAACCTCTACGGCTCGACCGAGGTCGCGTGGGCGACGGTCGCGGGCCCGCGCGACCTTCGGCGTGCGCCCGGTACCGCCGGGCGTCCACCGCGCGGCACGACGATTCGCCTGGTGGACGCGAGCGGCCGCGACGTTCCCGACGGGTCGCCCGGCAGGATCTTCGTCGTCAACGAGTTGCAGATGCGCGGATACACCGAGGGTGGCAACAAGGAGACGCTCGGCGAGTACATGGCGACAGGCGATGTCGGCCAGTTCGACCAGGCGGGTCGGCTGTTCGTCAACGGTCGCGACGACGAGATGATCGTCTCGGGCGGCGAGAACGTCTTCCCACGTGAGGTCGAGGATCTGCTCGTGGAGCATGAGGCCGTGGCCGAGGTCGCGGTTCTAGGTGTGCAGGACGCTCAGTTCGGCCAGCGGCTGCAGGCCTTCGTCGTTCTGCACGAGGGCGCTGCGGCCACGGCCGACGAGCTGCGCGACTATGTCCGCACGAACCTCGCCGGCTACAAAGTGCCGCGCGAGATCGTCTTTGTGGACGCGCTTCCGCGCAACGAGACCGGCAAGATCGTCAAACGCGACCTGGCCGGGCTCACTTCCACTTGATCGAGCAGCCGACCGGCTCGGTCTCGCTCGGGTCGGGCTGTTTGCCGGCCAGCACGGCGTCGAGCGCGCCGCGCAGCCAGGCGGCGTTCTGGACCGGGTCCTTGTAGTCGGCGTCCGGGGCGCCCCGGTAGCGGAGCTCCAGCTCGTTGTCGAAGACGAAGATGTCCGGCGTCGTCTTGGCATCGAGTGAACGCGCGACCGACTGGTCCTCGTCGTAGAGGTAGGGCACGTCGCCGAACTCGCCCTTGGCGACGCGTTCGGCGTTGGCCAGGGGAGCATCCGCGGGGTAACGCTCAGCGTCGTTGGGCGAAATCGCCAGGAACTTGACGTCCTTGCCCGCGTAATCGCGGGCCGCGTCGATGATCCGGTCATGCCAGCCGAGCGCGTACGGGCAGTGGTTGGCGGTGAAGACGACGACCGTCGCCGTCGCGTCGCCGGGCGAGTGAAGCTTTCCTTCAGTGTCGGGCAGCGAGAACATCGCGGAGCTCCTCTGGATCAGGGGTTGCGGAAAACCGTCCATCACGGGTGCGATAGACACGGCAGGTAAGTGACGGTGGCGCGCCACCGGTGTCGAAGAGGTCGTCGCCGTCGACGCGGATCGTCGGTGAACCCACGAATCCGAGTTCGGCCGCCTGCGCGTCTGTTGTGACCTCGCGCAACGCGACCTCGGTGTCAATTCCGAGCTCAAGCAGCACGCGCTTGAGGTCAGACAGCGCTTCGGGATGCGACGGGCATCCATCCCAATAGAGAAGCTCGACTTGCATCGTCGTCACACCCTACGAAGGTCGCAGGAGACTCGATTACATTGGGGTGATGGCGCGCGCAGATGTCTTTGACCTCGCATCGCTCTCGCTGGTCGCCGGCGAAGGCCGCAAGCTCGATCTCGAGGTGTCGCTCGACGAGATCTCATTCAGCGGGCAGGCGTACGAGATCGAGCCCGATGTCGTGCCTGTGCGTATCGACATCGCGAAGATGATGGGCGAGGGGTGGTCGCTGAGACTCCGCTTCGCGGCGTCGCTGACCGGTCCCTGCATGCGCTGCCTGATCGATGCCAGGCCGCTGTTTGAGATCGACGCGCGCGAGATCGATCAACCTGGTGGAGGGGAGGATCTCGACAGCCCGTACGTCAACGAGGCGCAGGAACTCGATGTGCGTTCGTGGGCTCACGACGCGTTCGCGCTGGCGCTCCCGGCCCAGATCCTGTGTCGTGAGGACTGTGCGGGCCTGTGCCCTGTCTGCGGCGCCGACCTCAACGAGGATCCCGGCCACGAGCATGAACCGGAGCCCGATCCGCGATGGGCGGCGTTGCGCGACCTCAAGCTTGACTGAGCGCACCCGCGATCGATCGCAAAGCACGCTAGTCTTCTGCGTCGCATGGCCGTCCCCAAGCAAAAACAATCTCACTCGCGTACGAACAAGCGCCGTTCGACGCATCAGATCACTGCGCCGTCACTTTCGGAGTGCCCGCAGTGCCACGCGCCGCGTCGCCCGCACCGCGTGTGCTCCGAGTGCGGCCACTACCGCGGTCGTGAAGTCGTGCACGTCGATTCGCACGATCACGACCACGACCACTAGAGCAACTTGCCGGTCGCGTCGCGATCCGGCGGCGACCCCCGCGTCGTCACGGTTGCCGTTGATGCAAACGGCGCCGATCTAGGACCAGCTGAAGTAGCCGCCGGCGCCGCTCTCGCCGTGCAGAGGGGCGGCATCCGCGTCCTCCTATTCGGGCCGGCAGATCAGCTGCGCGACGTCGGAGACGGCGTCGAGGTCATCGATGCACCGGTTTCGATCGCGAAGGTCGCCGAACCGGCGTCTGCGGTGCGCGCACATCCGGATGCGTCGATCGTGCAGGCATGGCGGGCGGTTGCAGACGGAAAAGCGGAGGCGCTCGTGAGCGGCGGCTCGACCGGCACGGCGCTGGCCGCCGGTCTCTTCAACGTGAAGCGCGCGCGCGGCATCTACCGGCCGGCGCTCGCCGTCACGCTCCCGGTGCCCAAACGCGCTGTGACGCTGCTGGACGTCGGCGCCAACACAGACGTCCGCACGGAGCAGCTTGTGCAGTTCGCGTACATGGGGGCGGCTTATGCGACCGCGGTGCTCGACGTCAAGCGCCCGCTGGTGGGACTCCTGAACATCGGCGAGGAGGAGACGCGAGGGACGCCGCAGCTCTTCGAGGTGTACGAGCAGCTCGCGGCCGCGACGACGCCCGCGTTCGAGTTCGTCGGCAACGTCGAAGGCCATCACTTCGCCGAAGGTGAGATCGACATCGTCGTCTCCGACGGCTTCACGGGCAACGTCGCGCTGAAGTTCGCAGAGGCGGTCTCGTCCAAGACGATCGATGTCGTCGACGACGCGCGCAACGACAACCTCCGGTCGAGGATCGGCGGCTGGCTTCTCGATCCCGCGATCCGCCGCGCGCGGACATCGATTGACCCGGCTGTCACCGGCGGCGCCTACATGCTCGGTCTGCGTCAGCTCGGTGTCGTGCCGCACGGTCGCTTCGGTCGTTTCGGGATCTCGCAGGCGATCCTGCGGGCCGCGCATGGGGTCGAGGAGAACCTCATCGAGCGGACGCATTCGACGCTCGAGGCCGCCGGTGTTCTGCGCCGCCAGGCGCAGGAATCACCGTTAGAGCCGCCAGCTAGCGTACGGTCCTGACCATGACTCGCGAAGAAGTCTTCTCACTGATCCAGAGCCACCTCGCGGACGAGCTCGACGTCGAGCCGTCCAAGATCGATGAGTCGACCCATTTCAAGAACGATCTCGAGGCAGATTCGCTCGATCTCTACACGCTGGTCCAGGAGCTGGAGGACAGCTACGGCGTGAAGATGACCGACGAGCAGGCCGCGCAGATCCAGACGGTCAAGCAGGCGATCGACTTCGTCGTCGAGCACGGCCCCGTCGGGGCGTAGTGGAGCTAGCCCGGCTTCTCGACGAGCTCCCGGAAGATCTGCAGCGGCAGGTCTTCACGCATGCCTCCTGGACCGAGCGCAGCTCGGATTCCTACACGCGGCTGGCATTTCTCGGCGACAGCGTCCTGGGCCTTGCGATCACCTCACATTTCTACCCTCGGCTCGAGGCTGAGCGCTATGGCGCCGGTCGCCTGACGAAGATCCGGGCAGCGACCGTGTCAGGGGCCGCCTGCCGCGAAGTGGCGATGCGGCTCAGCGTGCCGGCACGGCTGACCGCCGCCGCGCCGCAGGACGCGTTGGTCGGCTCACTCGTCGAGACCGAACGTGTCCTGGCCTCGATCGTCGAGGCGGTGATCGGTGCGATCTATCTCGAGCACGGTTACGACAAGACTGCGGCGGCCGTCGTGGAAGCGTTCGCCCCCGAAATTGATGCTGCGCTCACCTTCCCGGTCGACTTCAAGTCGACCCTCCAGGAACGCTTGGCGCGGCACGGGGCGACGGTCGTGTACGAGGTCGTCGCCGAGCACGGCCCAGCACACGATCGCCTCTTCGACGTGCGCGCTCTGATCGACGGCAAACAGGCGGGGTCCGGGTCCGGTCGATCGAAGAAGCACGCCGAGCAGGCAGCCGCTCGTGAGGCGCTCGATGCGCTTGACGCCGACGCGCCGGCAAAAGAGCATCCGACGACGCATTCAGGATGAGCCACGCATGTATCTCAAATCGCTCTCGCTGAAGGGCTTCAAGTCCTTCCCTGACAGGACCAAGCTCGACTTCGCCCCCGGCACCTCGGTGATCGTTGGACCGAACGGATCGGGCAAGTCGAACGTGACCGACGCCGTGCTCTGGGCGATGGGCGAGCAGTCGCCACTCGCGGTGCGCGGTCAGTCGATGCAGGACATCATCTTCGCGGGCGGTGCAGGGGTGAAGGCGCGCTCCTCAGCAGAGGTCGAGCTCGTGCTCGACAACTCCGATGGTTCGCTCGATCTGCCGAGCTCTGAGATCTCGATCATGCGCCGGCTCGATCGCAACGGCGACGGCGAGTACCGGCTTAACGGCGCGCGTTGCAGGCTCGCGGATGTCCTCGAAGTGCTGTCTGACACCGGTCTCGGTAAAGAGATGCACTCGGTCATCTCCCAGGGCCGTGTGGAGGCGATCGTGACGTCGAAGGCGCGCGACCGACGGCTGCTGATCGAAGAGGCGGCGGGTCTCGGCAAGCACCGCAAGCGCAGGCGGCGCGCCCATCTCAAGCTCAAGAAGACCGAGGAGAACCTGGAGCGCGCGCTCGACATCGAGCGCGAATCGCGCTCGCGCCTGAAGCCGCTCAAGCGCCAGGCTGAGGCCGCGGAGTCACACGCGCGCATCGAACGCCAGATGACCGAGGCCAAGTGGGAGCTGGCCCGCGAGACGGTGCGCGCACGGCGCGCCGACCTCGCAGCCGCAGAGGTGGAGGCCAAGGCGGCCACCGCGTCTCGCGATGAGGCTCAGGAGCGGCTAGTTGCGGTCGCAGAACGCCGCCAGCAGGCTGAGGCCGCGCTCGAAGCGCGCACCGAGCGTCGCGAGTCGCTGACGCGCGACGCCGAGAAGGCAACCGGCGCGGCAGATCGGATCGAGCTGCGCCTCGAGCGTGCCCGCGACACGGTCGACACGATCGACAGTCGAAGCGAGCGTCGCAGCCACCAGATCGAGATCCTCCGCGCCGAGGCCGCCGAGGACGGGACCGGCGACGACTCGACCGAGAAGATCGCCGCACTGGAGGCCGAGCTGGCGCAGCTGGAAGCGCAGCGTGCGGACGCCCTCGAACGAGAGCTGGCGGAGCTGCAGACCAAGCGCGATGAGGCGGTCACCACTGCGGAGCAGCTCGCGCAGACCGTTGACTCAAAGCGGGCGGCGCTCAAAGCGGCCGACGAGGCGTGCGAGGCGGCCCGCAACGCCCGTCGTGCCGCCGAACAGGCAGCGGAGGGTGCACGGCGTGAGTCCGCGCGGGTGGGCGCGGAGCTCGCGCGCGCAAATCAGTTCCTGCGCACGCACGGTGGCGGCCGGGCACGGTCGCTCGCTGACGAGATCGAGATCGAATCGGGGCTGGAACTTGCGCTCGCAGCAGCGCTGGGCGGCCGGCTCTCAGCAGCTGTCGCGGAGAGCAAGCTCGACGCGACGAAGCTGCTCGACGGTCTTGGCTCAGATGGCGGCCACGCGTTCGTCACAGGCGCCGATTCGGGCGCCGAGGCTGCGTCCCCACCGGTGCCCGGCGCCCGTTCGCTGGCGGCACTTGTGCAGGGCCCCGAACGATCAGTGGCGCTGGCACGCCATCTGCTGCGCGATGCGTGGGTCGTCGAGTCGCTCGATGGCGTGAACGAGGATTTCGGCGGAATCGCGGTCACCGCCGGCGGGCGGGCGTGGATCGGTCGCGACCGCGAGCTCTTCCAGGCGACTGAGGGCGGGGCCGAGCGTGTTTTGGCCGAGCGCAACCACCGTGACGCACTGACGCTCGAGATGGAGTCTGCGGCGAGCGCGGAGCACGCGCAGACGGTGGCGATCGAGCAGGCTCGGGAGGCCGTGTCGGCCGTCGACGCTCAGCGCGACACCGCTGAGGCGGCGTTGCGTCAGTCTGAGCGCGCGCATTCGGAGGCGCGTGAGACGGTCACACAGCTCGACGCCCAGATCCGCCGACGCCGTGAATCGCCCGAGCACGGGGAGGCCGCTGTCCGTCACGCGCGCCTCACCGCCGAACTAGCCGCTGAACAGGCTCTGGCGCAGCGCATCGCGAGTCAGCGCGAGCAGCGGGTCGCGCGCTTGGCTGGTCTTGAGCAGCGCCTCGCGCTCGATCAGGCTTTGGCGCCTGCCGCCCGACGCTTGGCTGATGCGCTCGCCGTAGCCGCCGCTGCGGCGCGCGGCCACGCCGCGTCCGTGGGTGAGCGGCTGCGTGCTGACCGTGCAGAAGGCGAGCACGACGCGAACGAGCTTCGGCGCTGTGCGGCCGAGGAGGGCGAGATCCAGACCGCGTTGCGCGAGCGGTCCGAGTCTGTGACACGCACAGAGGTGCGGGCCCAGCAGCTCCGTGACTCCGAGGCGGAGGCGGCGATCGAACTCACGACGCTCGCGGGTCGGCTTGAGCTCGAGGCGACACCACGCGAGGAGCCACTGGCGCCCGAGGAGGCCGACCAGCTCGCAAACCGTGTCGAGCGGTTGCAGCGTCAGCGCGAGAATCTCGGCCCGGTCAACCCGCTGGCCAAGCAGGAGTACGACGAGGCGGTCGAGTCCGTCAACGAGATGGAGCGCCAGCGCACGGACATGGAGACGGCGCTGCGTGAGCTCAAGTCGCTGATCCGCGACACCGATCGTGAGATCGCAGACAGCTTCGAACAGACCTTCACCGCCGCCGCCGCGAACTTCGAGCGACTCGCCGAGACGCTGTTCCCAGGCGGCCGCGGGCGCCTGCGGCTGGTCAAGGAGGCCAGGGAGGACGCGGCTGCGCCTGTCCGCGATTCAGGCGACGGCACCGCTGAGGTGGCTGCTGAGGCCGCCGCAGAGGAGGCGGCGGACGCCGAGGAGATCGATGAGGCCGACGGCGGTCCCGAGGACGATCTCGGCGTCGAGATCGAGATCACCCCCGCCGGGAAGTCGATGAAGCGGCTGACCTTGCTGTCAGGCGGCGAGAAGTCGATGACCGCGATCGCCTTCCTGTTCTCCGTATTCCTCGCCAAGCCGTGCCCGTTCTACATCCTCGACGAGGTCGAAGCGGCGCTCGACGACGCCAACATCTCCC
>DATMIZ010000010.1:0-4585 GCA_035554055.1 Baekduia sp. | reverse complement strand
AGCTTCGTCGTTGTCGATGGCGCCCGCGTCGAGGTTTTGACGGCGGTGCAGGGTGGCTGAGCCGTTGGTCATCGCCGGCCGGGAACTCGAGTCCCGGCTGATTCTCGGAACCGGCGGTTTCTCGAGTCTGGAGACGCTCGCAGCCGCGATCGAAGTCTCGCGGACGGAGCTCGTGACTGTCGCGTTGCGGCGGATCGATCCGGCCTCCAAGGGCTCGCTCACGGACCTGCTCAGCGACTGCGGCGTCGAGCTGCTGCCCAACACCGCCGGGTGCTATACGGCCCGCGACGCCGTCCTCACCGCGCAGCTGGCGCGGGAGGCCTTCGACACTGACTGGATCAAACTTGAGGTCATCGGGAACGAGCGCACGTTGCTGCCCGACGGGACCGAGCTCGTCCTTGCCGCCGAGCAGCTCGTTGCCGAGGGTTTCGTCGTGCTGCCCTACACCACCGACGATCCGGTGCTCGCGAAGCGGCTAGAAGATGTGGGCTGTGCCGCGATCATGCCGCTCGGATCGCCGATCGGCAGCGGAATGGGGATCAACAACCCGTACAACCTGCGTCTGATCGTCGAGCAGACGGAGCTGCCGGTGATCCTCGACGCCGGGGTCGGCACCGCGAGTGACGCCGCGCTGGCGATCGAATCTGGTTGCGACGCCGTCCTCTGCGCGTCGGCGATCTCGCGAGCCGAGAACCCGGTCGCGATGGCTGAGGCCATCCGGATGGCGGTCGAGGCGGGAATGCTGGCACGTAGCGCCGGTCGCATTGCGCGCCGCCGCTACGCCGAAGCATCAACGACCGGCGAAGGGCGTGCTCAGTTCGAGCACCCCTCCGATCCGTCCCGTCTGCCTACTGAGTGACTGTGAGCGTGCCGTCCATGCCCGGGTGCAGCGTGCACGTGTATTTGATCGTTCCCGCCTTATCCAGCGTGTAGCTGAAGGTCTCGCCGTTGCCGAAGTTGTCGGACTTGAAGTCCTCGCCTTCGGTTGCGGTGACGTTGTGATCGACGGAGTCGTCGTTGGTCCACGTGACCTTGTCGCCGACCTTGGCCGTCTGGTCTTTGGGATCGAACTGAATGTCCTTCATGCTGATCGCGACGCCCGCACCCGCCGTGGTGTCGCCGGTTGTCGCCGTCGCTGTCGGCTCCGCTTTGCCCGCGGGGGCCGCGCTGTTGTCGCTCTTGTCGTTGTCATCGCCGCAGCCGGCGGCGACCAGTGCCGCTGTCGCCAAGACCGTGGCGGCCAATGTCGTGGTTAGCCTCATGCGTGTATTTCAGCACCATTTGGCGCTGAGACCACGATGTTGGCGCGTAGGGGTGGGTGGTCCGAGAGCGCGCCGCGCTCCAGTGCCCGCACTTCGCCCGTGAACGCCAGGGTGCGCACGAACAGTTGGTCGATGCCGCGATGACCTGGGATCCGGTGAAAGCCCGCCGCCGACGGGCTTGAGATGTTGAAGTCCCCGCCGAGCACGATCGGGGCGTGTTCGCCGGCCACGCGCATGGCCCAGGCACCCGCCCGTCGCGCCTCGACCATCTGGTTCGCGCGCTTGATCGGTCCGTTGCCGCCCTGCAGATGCAAGTTGCAGATCCAGATGCCGTCGTCGAGCTCGACGCCATGGACAAATCGGCGCTCAGGGACGAAGCGAAGTCGCTTGCTGTGGTGCGCGACGATCTCGCGGCCACGCACGAGGATCGCGTTGCAGCCGCCGCCGTTGGCCTTGATCAGGTCGGGGCGGCGCGTGGCGATCGCGCGCCGCAGCGCCAGCCCGAGGTTGCGCGATGTGAGGACGCGGCGATGGTCCGCGCCAAGCGCTCCGGCAAGCAGCTCGGGCCACCATGGCGGGCACTCTTGCAACAGGAGCACATCCCACTCCCAGCTGCCGATCAGCGCCAGGAACTCGTCATAGAGATACTCGCGACGCTCCGGAACAGCACGGCCGTGAAAGAGATTCCAGGTAACAACTCGCATCGCGCCATATCCTCCAGCACTTGACAAGGAGCTTTCTAACCGGGGATGAACTGACGGCGGACGAGCTGAACGCATTGCTCGACCGTGCGCTGGAGCTGAAGGCAGCCCCGCTTTCCTGCGACGTCCTCGCAGGAAAGAGCGTCGCCCTCGTCTTCCAGAAGCCGTCAACGCGAACGCGGATCAGCTTCGAAGTCGGTGTCAGCGAGCTGGGCGGTCGCCCATTGATCCTGCGCACCGACGAGCTACAGCTCTCACGCGGAGAGTCGCTGAAGGACTTCGCGCTCGTGATCTCGCGCCATGTCGCGATGGTCGGCGTGCGCACCCACGACGACGCCGAGCTCGAGACGCTTGCTGCCGAAGGATCGATCCCCGTAATCAACATGCTCACGCGGGGCCATCACCCGTGCCAGGCTCTGGCTGACCTGCTCACGCTCAAGGAGCGGTTCGGAGAGCTTGAGGGGCGCAAGATCACCTACGTCGGCGATGGCAACAACGTTGCGCGCTCGCTGCACAAGCTAGGCACGCTCGCTGGGGCGGAGGTCGTGATCTCGTCGCCGCCCGCCAACACGCTCGCCGGTCTCCCGAATGTCGAGGAACCGCGCGCAGCGGTCGCCGGCGCAAGCGCGGTCTACACGGACGTCTGGGTATCCATGGGCGAGGACTCCGGCGATACCACTGCGCTCGCGCCCTACGCGCTCACCGACGAGCTGCTTGACGCAGCTGGGCCGGACGTGGTCGCGCTTCACTGCCTGCCGGCTCATCCTGGACAGGAGATCTCGGAGTCGGTGCTCTACGGCGATCGCCAGGCGATCTGGGATCAGGCCGAGAACCGTAGGCACGCCCAGAAGGCGTTGCTCGAGCTGCTGGCCGGCTGATGCCATGAGCACGCCGCAGGCAACATCCAAGCGCCCGGAGCGGGGCGAACAGTTCGAGGTGCGCGTCGAGTCGCTCGCCTATGGCGGCAACGGCGTGGCGCGAACCGAGCATGGTTACGTCGTCTTCGTCCGCGAGGGGTTCCCGGGCGATCTCGTCAACGTCGAGCTAGTGACGCGCAAGAAACACTACGGCGAGGCCCGAGTCGTCGAGCTGCTGGAGCCCTCGCCCGAACGCATCGAACCAGTCGCTCATCATCCCGGCGCCTCGTGGCAGGTCCTTCCATACGAGCGCCAGCTCGAGATCAAGGCTCAGCAGGTCGACGATGCCCTACGCCGGATCGGTCATCTCGACGGGTACGAGTTGCGCGAAATCGTCCCGGCCGTGGAGCAGTGGCGTTATCGCAACAAGCTCGAGTTCTCGTTTGGGACGGGGCCGGCCGGCGAGCTCGTGTGCGGCTTCCACGCGCCGGGATCGTGGGAGGACATCGTCGGCGTTCATGACTGCATGCTGCAGTCCGAGCGCGGCAATGAGGCGCGCCGCGCTGTCTTGGGCTGGGCGCAAGAGCTCGGCCTCAGCGCTTACGACAGGCGCGATCAACGCGGCCTGCTGCGCAACCTCGTGATCCGCGAGGGACGCCGCACAGGCGACCTCCAGGTCCGTCTCGTGATCACCGACGGCGAGCACGAGCCCGATTTCGCGACCCTTGCGGACGTGGTAGCCGCCGACTCGCTGATCGTCACGCGGATTGCCGGAGGCGGGGAGACGACGGCCGGTGGCGACAGCGAGCTGATCGATGGCGGTGCCACGATCGGCGAGCATCTCTCAGGCCTCGACTTCCGGATCGGCGGCGAGGCTTTTTTTCAGACCAACACCGAGATGGCCGAGCTGCTCTACGGCGTCGCGGTTGACGCCGCGGCGCTGCAGGGCTGGGAGCGCGTCTACGACCTTTTCTGCGGGATCGGGACGATCGGGCTCGTGCTCGCGGCCCGCGCCGGCGAGGTCTGGGGTGTCGAGATCGTCGAGGAGGCGATCGCAGACGCGATTTCCAACGCGAAGGCAAACGGCATCGAGAACGCCGCCTTTTTCGCTGGCGACGTGCGAACGACGATGCGCGAGCTGGTCGAGAAGGCCGGTCGTCCCGACGTGCTCGTCGTCGACCCGCCACGCTCGGGTCTCTCCCAGAAGGTCGTGCGGCGAATTATCGAGGCGAGCCCGCGCCGGATCGTCTACGTCTCCTGTAACCCGACGACGCTGGCGCCGAATGCGGCGCAACTCGTCGAGGCTGGATACGCGCTCAAGACCGTGACCCCTGTGGACATGTTCCCGCAGACGCCTCACATCGAGTGCGTCGCGCTGCTCGAGCGGGGTTAGAACTTTCCCCATCTGGCCGGCGGGCTCTCGGCGAGCTGGAGGGCGTCGTCGACCATCTCACCGAGCGAAAGGCGCATCACGGTCGTCACCTCTTCGAGAGTAGGCGGATCCTCTTGTAGGAGGCTGCGCTGGATGTATCCGTGGGCCGCGCAGACGCAGACCAGCGCATGGGCGTACCCCACACGTGGGGCAAGTGCGTCGATCCAGGCCTGATCCCACGATCGTGCGATCTCCCGGACGCTCTCGTGGCGCATCGCCGAGGCGAAGATCTCCACTGTCACCATGTACGCCTCGCGGTCCTGAAGCCAGTCCCAAATCAGCTGCGCGAGAGTCGCTCCCAGGTCGGCCGTCGGCGGAAGGTGCTGGAAGTGT
>DATMIZ010000009.1:0-22959 GCA_035554055.1 Baekduia sp. | reverse complement strand
TTCACCAATCCCGACGACGAGCGCACCGAGCAGTACGTGACCGGGAAGTTCGGCTGATCATGGCCGAGACGACCAGGCACTCGTTCACGGAAGAGCTGGCGCGAGTGGAAGCTGCCGGCCTCGGCGGTCTGGATCTCGTCGCCGAGCAGATCGACCGCGTGCTCGAGGCGCTCGAGAACCAGGACGTGGAGCTTGCTTCGCAGGTGGTGGCCAACGACGATCTGATCGACGGTCGTTACCTGGAGGTGCATCAGTCGGTGCTTTCGCTTTTTGCGTTGCAGGCGCCGGTCGCCACCGATCTGCGGATCGTCGCGGCCCTGTTGCACGTCATCCGGCACGTCGAGCGGATGGGCGATCAGTGCGTGACGATCGCCAAGCTGATCCCGTTGTCGGGACATCAGCCGCCGGTGCAGGCGGAGGTGCTGTCGCGACTGCTGCGCATGGGCCGCGCGGCGCGTTCGCAGGTGTCGCAGTCAAAGCGCGCGTTCGGTGAGCGCAACATGGAACTTGCCGAGGATCTTGTGCGCCAGGATCGCGAGATCAATGCCCTCAACCGCGAGGTCTTCCAGCTCGCGATCGAGGTCGGCACCGATGCCGACACGCGCGAATGGGCGATGCACATGGCGATGGTCGCGCGCGCCATCGAGCGGATCGGGGACAACGCCGTGGATATCGGCGAGCAGACTGCATTCGTGGTGACGGGGCTGTTCCGCGAGTTCTCGGACTCTTCACATCCGTCGGGTCCTTAGCCCAAGTTTCCATAATCCGCCGGTGAGAGCCCGCTCAAATGTAAAGATCCGGTTATCCGAGGCTAAAAGCCATGTTCTATGTCGTGCGCAGTCCGTAGACTCGCCAGCGAAATGACAGAGCAGATATTCGCCGAGGCACACACGGATCGCCCGGCACAGTCGTCGCCCCGAGTGGCCGTGATCGATACGGACTCTGGGTTTCTTCAAGTTCTCGTCAAGCGCTTCGACAGGCTCGGCTGGGAGCATCGCGTGGTTTCGACCGCGATTCCGATCGAAACGATCGTGGCGATGCGCCTTTCGGCAGTCGTCATCGACCTCGGGGCGCTCGGCCTGCAGGGCTGGGACTACCTCCACAAGCTTTGCTCGGAGCTTCCCGGCCTCGGCGTCGTCGTGTGCACCGGGCAGTCGACCGTCGCTCAGCGTGTGCGCGGACTGCGTCTCGGAGCCGACGATTGGCTCGGCAAGCCCTGTCATCCGGAGGAGCTCATCGCCCGGATCGAAGCCGTCGCCCGTCGTCGTAAGCGGTCGCAGGCGCGCGAGGTTGCGGCGGCGATGACTGCCGGCGATCTCGAGATTCGTGCCGACAGGTTCCAGGTCTACGTGCACGGTTGTTCGGCTGAGCTCACGCGCCGTGAGTTCGAACTGCTCGAGCTGCTCGCGGGCGCCGAGGGGCGCGTGCTTGAGCGCGAAGAGATCTATCAGCGGGTGTGGGGCTACGCGATGGCGCGTGGCGACCGCTCCGTCGACGTCTTCGTCCGGAAGCTGCGTCAGAAGCTCGAGAAGGCGTCGCCCGAGTGGAAGTACATCCACACTCACTTCGGCGTCGGCTACCGCTTCGCCGCCGAGCCTCTCACGACTACGTCGGGGGGTTCACTGCGGGTGGACCCGGCGGCTCTCGAGGTCGGCGAGTCGGGCCTCGACGAGCTGACTGCCGAACTCGCGTCCCTCTGAGGTCCGCAGCGAGCGGGCCTCCATTCGCGGGCCGAAGGCTCCCGCGAATGTCCCGTGAGCACGGATCAGTGGGTGTGCGTAGGCTTCATGCAGTGCTGAAGAACGCGCGCAACATAGCGATCGTCCTGCTGATAGCCGCCGCCGTCTGGGGTCTCCCCGGAGGCGGCAATTTCGCTGACGTCTTTCTCGCGATCATCTCGACGATTTTCGTGGCGGGGATCGTCTGGGTGCTTGGTCGTGCGTACCGGGACCACCGCGACTCGATCGCGCTGCTGGGCACGCAGCATCGCGCGCTGCTGTACGGGTCGGTGGCTGCGATCGTCGTCGCGACCGCAGCGCTCGAATCACGCAGGCTCGACGGCGCGCTGATACTCGTGTGGTTTGCCGTCGTTGGCGGCGCTGTGTTCGGCCTTTACCGCGTGTGGCTGCACCACCGTGCATACGGATACTGAAGCTCCGCAGTCTCGTAACTACTCGGCGTAGATTCGGCACGCGATAGACGACACCGTCTCGTGCGTGCACGGGATCGGCGATCGAGAGGACGGCCAGGCGGCGGTTGAACTCGTCGCGCTGTTGCCGTTGATCGTTGGCGTGGGGGCACTGATTCTTCAGGCCGCCCTGGCAGGCCAGGCGCTGTGGCTTTCGCAGGCCGCCGCGCGCTCGGCGGCCCGCGAGCTGGCTGTCGGCACTGATCGCGAGGCGCAGGCGGCCACCCATGCGCTACCGGCGAGGTTGCGGCGTGGGATGCAGCTCAAGCTCAAGACCGGCGGGGATGTCGAGGTGCGCGTCCGGATCCCGGCGCTCATCGGCGGCAATCTCGGCAGTGTCACGGGCCGTGCGCGGATGGAGCCACAGCGGTGAGGCGGGAACACGGCCAGTCGACGGTTGAGTTCGTCGCGTTGCTGCCGGTGATTGTCGTGATCGCGCTCGCCTGCGGGCAATTGCTCGCTGTCGGAGCGGCCCGGGAGGCGGCCGCCGGCGCGGCGCAGGCCGCCGCGATGGCCGAACTGCAGGGAGGTGAAGCGGTCGCTGCCGCGCGGGCGGCGGCGCCGGGTTGGGCCCGCAAGCGCATGACGGTGAAGATCGTCGGCCGGCGCGTTACGGTGACAGTGGCGCCGCGGCAGGTCCTTCCCGGGCTCGCAGCGCCGCTCACCGCAAAGGCGCACGCCGATGCGGGGCCGCGCCCATGACGCTCGCCCAGCGCCTGGTAGGGCTATTGCTCGAAGAGCCGCAGCGCCGGCAGGCGACCGCCGGGTTCGCTGCGCCGACGCCGCCGACTCGCAGCCTCTGGGCCGTGGTCCTGGCCTCGCCGCAGGAGGCACACGCGGCGGCGTGCGCCGTGGGGTTGGCGCTGGCGGCGCAGTCGCGGCAGTCGATCGCGATCGCGGCGACATGGGGCGGACTCGGCGATGAGATTCACCCGGCCGGAGCATTGCCCGCCGCGGGCCGTGTTGCGGCACGCGTGCGTGACACCGGACTGGACGCGGTGGCGGCGGGACGGCTGGCTCGTGTCGAGTTGGAGGGTGACGAGCCCGCCGTTGCCGCCGGGATTCGCCGGCTGCTCTCGCAAGACGTCCCGTGTGCGATCGCGCTCGCCGGCGCGCGGGGGGATCTGCTCACAGAGTTGCTGGGGGAGGCCGACGTGGTCGTGGTCGTCCCCGCGGGCGACGGGCCGGACGGGCTCACCGAAGTCGCGCTCGCGGACGCGTCGACGACGGCGCGGTCCGTGGTGAAGGCGGATCTCCGGCTGACGGCGCCGACGCGCGCGCTGCTTTGCCTCGGGTACGTCGCGCCGCCCTGGGTCACCAGTCAGTTGCGGGACATCGCGCGATGAGCGAGGAGCGCGGCCAGGCGCTGCTGGTCGTCGTGATGATGCTCTGGCTCGGGCTCGTCGCGACGCTGGTGCTGGGGGTGGTCGCGACCGCGATCGCCGACCGGGGCGAAAGCCAGCAGGCAGCAGATCTTGCTGCGCTGGCGGCGGCGCGGGCGATGCAGGAGTCTTACGACCGGCTGTTCGCACCGGTGACTGTCGCTGGCCGGCCCAACCCACGACGGCTGTCACGCGCGGCATACGTCGCGCGTGCGCGTTCGATCGCGATCGCGACCGCGCGCCGCAACGGCGTCGAGCACCCGACGATCCGGTTCGGCCGGGAGGCGGCACCCACGCGCGTGACCGTGACCGTCAGGTCCGCGCTGCGCCTGGCGGGACTACGGGTCGATGACTCCCGCACGGCGGTCGCCGAGCTGGCGCCGGACGCCACAGCGATGGCGCCACTGCTCAGCGGCGCCGCCGGCGAGTACGCAGGACCGTTCGCGTACAGGCAAGGCAAACCGATGCGCCCCGACGTCGCGGTGGCGTTTGATCGCATGTCGCGTGCGGCGCGCAGCGCCGGAATCTCGCTCTTGATCGTCAGCGCCTTTCGCTCAGACGCCGAGCAGGCCGTGCTGTTCGCCGCGCATCCCGATCCCAAGTGGGTCGGACGACCGGGACATTCGATGCACCGTTTGGGCACTGAGCTCGATCTCGGGCCCCGCTCGGCCTACGGCTGGCTTGCTCGTAACGCGGACCGGTTTCACTTCATCCAGCGCATGTCATGGGAGCCCTGGCATTACGGCCTGAGGTTGAACGTGGGGTCGACCCTTAGGGAACAGGACGGCGGGAGCGGCCGCGGCGTGCCGGGGTTCGTGCCTGACCGCTTCGCGGCCCCGATTTCGCAAGCAGCACAGCGCTGGAACGTTTCAGCACATCTGCTCGCGGCGCAGATCTGGCAGGAGTCGAGATTCGATCCCAATGCGAGATCGCCAGCGGGGGCGCGGGGAATTGCTCAGTTCATGCCTGCGACAGCGCGCGCGTACGGGCTGGCGGATCCGTTTGACCCCGCGCAGGCGATCGACGCTCAGGGGCATCTGATGCGCGATCTGCTCCGCGAGTTCGGATCTGTGCCCCTGGCGCTGGCCGCCTACAACGCCGGTCCTGCGCGGGTCAAGGCATGCTCGTGTGTGCCACCGATCGCCGAAACCGTCAACTACGTCGCAGCGATCATCGCCCGTATGCGCGGCGCAGGCGACCCACTGGCTGCAACCGGCGGTCTGGAGGTGAGGCTCCTGAGTTGAGCCCAGCTCAGCGCTGACGCAGTTCGGCGAAGAACTCGTTCTCGGCGACCGCGGGATAGCTCTTTACGAGACGCGCGACCACCTCCTGAAGATGATCCGCGGTGGCCTCGGTCATCTCCGCGAGCGCAACGGTCGCGATGGCCTGGGAGTAGCTGGAGCTGACGGTGATGAGCGCGCCCTGACGACGGAAGTCGATCGTCGCGCCGGACTCGGTGAACTCAAACAGTTCGTGCTCGCTGGTCGCGATCCGTTCCGCGATCGTCCGCAGAGCCAGCGCAAAGTCGAGCACGGGCACCCAGCCCCACTGCGCGCTGAAATCGTGCTCATCGATCCTGAACACGACGTCTCCCAGAAACGCGTCGTAGCGCAGCTCGAGTGCGTCTGTGGTCCGCAGGTCGATGTCGTATGGATGCCACTCAGCAGAGAGCTTGAAATCGAGCGTGATCATCAGTGGGGACTTTCGCACGCCGGAGGGGGCGGGCGTGCCGTCGCGGAATGCCGGGCGCGCGCCGGGAGGACGGGCCACTCTTCCTACGACTGGCTGTTCATATCCTTGGTGTGGTGCCAGTGGTTGTCCAGACAGCTGTTCCGACGGTCGGCAAAGCCGCTCGATGACCGCCCTGGCCGAGCAGCGAAAGGCGCTGCCGAACGCGCCCGGCGTCTATCTGTTCCGTGACGCGAAGGGGAACGTGATCTACGTCGGCAAGGCGAAGTCGGTCCGTAAGCGCGTGGCCTCGCACTTCGCCGGCAAGTCATCGACCCAGGGCGCGGCCGAGATGATCCGCCGCATCGCATCGATCGACTGTCTGGAGGTCAACACGGAGTCCGAGGCGCTGATCGCCGAGCAGAACTTCATCAAGCAGTACCGCCCGCGCTTCAACGTGCGTCTGCGCGACGACAAGTCGTATCCGTACATCGCGATCTCGATGGACGAGGAATTCCCGCGCGTCTATTTCACGCGTGAGAAGCATCGTCGCAACCGCGTCTACTTCGGCCCGTACTCGTCGGCCAAACGCGTCCGCGGCACGCTCGATCTGCTCGCAAAGGTCTTCATGTTCCGATCCTGCACGGGTCAGGAGCCCGGTCGTCGCTCCGGGTCACCGTGCCTCGACTACTACATCAAGCGTTGTGAGGCGCCCTGCGTGGGTTATGTGAACCGCGCCGAGTACATGGAATCGATCGACGGCGTGAAGGCCTTCCTATCGGGGCGTTACAAGGAGATCGAACAGGACCTGAACGCAAAGATGCAGGCCGCCGCGGCGGCCGAGGAGTTCGAACAGGCGGCGCTGGAGCGCAATCGTCTGCGCGCGGTGACGTCGCTGCTGGAGCGTCAGCGTGTTGCCAACGACGCGGTCGGCACGATCGACGCAGTCGCGATCGCCGTCGACGGCACCGACGCCAACGCGCAGGTCTTCCAGGTGCGTGACGGCGTGCTGTCAGATCGCCAGTCCTTCTATCTCGACAACGAATCCGAGGAAGCGCCCGGCGTCGTCGCCCAGGAGTTCCTGCTGCAGTACTACGCGGGCACGCCGACGATTCCACCGCAGGTCATCGTGCAGGGCGACATCGAGGACGGCGAGACGCTGGCGCAGATCCTCAGCGAGAAGCGCGGCGCCAAGGTCGAGGTCCGCACCGCCGAGCGTGGCGACAAGCGCCGGATCCTCGATCTCGCCTTCCGCAACGCAAAGCTCGCGCTCGACCAGGACAAGCTCAAAGCCGAACGCAGCCGCCAGCAGCGCGTCGAGGCGCTCGACGAGCTGCAGGACGTGCTCGGCCTGGACACGATTCCCCTGCGGATCGAGTGCTTTGACATTTCGAACCTGATGGGGACGCACACCGTGGCGTCGATGGTCGTGTTCGAGGGCGGTGCCCCGAAGAAGGGCGACTACCGGCGCTTCAACATCCGTGACACCGAAGAGGGGATACCGGACGACTTCAAGGCGATGGGAGAGGTCCTCTCGCGACGGCTCGCCAACTGGGAGCGCCAGCAGGATCTCAGCCCGCACGATCCGCAGCGAAACGAGTCGTTTGCGGCGCTGCCAAACCTGATCGTGATCGATGGCGGCAAGGGCCAGCTGGCGTCCGGTGTCGAGGCGCTGCAGGGCTTCATCGACCGCGGCGTCGTCGTCATCTCGCTGGCAAAGCGCATCGAAGAGGTGTTCCTGCCCGGGCAGGGATCGCCACTGGTCCTGCCGCACAGCACGCCGGCACTGCAACTGCTCCAGCGCATCCGCGACGAGGCGCATCGCTTCGCGATCACGCACCACCGCACGCGCCGTGACGACGCGATGAAGCGCTCCGCGCTCGATGATCTTCCGGGCGTCGGGCCGGCGCGCAAGCGGACGCTGCTCAACCACTTCGGATCGCCCGAGGCGGTGTTGGCCGCCAGCCGCGTCGACCTCGAAGGAGTGCCGGGGCTGCCGGGCAAGACCGCCCGCGAGCTCTACGCTTATCTGCACAAGGCGGGGTAGGACTGACCCTGCCGCCACCCGGTAGTACAGAATCCATTGCGGTGACGACCTCCGACCACAGTCTGCAGGCAGAGAGCGACGCGAGCGCGCTGGAGGATTTCGTCGTCATCACCGGCTTCTCTGGCGCCGGGAAGTCGACGGCGATGGCGGTGTTCGAGGACGCCGGCTATTTCTGCGTCGACAATCTTCCACCGGAGATGATCGGCGGGCTCGTCGATCTGTTCATGCACGACGGCTCCAAAGTGGCACGTGTCGCGGTCGTGTCGGATGTTCGTGGCGGCGATTACTTCGAGAAACTGAGCGCGGTGCTCGATGGCCTGCGTGATCGCGACGTCAGCCACCGCGTGTTGTTCCTCGATGCCGGCGAGCAGACCCTGGCGACCCGCTACAAAGAGACGCGCCGTCGCCATCCGCTCGCTCAGGAGTCAAACATCGCCGCCGGCATCGCGGCTGAGCGCGAGCTGCTCGCGCCCGTCAAGACGCACGCGGACTTCGTCATCGACACGAGCAATCTCAAGGCGGCGCATCTGCGGCGCCGGATCGCCGACGAGCTGTTGCCGCGCGCGACGCAGAACCTTGTCGTCACATTCCAAAGCTTCGGCTTCAAGAACGGCCCGGCGCGAGATCCGGACCTCTGCTTCGACGTGCGGTTCCTGCCAAACCCGCACTATGTCCCTGATCTGCAGCCGCTCACCGGCAAAGACCCGCGGATCGTCGAGTACGTCAGCCGGGACGGCACGCTCGATGAGTTCTACTCGTATCTGCTGCCGCTGCTCGAGTTTTTGATGCCGCAGTACCAGTCGGAGGGCAAAGCGCACTTGACGATCGCGATCGGGTGCACCGGCGGGCGACACCGTTCGGTTGCCATCGTGGAGCATCTGAATGCGTATTTCGCCGGTCGTGACGGGCTCGTGATCGAGGCCGAGCATCGCGACGTCGGCGGAGCACGCTGACGTGATGAGCGCACGACGGGAGCGCATCGCCGCGGACCTGCGCGGGCTGCGAGCCGACCGCGTCGCGTTTGGCCTGACGGCGTTCTTCTCGGCGCTGATCCTCGCGGGAATCGCGTGGCGGATCGGCAGTTCGATCTGGCACGCCGACTTCTCCGGTAACGATCAGCGCTTCTACTCGACGATCGCGAAGAACCTCGCGAACGACCTGAAGTACAACGTCACCGGCTCGATCAACGTCCTGCACTGGGCGCCGGGAGCGCCGACCGCGTTCGCGATCTTCTACAAGGTGCTGGGGGGCGGCGAGTCCGGCTTCCGCGGCATGTACGTCGCGCAGCTCGTGTTCAGCGTTGCGGCCGTGGGTGGGGTCTACTGGTTCGCACAGCGCTTTACGCTCAACCGGTTGGTTGCGCTGGGCGCCGCGGCCGTGCTTGCGATCTCGACCGGTGCGATCCGCACCGAGGGCGACCTGATCACGGAGCCGCTCGGCTCGCTGTTCCTGCTGCTCGCGGCCGGAACGCTCGGTTTCGCGCTGCTGGACGAGAAGGGTCGCGAGCACACCTTCCGCTGGTCAATGTTGGCGGGCCTGTTGCTTGGCCTGGCGATCATGACGCGGCCGGACTTCCTGATCCAGCCGTTTGTGTGGGCGGCCGTCGTGTTGATCGCCTGGACGGCGAGCTGGCGCAAGAAGTTCGAAGTCGTCGGGGCGCTCGCAATCACAGTCTTCGTGGTGATGTTCCCGTACTGCTTCTGGGCGTCGAACAAGGCAAATCAGCTGGTGACGCCGACGACGTCGGGCGCCACCACGTACTGGGTGGGGACCTACCTTCCGGGGGGCGGGACGACCAACGGCGCCAAACAACACCTGAAGCAGGAGATCTATCAGCGCGTTCCTTCCGTCCGCAATGAGAAGAACCCGGGCGCCGATTCGATGATCCTGATGCTGCGACGCCGGCACCCGGAGATCAAGAAGCGCGACGAGGCGATCAGGCTCGAATTCCGTAAGAACATCCGCAAATACGCACTAGGTCAGCCGTTTGCGTTCTCGAAGATGATGGCTGAGAAGCCATGGCTGATGTGGCGCATGCCTTACAAGGGCCACGCGCACGAGCGCACCTGGTGGGGCAACGTCCTTCACGTGCCGACCCTGATCGCCGCGGTCGTCCTGGTGCTCGGGATGCTGTGGCTGCGCCGCCGCAATTTCATGGTCGCACTCGCCGGGATGGCCGCGCTGTCCGGCACGGCGGTGGCCAGCATCGGCCCGGCCATTCCTCGCGCCAACGCGCGCTACGCGCCGCTCGTGATTCTCGGCGCGGCACTCGTGGCTGCCGCACTGATCGAACGGCAACGCGAACGCCGGGCCACCCCGCCGGCGCCGTGACCCGGCGTCTGCAAGCGCTCAGCGCCCTGGAGCTCGCGGGGCTGGTCGCCGGGATCGCGGTGATCGCGGCGGGCATCTACTGGCGGATCGACCTTTCGATCAACCATCTCGATTTCGAGAACCGCGACCAGCACGCCTATTCGACGCTCGCGTATTCGATCGCTTTCAAGCACAGCTACGACATCCCCAACGCGCTCGACGTTCTGCACTGGGCACCGGGCGCTCCGTTCGCGATGGCTGCCGGGTTGCGCGTGTTCGGGGTCGGCGATGGTGGACTGCGCGGCGCCTACGTCGTCCAGTGTCTGCTGAGCATCGCGACGATCGGCGTGTTGTTCGCAGTCACGCGGCGCTTCGCTGGGGGTTGGCGTGCGCTGGCCGCCGCCGCGGTGCTGGCGATCTCCACCGGCGCGGTCATCGCGCAGGCCGACCTGATCACCGAGCCGCTCGGCGCGTTGCTGCTGCTCCTGGCATTCGGGGCGCTCGGCCTCGCGCTGTTGAACTCCGCCGACGCGCGACTTCCGTGGTGGTTCGCCGCCGCAGGCGGGCTGCTCGGCGCGGCTGTGCTGACGCGGCCCGACTTCCTGTTCCTGCCGATCGCCTACGCGGTGCTGGTGGTGGTGTTGTGGAAAGAGCCGCTGGGCTCGCGCCTGCGTGGCGCCGGGACGCTGCTCGTGGTCTGCATCATCGTGATGGCGCCGTACTGCACGTGGGCGTCTTTGCAGGAGGGAAAGCTGGTCACACCGACGACGTCGGGTCCCTCGACCTATTGGGTCGGCACCTATCTCCCAGGTGACGGGCGCACGCAACTGGCGCGAAAGGCGATGGCTCCGGAGATCCGCCGCCACTACCCGGACCAGGCGAACGTTCAGTTCCCGTCAGCGGTCCTGATGATGAACACCGTCGCCAAGCGCTACCCAGGGCTCTCGAAGGACGAGGCGATTTCCAAGGCGCTGCGGCAGAACATCGAGGATTACGCGTTCGGCCAGCCGCTCGACTTCGCGTGGATGGAGATCAAGAAGCCCTACCGGATGTGGGCCGCGCCGTATAAGGGACACAGCCGCAAGCACACGTGGTGGGGCGATGTACTGCACCTGCCGACGATGGTTGCAGCGATCGTCACGGTGCTCGGGGCCTTGTGGTTTCGCCGGCGGGCGATCCTGCTCGCGTTGGCCGGTTCGACGCTGGTCGTCGTCACCGCCGTCGACATCATCGGCCCGGCGATCCCGCGCGCGAACGCGCGCACTGCGCCGATCGCGATCCTGGGTGCTGCGCTGGCGGTTCAGGCCTGGGTCGCGAGGCGAGACGCCGGCTCCGGCGACTCCGCCTGAGCTGCGGCTTCGCGCGCCAGGCGGGCGGCACGGGCCTTCTCGGCCGCTTCCTTCATCGCCGCCAGCTGGTCCTCGGTCAGAGGCGTCCGCATCTCACATGCCATGCACATGGCTGGGAGTGTATCGGCGACGACGGGTCTCGGGACTCCAAACCTCTTGCCGAGCCCAACGCGCCCGCCCTCTCAGCGGTGTGGGCTGAGTTGAGGGTGTCTATCCCCGCCAAGTCAGCCCACACCTGATGGGTTGCCCGATGCGCCTGGCCCGGCAGGGGCGTTCGCGGGCGTTTCGCCAGAAAACGAGGTCGGAGCCGAACTGGATAGGGTCTAAAGAGGCTCGATCCAATCCAATCATGGCTCGAGCGACCATCCTTTTCAGCGACTAACGGGGTACAGAACCTTCATGTCAGTACGTGTCGGGATCAACGGCTTCGGACGAATCGGCCGCAACTTCTTCCGCGCGGCGAAAGCGTCCGGCGCGGACATCGACTTTGTCGCGGTAAACGACCTCACGGACTCAAAGACGCTCGCGCATCTGCTCAAGTACGACTCGATCCTCGGTCCGTACCCGGGCGAGGTCGAAGTCGACGGCGACGATCTGATCATCGACGGCGACAAGCTGGTGGTGCTCGCAGAGCGCGACCCGGCCGACCTCAAGTGGGGTGACCTCGGCGCCGACGTCGTCGTTGAATCGACCGGCTTCTTCACCAAGCGCGACGCGGCAGCCAAACATCTGGCTGGCGGCGCCAAAAAGGTGATCATCTCGGCACCGGCGTCAGGCGAGGACATCACCGTCGTCCTCGGCGTCAACTTCGACAAGTACGACCCGGCGCAGCACGACGTCATCTCGAACGCGTCGTGCACGACCAACTGCCTGGCGCCGTTCGCGAAGGTCATCAACGATGCGGTCGGCATCGAGCACGGCCTGATGACGACGATCCACGCCTACACCGCCGATCAGAACCTCCAGGACGCGCCGCACTCCGATCTGCGTCGTGCGCGTGCCGCCGCCACCAACCTGGTGCCGACATCGACCGGCGCCGCCAAGGCCGTCGGACTGGTGTTGCCCGAGCTCAACGGCAAGCTGCATGGCTTCGCGGTCCGCGCACCGATCATCACGGGATCGATGGTCGACCTCACGTTCGTCGCCAAGCGCGAGACGTCTGTAGAAGAGGTCAACGCGACGTTCGCCGCCAAGGCCGACACGGGCGACCTGAAGGGCATCCTCAAGTACACGGAGGATCCGATCGTCTCCTCGGACATCGTGACGAACCCGTTCTCGTCGATCGTCGACGGTCTGCTGACAAGCGTCATGGAGGGCACCCTCGTCAAGATCGTGTCCTGGTACGACAACGAGTGGGGCTATTCCAACCGGCTCGTCGACGTCGCGCAGAAGGTGCTGTGAGGACACTCGAGGACCTGGACGTCGCCGGGCGGCGCGTCCTGATCAGGGCAGATTTCAATGTCCCGCTCGAGAAAGACGGAAGCGGTCCCGCGCGGATCACAGACGACTCGCGCATCCGTGCGGCGTTGCCGACTCTGGAGCGCCTGTACGAGCTGAAAGCGGCGAAGTACGTGCTGCTCGCCCACCTCGGGCGTCCTAAGGGACGCGACCCCGAGTTCTCCCTCGCCCCGGTCGCAACGCGCCTTTCCGAGCTGTTGAAGACCGAGGTTGCGCTCGTTGACGATCCGGAATCGGTCGGCGACGCTGAGATCACGCTCGTCGAGAACGTGCGCTTCTTCGAAGGCGAGACCGACGACTCGGCCGGCTTGGCGAAGCGCT
Organism: Baekduia sp.; assembly: GCA_035554055.1. GTDB lineage: Bacteria > Actinomycetota > Thermoleophilia > Solirubrobacterales > Solirubrobacteraceae > Baekduia. Next base: position 10,236 of record DATMIZ010000009.1, on the reverse strand, counting down.
ACGCGGCGACAGCCGACGTTTACATAAACGACGCGTTCGGTGCCGCGCATCGCGCCCACGCCTCCACGCATGCGGTCGCGCGCGAGCTTCCGAGTGCCGCCGGCCTGCTCCTCACCAAGGAGGTCACGACGCTCACTGGACTCTTGCAAGACCCCGAGCGCCCGGTCGTCGCGATCGTCGGCGGCTCAAAGGTCTCCGACAAGATCGGCGTCCTGGAGAGGTTCCTCGAGATCGCCGACACCGTCGTGATCGGTGGCGCGATGTGCTTCCCGTTCTTCAAGGCGCAGGGGTACGACATCGGCGATTCGCTCTGCGAGGCGGACGGCGTGCCGCTCGCCGAGGCACTGCTGAAGTCTCAGAACGGCGGCAAACTGCGCCTGCCCACCGATCTCGTCGCGGGCCGCGCGTTCTCCGCTGACACCGAGACGAAGGCGATCGCGGGTGTCGATGTGCCATCCGGTTGGATGGGACTCGATATCGGCCTGCAGACGGCGGCCGCGTACGCCGAGATCATTCGCGCGGCGAAGACTGCGTTTTGGAATGGCCCGATGGGGGCCTTCGAGCTTGAGCCGTTCGCGGCGGGTACGCGCGCGGTCGCAGACGCCCTGACAGACGTGCCGGCTTCGATCGTGGGCGGCGGCGACTCGGTTGCGGCCGTCATGGAGTTCGGGATGCAGGACCGTTACGCGCACGTCTCCACAGGAGGCGGCGCATCACTTGAACTGATCGAGGGCAAGACGCTGCCCGGAGTCGAGGTGCTGTCGCAATGAGCCGTACGCCACTGATCGCGGGCAACTGGAAGATGAACAAGACGATCGCCGAGGCAGAGGCGTTCGTCCAGGGCCTACTGCCGCGGATCGCCACGGCGGAATACGCCGAGATCGCCGTCTGTGCGCCGTTCACCGCACTGCAAGCGATCGTCGACTCGACGCGCGGGACGCTGCTCGAGACATACGCCCAGAACGTGCATCAGGAGACAAGCGGCGCGTTCACGGGCGAGATCTCGATCGCGATGATCGACGAGCTCGACGTACATGGGTCGGTGATCGGTCACTCCGAGCGCCGCGAGTACTTCAACGAGACCGATGAGGCGCTCGCCGACAAGGCGATCGCCCTGCTCGAAGCGGGCCTCAAGGTGATCGTCTGTGTGGGGGAGACCGACGCAGAGCGTGAGGCGGGGGAGATGGAGTCCAAGCTGCGCTCCCAGCTGGAGGCCGGCCTTGCGAAGGTCCCGGACGACCGCCTCGGGGAGATCGTCGTCGCATATGAGCCGATCTGGGCGATCGGCACGGGCAAGACGGCCACTCCCGAGCAGGCTCAGCAGGCATGCGCGTTCGTGCGCACGGTGCTGGCGGAGCGGTCGGCCGAGCAGGCTCAGCTGACGCGCGTCTTGTATGGCGGCTCGGTCAAGCCCGACAACGCTGCCGAGCTGCTCGGGCTGCCGGACGTCGATGGGGCGCTCGTCGGCGGGGCCTCGCTCGACCCGGCCGACTTCGCCGCGATCATCGAAGGCGCACGCCCGTAGTGGCCCATCCCTGCGCCGCACTGGTGATCCTCGATGGCTGGGGGCTGGCGCCGGCGGGGCCGGGCAATGCGGTCGAACTGGCGCGGACACCGGTCTTCGACGACCTGATCGCGAGATATCCGAACACGACGTTGCAGGCATCGGGCGGCGCGGTAGGTCTGCCCGACGGACAGATGGGCAACAGCGAAGTCGGCCACATGAACCTCGGCGCCGGGGCGATCATCAAGCAGGACCTGACGCGGATCGACGAGGCCGTCGCAAACGGCGAGCTGGCCTCCAACGCGGTGCTCAGAGACGCCTTCGTGGCCGGCTCCGCAGTCCACCTCGTCGGCCTGGTCTCAGACGGCGGCGTGCATTCGAGCATGGAGCATCTGCGCGCACTGATCGAGATGGGCGCGGAACTCAAACACACTGAGGTCATCGTCCACGCCTTCACGGACGGGCGCGACACATCGCCCACGGGCGCCGCCAGATACATCGCCCAGGTCCAGCAGTGGTGTGAGAAGGCGGGCAACGCGCGCATCGCCGACATCATCGGTCGCTACTACGCGATGGATCGCGACAATCGCGCCGAGCGAACGCAGCTCGCGCTGGACATGCTTGTCGGGGGCAAGGCCTCACACCATTTCGACAACCCGGTCGACGCCGTGACGGCGGCGTACGAGCGCGATGCGCGCGGCGACGAGTTCATCGCCCCGACCCTGATCGGCGGTCCCGGACGGATCGCGCCGCAGGACTCCGTGATCGCGTTCAACTTCAGGCCGGATCGCATGCGCCAGCTGACAGCCGCGCTGGCGCCGACCGTCGCCAGATATACGACGATGACCGAGTACGACGAGGAGTGGGATTGGCACATCGCCTTCCCGCCGGCGCGCCCTGAGATCACGCTGTCTCACGTGATCGCCGAACATGGGGCCAAGCAGCTCCACGTCGCCGAAACCGAGAAGTACCCACATGTGACGTACTTCTTCGGCGGTGGCGAGGAGACCCCGGAACCGGGCGAACGGCGCGAGATGGTGCCGTCGCCGCGCGATGTGCCGACCTACGACCACAAGCCCGAGATGAGCGCGCGCGAAGCGGCAGATGCCTTCGTCGCTGCCTGGCGGGAGGACCAGCCGGGCTTCGGAATCATCAACTTCGCCAACCCGGACATGGTCGGGCACACAGGCGTCATTTCGGCAGCCGTCGCGGCCGTGGAGGCCGCGGACGCGCAGCTCGCGCGGATCGTCGACGTCGTCCTGGAATCCGGCGGCGTCCTCGTCATCACTGCCGACCACGGCAACGCCGAAGAGATGCTCGAGGCCGACGGTTCGCCGGACACCTCACACACGACCAATCTGGTGCCGGTGGTGGTCACTGACGAGTCTGTGCGGCTGCGCGAAGAGGGCGGGATCCTCGGCGACGTCGCGCCGACGATCCTCGAACTGCTCGGCTTCACCAAGCCGGCGGCGATGACGGGCCGCTCACTACTGGCGCCCTGAGTCAGCGCTCCCGGGGCATTCGCCGGGAGCTTCGCCCGGCGAATGGAAGCCAGGTCGCGATTAACGCCCCGGCGAAGGCAGCGGCGTCAGCGTCTTCTCCAGTCGTGCGCGCATGTGCTCGTGCTGCGGCGGAAGTAAGAGCGCCTCGCCCAGTGTTTCGAGCGGCTCGTCGATGTCGAAGCCGACATCGCGCGTCGCGAGCTCGAACAGGACGCCCGACGGCTCGCGGAAGTAGACCGAGTGGAAGTACTGGCGGTCGATGATCGGCGTCGGCGCGGCGCCGGCGGCCATGACCGCTGCTCGCAGCTCTGCGAGCTCTTCGTCATCGGCCGCGGACCAGGCGACGTGATGCACGCTGCCGCCGCCCTGCTGTGCCAGAACTCCCGCCGGCGGTGGGTCGTAATGCAGCGTGCCTCCGCGTTGTGAGCCGCGGCTCTCCCAGACGTCGTCTCCGAGCGGCGTCATCGCCAGCGCTTCCAGCACTCCGGCACTGCGCCCGGGCTCCGAGGAATAGGCGCGGATGAGGTGAAAGCCCTGCAGCGCATGCTCAGCCGGGATCTGGCTCGAAACGCCCACCAGCGGCGGATCGGAGACGGCGACTGCGTGTAGTTCAAGCGCCATCCCCTCGGGATCGGCGAAACGCAGCACCTCACCGGTTCGGGTGGCCGCGATCTCCAGTGAGTCGAAGCGCTCGGCCCAGAAGTCAAGCGCGGCGGGGGAGCCGACTCGCCACGCGACCGTGTGGACCATTCCGGCACCCGCGACGCCCCTCGGCGTTCCGGGGAATTCGAAGAACGTCATCGCGGCGCCGGCTGAGGCCTGCTCGTCGCCGTAGTAGAGGTGGTAGACCTCCGGCGCGTCGAAATTGACCGTCTTCTTGATCAGCCGGAGTCCGAGGACGCCGACATAGAACTCGACGTTGGCGGGAGCGTCGGCGGTGATCGCCGTCACGTGGTGAATGCCTTCGAGCGCCATCTACCACGACACGCTAGCCGGACCGCTTTTGGCGCTGCTACCGTTTCTGTTGCGCAGGCAACTGCGCCCTCTTATGGCTGCTCCAGTGCAAGCGCTACCAGGCGCACAACCGCTGACCGAATCGGAACTCGGAGCATGGCGCGGCCTGCTGCGCGCAAGCGCCTGCATCTGCAAACAGCTCGATACTGAGCTTGAGGCGGCCAACGGCATCGCGCTCTCCACCTACGAAGTGCTCGCCTACGTGTCCGAGGCTGACGGAGAGCGCATGCGCATGTGCGATCTCGCGGCATCGGCGAACCTCTCGCGCTCAGGGCTCACACGGCTCATCGACCGTTTGGAGCGAGACGGCCTGATCGAGCGTCAGCGCTGCTCCAACGATGCGCGCGGCGCCTGGGCCAAGCTGACCTCTGAGGGGCGCGACACACTCGAAGCCTCACGTGTCATCTACCTCGACGCTTTGCGCCGGCTCTTCTTGAGCAATCTCTCTCCGGCGGAGCGGGCGATGCTCGCGACGCTGCCTGAGCGCGTCGCCCGGCTCGAGACCGAGACCTGCTGCTGAGCACCCCACTGCGGATCGACGCGCGCGACGAGTCGTCACGCGCCCGCGCCGGCGTTCTGTCGACCTCCCACGGCGACATCCGCACACCGGGTTTCGTTCCGCTCGCTACGAAGGCGACCGTGCGCGGACTCATGCCGCAGGAGGTGGCCGATCTCGGCTACGACATCGTCCTCGGCAACACCTTCCATCTGTTCCTGGATCCCGGCCACGAACGGATCAAGGCCTTCGGCGGCTTACACGAGTTCATGCGCTGGGACAGGCCGATCGTCACCGATTCCGGCGGCTTCCAGGTCTTCTCGATGGGTCACGGCACGGTTGCAGACGAGATCAAGGGGCGTGCGCCGTACGGGACCGAGCGTCAGGGCAAGGTCATCAAGATTGAGGAGGACGGCGTCGTTTTCCGTTCCCACATCGATGGTTCGAGGCTGTTCATCGGGCCAGAGACCTCGATGGAGATCCAGGCCGCGCTTGGCTCCGACATCGCGCTCGTGTTCGATGAGTGCACGCCCTTCAACGTCGATCGCGAGTACACGGCACGTTCGACCGAGCGGACGCACCGCTGGCTTAAGCGCTGCCAGGACTGGCACGGGGCGAACGCGCCCGCGCACCAGCTGCTCTACGGCATCGTGCAGGGCGGCGTCTATGAGGACCTGCGGATCGAATCGACGCAGGCGATCGTCGACGCAGACACCGACGGGATCGCGATCGGTGGCTCGTTGGGGGATCACAAGGAGCAGATGTACGAGGTCGTCGGCTGGGCGACCGCGCAGCTCGGTGGCGCGGCGGAATCGAAGCCCCGGCATCTGCTCGGGATCGGTGACATCGACGATCTCATTCGCGGCGTCGAGCTCGGCATCGATACATTTGACTGCGCGATGCCGACGCGCCTCGGCCGGCATGGGGTGGCGGTCGTGCCGGACCCCGGCAATCGCTGGCGCGTCGATCTCACCGCCGGCCGCTTCAAGGACTCCCAGGAGCCGATCTTCGACGGCTGTCCGTGTCCTGTCTGCGCGAGCGGCATGACGCGCGGCTACCTGCGCTACCTGGTGCACAACCGCGAGCTGACGGGGATGCGAGCGCTGACGCTTCACAACCTGGCCTTCGTGGCTCGCCTGATGCACCGACTTCGCGATGCGGTGCTCGCGGGCACGCTGACCGAGACCGCCGCGGCACTGCGTGCCGGGCAAGCACCGTAACGACCCACAAATCAGGCATAGCTGCTCGTTCCCGCCGGCAAGACGGCAGAAAGCCGGCGTTAGCCAAGCACGCGCTACTGGGTGTTGTCGTCGATTAGGCCTTGGAGATCGTCGATGATCTGCGACGCCTTCTCAGAAGTGATCTCCCGGAGCTGCACGGCGGTCTTCTGGCCTTGATTTACGACTGAGACAACGACGACAGCGGCGATCACGATCGCGACGATCAATGCGACGAAACGCAGTCCCCAGCGCTTTTTCCTGCGCGGTGGAGGCGGCGGCGGCAGCGGATCGTGCTGCGCGATCGGTGCGACCGGCGCGGGTCGCGGTTGACGCGGTTGCAGGACCGCGGGCTGCTGCGTGGTCTGCTGCCCGAGGATGGTCGTCTTCTCGCCACCGTCGAGGATCCGCGTTGCGGCGGTCGGCGCGTGGTCTCGGCTTCCGGTGCCTTCGACGATCGCGCGTCGCATCTCGTCCGCGTTGAAGTAACGATCGGTCGGCTCCAGGGCGAGCGCGCGATCGACGGCATCTGCGAGGGCCGGTGAGACGCCGTCGACAAAATCGCTGAGCAGCGGCGGTGCCTCGCGTTGCTGCTTGAGGGCGAGTTCCGAGATCGACTTCGCCTCGTAGGGGAGTCCGCCGGAGAGCAGTTGGTAGGAGACGACGCCCATGGCGTAGATGTCCGAGCGCTGGTTGGCCTCCTGACCGGTCGTCTGCTCCGGCGCGAGATAGGAGGCCGTGCCGATGACCGAGCCGACCTGCGTGATCGATGACTCGTCGGCAAGCGTACGGGCGATCCCGAAGTCCGCGACCTTGACGACGTCGTCGTTGGAACGCAGCAGATTGGCGGGCTTGATGTCGCGGTGGATGACGCCGTGGCGGTGCGCCTCGGCGAGGCCGCGGCAGGCCTGCTCGATGATGGCGACGGCCTCAGTGACATCGAGATGCCCCAGCTGCTTGAGGATCTCGAGCGTCGATTTGCCGTCGACGCGTTCCATGACGATGTAATGGCGGCCGCTCGGCTGATCCAGCCCGAAGTCGAACACCTGCACGATGTTGGGATGCACCAGTTGCGCTGCGGCCAGCGCTTCGCGACGAAAGCGCGATACGAACTGGGCATCGTCGGCGAGGTGCTCTGCGAGCAGCTTGACTGCGACGTTGCGCTCGAGGCGGCGATCGAACGCGGCATTGACGGTCGACATGCCGCCGAGGCCGAGGCGGTCGCCGAGCTCATAACGGTCGGCGATCAGGTTGGCGTCGCTCACAGGCCGGTCCCGTCTTCATCGCCGAAGTCGCCGGCCCCGATGCCGCCGTTCCCGTTCCCGTTGCCGTTTCCGTTGCCGTTCCCCGGACCGGGATCAATCGGGGTGCTCGTCGTCGGAGTCGTAGTCGTGGGCGTCGTCTCGGTGGGAGTGGTGGTCGTCGGAGTCGTGGTTGTCGGGACCGTCTCGGTGGGTGTCGTCTCAGTGGTGGTGGTCTCGACCGGGGTCGAGACCGATGTTCCAACGCATTCGGACACGGCTCTGCTGACCAGGTCGCTGGCGCCCTCCCGAAGACGATCGCGGAGGTCGATGTCGACGCTCTGCGGTAGATCCCGCGCCGCGGCTTCGAAGGCGTTGGCCGCCCTGGTGGCCGCGGTGCAGTCGCTGTCGTTCAGGGCTGTCTGCACGCGGGTGAGCTCCTCCTTGAGGTTCGCCGCATCGGCCGCGTCGATCAGGTTCGAACGATCGCCGCAGCCGACGGCGGCCGCTACGAGCACTCCGAGCATCAAGGCAACGACGGCACGCACTTTCATTGACCGTACTCCAGGCGCTCGGCGAGTGACTCCGGCAGGCGTGCCGAGCGGATCGCCGCCTGGGCGCCGGCGACGTCGTATTCGACGCGGCGCCACTGGGCCGTCCGGTTCTCGGCGTCGAGCAGCAACCAGGCCGCGCGCGGATCGTTGTCGCGCGGTTGGCCGACGCTTCCAGGATTCAAGAGCCACTGTCCCTCAACAAGGGAGATGGTGTCGTTGTTACGGCGCGGCTCGCCCGTTGCTAACTCACCTTCATGTTTGACGAAGGACAACGCGACGTGGGAATGGCCGATCAGCGAGATCGTTTCGGTCGCCGCGGTGAAACAGAGCTCGGCGAGAAGTGAGCTGACGACGTATTCCCAGATCGGATCGCGTGGGCTCGCATGAAAGAGGCCGATGCCGCGGGCCTTGTCGGAGGGCTCAAGCTGCTTGAGCGCCTCGAGGTTCTCCTCGCGCAGAACCTCTCGGGTCCAGCGCGCGGCGATCGCGGCCCCGGCCGAGAATTCGTCCAGCGAGATCTCGCCCGTGACGGCGAGGTCGTGGTTGCCGGCGAGGCAGATGTCGGACGACTTCAGCACGAGTTGCACGCAGTCGTTCGGATCGGCCCCATAGCCCACGAGGTCGCCCAGACACCACACCGCGCCGACCTTGGCGTCATGCGCGTCAGCGAGCACCGCCTCGAGGGCGTGCCGGTTTCCGTGGACGTCTGAGATGACTGCGACCTTCATGTGGGAGAGTGACGAAGTGGTTCGCGGACGGCTCCGCATCTCCTTGGCAGTGGTCGCCGCTGTGGCTGTTGCCGAGATTGCGGTGCTGGTGCTGCGCCCCAATGATGGGGTGATCAAGCCCGCCGACGTCCAGGTGTCAGCGTACTTCAGCGACCACCAGGTCGACCGGGCGCAAGATTTCCGGCAGCCCCAACTGTGGCTCTACGGCGTGACGCTCGCGATCCAGGCAGGGGTTCTGGTGCTTCTGGTGGCGCGGCCGCCACGAGCTTTGAAGGGCGCGTTTCGTCGACCGTTGCTGGCGGCAGCGCTGACCGGCGCCGCCATCTCGGTCGCGGTGAACGTCGCGCCACTACCCGTGCAGCTGATCATGCGCGAGCGTGCGAAGGACGTCGGCCTCGTGACCCAGCCGCTCGGCGGCTACTTCGAGGATGTCGGCAAGTCGCTGCTGCTCGGCGGTGCGCTGGCCGGGGGCGGGGCAGCGCTGGCGATCGTGTTGATGAGGCGGCTGCCGAGGACATGGTGGATTCCTGGCGCCGCGATCGTCTTCGCCTTCGGGGTCGGGACGATCTACGCCGGTCCGGTCGTCGTGGACCCGTTGTTCAATCGTTTCGAGGACGCGCCGCCGGCGGTACGGGCCGACGTGATGCGGATCGCGGAGCGAGCAGGCGTGAAGGTTGGAGATGTCCTGTCGGTCGACGCGTCGCAGCGGACTACGGCGGTCAACGCGTACGTCACGGGGATCGGCAGCACGAAGCGTGTGGTGCTGTACGACAACCTGACCGACGACTTCGACAGGCGCCAACTAAACGTTGTGGTTGCACACGAGCTCTCCCATGTGAAGCACAACGACATCCGGACCGGGCTGCTGTTCCTGCTCATCGTGGCCCCCGTGGGGATGTGGGCGGTGGCCGAGGTTACGCGCAAGCTCGGCCCGGAAGGTGCCGCTGGAGCCCAGACGTTGCCGGCGCTCGCAGCTGCGATCGCGCTTGTCGTGACGCCCATGACTCTGGTGTCGAACCAGCTTTCACGTGGCTTCGAGGCGCACGCGGACTCCGCAGCGCTGCGGATCACCGACGATCCTCAGGCCGCGATCGAGTTTCACAAGCGCCTCGCGTTACGTAACGTCTCCGACCCCGATCCCCCGAAGTGGGTCTCGTTCGTGTTCGGAACGCACCCGACGACGCTCGACCGCATCGGGATCGCCAAGGCATACGAGGAGCACGAACGGCGCGCGTCACGGCACGCACCCCACTGATCGCCGCCCAAACGGTGCGGGCCGAGTTGTAGGTGTATATCGCCGTCAACCCAGCCCACCACCGCTGGGATCGGATGCGGCTACCATGACGCGCGATCGGCGTGGGGTCGGTCGTCAACTAGGGGTGGGGATGGCTTTCAGGAATGGATTCTTGCTTGCTGCTGTTGTGGTTGGAAGCGCGACGCTCGCCGGACCCGCAGGCGCGGCGACATATGTCTACGAAAACCCGACGCCGATCACGATCAACGATGCAACGGCTCCAGGCATTCTGACGCCGGCCAGCCCGTCCCCGTCAACGATCCAGGTGCCGTACGCCGATTTCGTCGATCGACCCACAGTGTCGGTTCGTCTCCGGGACGTTTCCCACACGAACGCCGCTGACATCCGCGTAGTGCTGGTAGCGCCCGGTGCGGACTGGGATCCTCTTTCGACAAGGACGCTGCTGCAGAACGCTGGAGGTGACGGACCGGTCTCGGGGGCGACACTCACGTTCGTCGATACAGGCGCGCTGATCCCTTTTGCCGGGCCGATGGAGTCCGGCGTGTTCAGGAATTCGGTGTATGACGAGCTCGGCAACGCCCAATTCCGGACAGTGTGGGGACCCACTTTCTCGGGGTCCTGGTCGCTCTACGTGTCCGATGACGAACCCTCGGACACTGGCGTGATCGCGGGAGGATGGGCTATCGAGCTCACAGCCACGCCGCAGGTCGTGAAGCCGCCTCCGC
>DATMIZ010000008.1:0-4052 GCA_035554055.1 Baekduia sp. | reverse complement strand
CGCGGAGCAGCTCGTCGTCCTCCTCGCGCACCTCGACGTGAGCGCCCTCCTCTGAGAGGACGTGCACGTCGAGCGCGAGCGACTGCATCTCCTTCAGCAGCACCTTGAAGGACTCGGGGATCGACGGCTCGGCGATGTTCTCGCCCTTGACGATCGCCTCGTATGCCTTCACGCGGCCGACCGTGTCGTCGGACTTGATCGTGAGCATCTCCTGCAGCGTGTAGGCGGCGCCGTACGCTTCGAGCGCCCAGACCTCCATCTCGCCGAAGCGCTGGCCGCCGAACTGCGCCTTGCCGCCCAGCGGCTGCTGGGTGACGAGCGAGTACGGGCCCGTGGAACGCGCGTGGATCTTGTCATCCACGAGGTGCAGGAGCTTGAGGATGTACATGTAGCCGACGGTGACCATCTCTTCGAACGGCTCGCCGGTGCGACCGTTGAAGAGCCGGAACTTGCCGGCGGCCTGGCGGCCTACGACACGCGAGGTGTCCATGTCCATCTTGATCTTGCCGCCGGCCTTGGTGTGGTCCTCCTGCCAGCGGACGAGCGCGTTGTCGACGTCCGACACCGAGGCGCCGTCGAACACCGGCGTCGCCGTGTAGACGCGATCGCCGTGCTTGAAGCCCTTGTCCGGATCGTCGTACCAGCCCTGGGCCGCGGCCCAACCGAGATGTGTCTCGAGGATCTGCCCGACGTTCATTCGCGACGGGACACCGAGCGGGTTGAGGATCACGTCGACCGGCGTGCCGTCCTCGAGGAACGGCATGTCCTGCTCGTCGACGATCTTCGAGATGACGCCCTTGTTGCCGTGGCGCCCGGCGAGCTTGTCGCCCTCGGAGATCTTGCGCTTCTTGGCGACGAACACGCGTACGAGGTCGTTGACTCCGGGCGGCAGATCGTCGCCGCCGTCACGCGTGAACGTCTTGACGTCGATGACGACGCCGCCTTCACCGTGCGGGACCTTCAGCGATGTGTCGCGGACCTCGCGAGCCTTCTCCTTGAAGATCGCGCGGATCAGCTTCTCCTCCGCCGTCAGCTCCGTCTCGCCCTTCGGCGTGACCTTGCCGACGAGCAGATCGCCGGAGCGGACCTCGGCGCCGACGCGGACGATGCCACGGTCGTCGAGGTTGCGCAGCGACTCCTCCGAGCGGTTGGGGATGTCACGCGTGATCTCTTCGTCACCGAGCTTCGTGGTGCGCGCGTCGATCTCGTACTCCTCGATGTGGATCGAGGTCAGTTCGTCGTCGGAGACGAGGCGCCGCGAAAGGATGATCGCGTCCTCGAAGTTGTAGCCCTCCCATGACATGAAGGCCACCATCAGGTTCTTGCCGAGCGCCATCTCACCGTGGTCGGTGGCCGACCCGTCGGCGAGCATGTCGCCCTGCTTGACCTTGTCGCCGACGCGGACGTTCGGCTTCTGGTGGATCAAGGTGCCCTGGTTTGACCGCTCGTACTTATGCAGGCTGAGCTCGACCTTGCCGTCCTTGCCTTCGATCGTGATGTTCTCGGCGTCGACATAGGTGATCTCGCCGTCCTGCGGCGCGAGCAGCACGTCACCGCTGTCGAGCGCGGCGCGGCGTTCCATGCCGGTACCGACCAGCGGAGCGTCGGTCTTCAGCAGCGGAACCGCCTGGGCCTGCATGTTCGAGCCCATCAGCGCACGGTTCGCGTCGTCGTGCTCGAGGAACGGGATCATCGCGGTGGTGACCGACCAGATCTGCTCGGGCGAGACGTCGACGAGATCGACGTCCTTGGGCGCGACCGTCACGTACTGACCGGCCTGGGTGCGGCAGAGGACCTCGGGGCCCTTGAGCTTGCCGGTCTTCTCGTCGATCGGGTGGTTGGCCTGCGCGATCAGCTTGTCGGCTTCCTCGGTGGCGTCCATGTGGAGCACCTTGTCGGTGACCTTGCCGTCCTCGACCACCTGGTAGGGCGTCGTGACGAAGCCGAACTCGGAGATCGTCGCGTACGACGAGAGCGAACCGATCAGGCCGATGTTCGGTCCCTCCGGTGTCTCGATCGGACACATCCGGCCGTAGTGAGTCGGGTGGACGTCGCGGACCTCGATCGGCGCGCGCTCGCGCGTCAGACCGCCGGCGCCGAGCGCCGACAGACGGCGGCGGTGCCTGAGGCCGGCCAGCGAGTTCGTCTGGTCCATGAACTGCGACAGCTGCGAGGAACCGAAGAACTCCTTCTGGGCAGCGACGACCGGGCGGATGTTGACGATCGTCTGCGGCGTGATCGTGTCCTCGTCCTCAGTGGTGAGGCGCTCGCGGACGACGCGCTCCATGCGGTACAGACCGATGCGGAACGCTTCCTGGATCAGCTCGCCGACGGTGCGCAGACGGCGGTTGCCGAAGTGCTCGTACTCGTCGAGGAACTCGGCGATCGGCTCGCGCGGCAGGACCGCGGCCTCGGCGGCGTAGTCCTTGATCTCGACCTCGCCGTCCTCCGGGATGCCGATGAGCTTCGGCAGCTTGATGAGTTCACGGACGAGGCCGTGGATGTCATCGTGCGTCAGCGTGCGGGTGTCGAGCGCGGTGTCCTGACCGAGCCGGGCGTTGAGCTTGTAACGACCGACGCGCGTCAGGTCGTAGCGCTTGGGATCGAAGAACAGCTGGTTGAGGAGCGCGTAGGCAGCGTCGACTGACGGCGGCTCGCCCGGGCGCTGCTTCTTGAAGAGCTCGATCAAAGCGCCCTTCTTGGTCTTCGTCACCTCTGGGTCGGACTCGACCGTGTTGCGCATGTAGAGGGAGTTGTCGAACAGATCGAGCAGCTCCTTGTCGAGCTTCTCGACGTCCTCCGCCGACTCCTCCACGTCACCGTCGGTCTCCGGGTTGTACGCCATCGCGCGCAGCAGGACGGTCGCCGGCAGCTTGCGCTTGCGGTCGATCCGGACGAAGACCTTGCCCTTCTTGTCGATCTCCATCTCGAGCCAGCTGCCTCGTGCGGGCATCAGGTTCGCGGTGAAGACCTGCTTCTCGCGGTCCTTGGGCTCCATGATGTAGGCGCCCGGCGAGCGGACGAGCTGGGTCACGACGACCCGCTCGGTGCCGTTGATGATGAAGGTGCCGCGGTCGGTCATCCACGGGAAGTCGCCCATGAAGACGGACTGCTCACGGATCTTACCGGTCTCGTGGTTGATGAACGCGACCGTGACGGTCAGCGGCTTGGAGTAGGTGAGGTCCTTCTCCTTGCACTCGGCGATCGACGCCGGCGACTCGTCGAAGCGGAACTCTCCGAAGTTGACGGCCAGGTGCCCCGTGTAGTCCTCGATCGGCGAGATGTCGTCGATCGTTTCGCGCAGTCCTCCCTTCTCCGGGTCGACGAGCCACTCGAATGAGCGCCTCTGGATGTCGATCAGGTTGGGGACGTCAACGACTTTGTCCAGGCGCGCAAAGCTGCGGCGCGTCCTAGAAGTGGCAGCACGAGGCACTACGGCGGCTCCTCAGAGGGGTGGAGGGGAAAGGCGGGAGAGGTGCGTGAGCGTGGGTACGCAAAGCGCGACGGACTAAGTTAGCACAGCGCGCGGCGTGCCCCCGCCTACGGGGCGGCCGGTCTTCACGGACCCCACCCGCGGCGTCCCCGTATGTGGCGGGGCACCGGCTATTGGGTGGCTGCGACTATGAACCGACCGAGCGATTGTAGCGGAGATCTGGAAGTCCCTGCGACCGGGCCTCCATTCGCGAGCCGCAGCCGGACTGGCATTGGTTATCGCCGGTATGCGGGAGTAAGTCCGGACAGCTTTGGTTTTGGGTGCGCCGGTCACGTGTTCGTCCGCCCGGCACCGATCTCAGCCACACCGCGAGCGTGCCGGCCGGACGAACACGCGCCCTGCGCCCTCAGCCACACCGCGAGACGGAGCCGCCGACGATCCGCTGCATTTGCACGGCGTGTGGCCCATTAACTGCAGCCGATCCGTCCCGGCGCCCTCAGCCGCGTCGGTCGCGACCGACGCGCCCCACGCCCCACGCCCCCGGGGGTGGCATCGATTTGGTGCCTACATGGCACGAAATGTAGTCACCCCCGACAGACAGGCGAAGGACCCCGAGAAA
>DATMIZ010000007.1:0-9973 GCA_035554055.1 Baekduia sp. | reverse complement strand
GGTCACCAGCAGCCCGAGCTGTGCCCGCTTGGTGAGTCCCGCCAGAAATCCGAGTCCGGTGTAGCCCTCGAGCATCGGATCCTCGGACCTGCCGGCCATCTCCATCTGGAACCAGTGATCCATCAGCGTGATCGTCTTGGCACCGCCTTCGTCGGCGGCGACCGCGCCGGCAGCGAGCTCAGAGGCGATCGCCGCCGCTCCGCCCGCGGGTTCGAAGACCGGAAAGTGGATTGCGCTTTGCATGCGGCGCAGCCTTTCAGAATTCAAAGCATCGCTAGTGTGGTTGGCGCTGTGTCCTCTGCCTCTGCGATCAGCCTGCGGGGCGTGGTGAAGCGCTACGGCGACCTCACCGCGGTCGCCGGCCTAGACCTTGATGTGCCCGTTGGCACATGCGTCGGGCTGCTCGGGCCAAACGGTGCGGGCAAGTCGACGACGATGAAGATCCTCACAGCGCAGGCGATCGCGCAGGAGGGTGAAGCCGAGATCCTCGGGCACAGGCTGCCCGGCGACTCCAAGGCGGCGCGGGCGCGGATGGGCGTCGTGCCGCAGCAGGACAACCTCGACCAGGCACTCAGCGTGCGCCACAACCTCTACGTGTTTGCGCACCTGTACCGGATCCCACGACACGAGCGCGAGGCGGCGATCGAACGCGCGCTGGAGATCGCGACGCTCACCGATCGCGCCGACGCACAGGTCAAGGAGCTGTCCGGCGGAATGCGGCGACGGCTGTTGATCGCACGCGCGCTGGTCCATGACCCCGAACTGGTCCTGATGGACGAGCCGACGGTCGGCCTCGACCCCCAGGTGCGCCAAGAGCTGTGGGCGCTGATCGACCATCTGCGCAATGAGGGCAAGTCGATCCTGATGTCGACCCACTACATCGAAGAGGCAGAGCGCCTCTGTAACACGGTCGTCGTGATGGCGAAGGGCCGCGCGGTCGCCAAGGGCACCCCGCACGAGCTGATCGCCGAGCACGCCGGCGAGTCGGCGCTCGAGGTGTACGGCCCGGTGGCGCGCCTGGCTGAGGTCGAAGCCGACGCGCGTGACCGTGGCTGGGCGACGCGTCGCACCGGCACGTCGGTCACGATCCTCAACGCGCATGTCAACGGCGACTACCCCGAAGGAATAAGGCGCGCCTCAAATCTCGAGGACGTCTTCGTGCTGCTGACCGGCGAGGCGATCCACTGATGGCCTCGATCGCCTCGCGTCTACGCGCATCGGACGAACCGCGGCGCCTGGATCGCCACTCGATCCTCGGCGTGCTCGTGCGCGAGATGATCAACTTCACCGCGTATTGGAAGTCGACGACTTTCTCCTCGTCGGTGGAGCCGACGATCTACCTGTTGGCGTTCGGCTTCGGCCTCGGTGCCCTCGTCGATCAGATCGACGGCCACACCTACGTCGAGTTCGTCGGGACGGGAACGATCGCGACGGCAGTGATGATGTCGTCGGTGTTCTCGGCGATGTTCGGCGCCTTCTTCAAGGCCGAGCATCAGCACACCTATGACGCGCTGCTCGCCGCGCCCGTGGACACCGAGGAGATCGTCACCGCCGAGGCGTTGTGGATCGGGCTGCGCGCGTCCGTTTACGGGTGCATCCCGATGTTCGTCGCGATGATCTTCGGACTCGACCCTGCCTGGGGCATGTTCGCGGTCCCGGTGATCGCTTTCTTCACCGGCTTTGGCTGGGCCTGCTTTGGCCTGATCTTCGCGGCGATCCTGAACTCGGTCGATCACTTCAGCTACGTGACATCGACGATCGTGACGCCGCTGTTCCTCTGTGCCGGCACGTTCTTCCCGATCTCCACACTGCCCAGCGCCATTGAGTTCGCCGCCAACTTCAATCCCGTCTACCACTGCGTCGAGCTCGTACGCGGGTTCATCTTCAACACCCAGTCGTTCGGCGATGTGGCGTTCCACGTCAGCGTGATCTGGGCGTTCAGCTTCATCTGCTGGCGGATCGCGATCCGCTGCCAGACCAAGAACCTCATTCACTAGGTACGTCCAGTGCGGGGCGCGGGCGCTAAGGCCCTGCGCGAGGTGGCCGATGCTGAGGGGGATGGCACGTAAGCGCAACTGGTCGCGCGCCCATGCCGCGCGCCTGCTCTGGCGGGCGGGCTTCGGCGGGACCCCGAAGGAGATCGACTACTGGGCGCGCCGCGGCAAGCGGGAAACGATCGACTGGCTGATCAGGGGCGGCCGCGGGCCGCACGGCGCCAAGCGCATGGTCGGACACGCGCCGCGGGTCGGCACGACGCTCGATCCGTTCAACGAATGGGGCCACGACCAGCTGTGGTGGCTCGACAAGATGGTCCGCAGTCAGCGCCCGCTGGTCGAGAAGATGACGCTCTTCTGGCACGACCACTTCGCGACGCGCGACGCCGATACGCCGCTGATGCTGGCCCAGAACAACAAGCTGCGCAAGGGCGCGCTCGGATCGTTCCCCAGCCTGCTCACCGCGGTGACGCTCGATCCGGCGATGCAGGAATTCCTGTCGCTCGTCAACTCCAACAAGCGCGCCCCGAACGAGAACTACGCGCGCGAGCTGCTCGAGCTGTTCACGCTCGGCGCCGGCAACGGATACACAGAGACCGACGTCCGTGAGGCGGCGCGAGCGCTCACCGGCTTCCGCGGCACCGCATCGAACGGCAAACCGCTGACCGTGTACTTCGATGCGACGCGCTGGGACGCCGGCAACAAGACGCTGCTTGGCAAGACCGGCGCTTGGGGCTACAAGGACGTGCTGCGGATCGCCGTCGCCAGCCCGAAGCACGGCCCATTTCTGGTCGAGAAGCTGTGGAGCTACTTCATTCCCGAGCCGCTCTCAAGCGCGACGCGCAAACGCCTGGCGCGCGTGTACGTGAAGTCAGGGCACAAGATCGCGCCTGTGGTCCGCGAGATCCTCGAGCACCCGGCGCTGTATTCACACCTTGAAGATCCGCGGATGGTGAAGTGGCCGGTCGTGCATATCGCCGGCACGCTGCGCAGCGCGGGCAAGGGCATCGACACCGATGCGTGGACGTGGATCTCAGCCGAGATGGGCCAGCAACTGTTCAATCCGCCGAGCGTCGCCGGCTGGGACACCGGCACAGCGTGGATGTCGACGGCCACGATGCGCGCGCGCTTCCTCTGCGCCAGCTATCTGGTCTCAAAGCCGCCGCTGAAGGTGACGAAGAACTCGATCCCGACGTCGTGGTCGTCGTCCAAGCACATCGCCAAAGCGCGGTCTGCGACGGGCAGCCCGTGGACCAGCGACGCGACCGATCGCGAGCTCAAGAGAATGGCCAAGGAGTTCCTCTCGGCGGGCCGCGGCCGCGGCGACAAGCTCCAACCCTGGCAGGCGGAGATCACTCAATCCGCGCTGCGCCACCTACTGCTCGCGGGGCCGGACGCCTCTCTTCACTGATGCCGCACTGCAACGACTTCTCAGAAACCGATCTGGCCCGCCGGGGACTGCTCGACGCGCCCGTCAGCCGTCGTCGGCTACTCCAGACGGGCCTCGCGACGACGCTCTCGATGTATGCCGCGCAGGCGCTGCCGCTTACGCACGCGCTCGACGCTGCAAAAGCCGATGCCGCGGTGAACCCCAATGCACCGGTGTTCGTCAGCATCTTCGTGCCGGGCGGCCTCGACCTCCTCGACACACTGATCCCGACCGGCAGCTACGGCCGCTACGCCGATCTGCGGCCGACGATCAAGGTCGACGCCCCGATCGAGCTCGGTACGACGGGCTTCGGCGTGCACCCATCCCTGGGGCTCGGCGTGGACGGTGGCATCAAGGGCCTCTATGACCGTGGCCGGATCGGATTCATCCCCGGGATCGACTACGCAAATCCCGATCTCTCGCACTTCAACTCGCGTCATTTCTGGGAGAGCGGCCTCGTCAACATGCGCCCGTCCTCCGGATGGCTCGCGCGCTGGATCGACCGCAACGGCAATCCGGACAATCCCTTCCAAGGCCTGTCATCGGAGTATGGACTTTCGCCGCTGCTGCGCGGATCGTCAAAGCCTGTCGCCGCGGTGTCGTCGCCCGAGGATGCTCAGGCCTGGATCCCCGGCGTCTGGGGCGAGTGGGAAGACCGTTACAACGCGCACTACGAGCGGCTCGCCGCCCGCCGCGGCCGCGGCCCCGGCCCCCAGGCCGTCTTCGGGGCGGCACGCCAGTCGCGCTACGTCGCGCGCACGCTCGAGCCCTACCTGCCCGACTCGAAGACCAACGCCGATCCGCTGGCACCCGGTGTCGCGTACCCGACCGCCGCCGATGGATCCGCCGCCGAGCGCTTCGGTGGCCGCCTCAGCCACCTCGCCGCGATGATCAGCCTGCCGCTGGGCATCCGCGTGGCGACCGCTGAGGCGCCGGGCGACTTCGACACGCACGACGGGCAGAAGGCGGGGCTGACGAACGATCTTGGCGCGCTCTCCAAATGCCTGAGCTCGTTCCAAGCGGACCTGGAGGCGCGCGGCGTCGCCAATCGCGTGCTGACCCTCGTCTGGACCGAGTTCGGACGGCGCCCGAAGGAGAACTCATCCGGCGGCTCCGACCACGGCGCCGGCGGCATCGCCTGGGTGATGGGCACCCGTGCCCGCGCCGGGATGCTGACGCCCTATCCCGACCTCAACGCCTTTGACCGTCAGGACAATCTCGGCGTGACCGTCGACTTCCGCTCCGTCTACTCAAGCGTGCTCGAGCAGTGGCTCGGCACCGGCGCTGGTTCCGTACTCCCCGACGCCGGCGCTGTCGGCCGCGTGGCACTCGTCGCATGAGATCGGTGCGTTCGCTGCTCGCGACTTCCGCCGTCGCGCTGCTCGCCAGCGGTGTCTGCGCGCAGGCGACCGGCGCCGCAAAAGCCAAGCAGAGCGTCGTCGGGCTCGGCCTGCGCGAGTACCGGATCTCCGTCTATCGCGCGAGCGTGCCGACGGGCCGCGTCGTCTTCAATCTGAAGAACTTCGGCGAGGACCGTCACGACGTGCAGATCTCAGGCCCGGGCGGATATCTGAGCCCCAAGAGTCGCGAAGTCACGCCCTTTGGGGGTACCGACAAGCTGAAAGTGCGCCTCCGGCGCAGCGGGACCTACACCCTGATCTGCACGTTGCCCGCGCACGCCGACCTCGGCATGAAGGCCAAGATCAAGGTTAAGAAGCGCAAGGCGAACAGCGCTTCGTAGCGCCCCCAAGCTAGATTGCGCGGCTCATGGACTGGCTTCAAGCGATCGTTCTCGGGGCCGTCCAAGGCCTCACCGAGTTCCTCCCGATATCGAGCACCGCGCACCTGCGGATCGTGCCGGCGTTTCTCGGCTGGGACGATCCCGGCACGGCGTTCACGGCGGTCGTGCAGCTCGGCACGATGGCGGCGGTGCTCCTGTACTTCCGCAAGGACCTCTGGAACATCGGGCGCGCCTGGCTGCGCTCACTGACAGACGCAGAGGTCCGCAAGACGCTCGACGCGCGGCTCGGCTGGTACATCCTGATCGGGACGATCCCGATCTCGATCCTCGGGCTGGCCTTCTCGGATCAGATCGAGAACGGCGCGCGCGATCTGTACCTGATCGGGACCACGCTGATCGTGCTCGGGTTCGTACTGCTGTGGGCCGAGAAGGTGGGCAAGCGCGAGCGCGGCGTCGATTCGCTGACGATGCGTGACGGTGTCGTGATCGGGATTGCCCAGGCGGCCGCGCTGGTCCCCGGCGTCTCACGTTCAGGCGCGACGCTCAGCGCCGGCATGTTCCTGGGCCTCGAACGCGCCGCGGCCGCGCGATACTCCTTCCTGCTGAGCGTGCCGGCGGTGGTGCTGTCGGGACTCTTCGAGGCTCGGCATATCGGCGGGTCCGGAAGCGCAAGCTTCTCCGCGACGACGATCGCGGTCGTGCTCGCGTTCATCACGGGCTACCTCTCGATCGCCGGCCTGCTGAAGTTCCTCTCGAGCAATTCGGTCTCGGTCTTCGTCGGCTACCGCGTGATCCTCGGCGCGGCGGTGCTGGTGCTGACCGCGGCGGGCACGATCGCCTGATCAGGCGTGCAGGACACGCTCGACGCGTGAGGCGAGCGCGTCGAGCAGCAGCGGCTCGGAGGGGTTGAGCGCCAGCATCGTGCGCGTCTCCTCGACGATCTCCGCCGCCGCACGCGCATGCGCGGAATCGACGGTCTGCGCGTCCTCGGCGATCGCGGCAGCGCGATCGCTGTTGCGCACAAGCGCGGGCAGGCCGTCCGAAACGACCGCCACGTCGCGCAACCAGAGGCTGACGAGACGCAGGCCGTCGTCCAGCGTCTGCGTCCCGGCCCGGCGGCCCGCGCGCTTGGCCGCCGTCTCACCTTCGCGCTCGTGACGGCGGCGATCGCGATCGCCCAGGACCTCGGCCTCACGGCTGATGCGCTCGTTGACGGCATCGATCGCGCGCTGCTTCTGCACGTTTGACTGCTCGATCAAGAGCTGGCCCGAGGCGTTATGCAGCTCACCGGCGATCAGCGCACGCGTGTACGTCTGAGCGGCAGCGCGCAGCAACTCGCCCTCGCCGAGCGCAAGCCGCAGTGCGAGTTCACCGTCGCCGAGGCAGAGCCGTGCACACGCCTCGGCGACATCACCGGGGATTCCGTTCTGATGCTGCATTTGCTCGGCGATCTGGCGCGCGGGCGCGGCCTCGAAACGCACCGGCTGACAGCGGCTGACGATCGTCGGCAGCATCGCGGCGGGATGGTCCGTGAGCAGGATCAGGTGCACGAACGACGCCGGCTCCTCGAGCGTCTTGAGCAGGCGGTTGGCGGCTTCGTCGTTCATCGTGTCCGCGCGCTCGATCATGAAGACGCGGCGACGGGCCTCAAACGGCGTGCGCGTCGCGGCGGACACGACCGGCTCGTCGATGTCCGAGCGGATCATCAGCGCGGCGCCGCTCGGCGCGACCCGCGTGAAGTCCGGATGCACGCAGTCACGCACGCGCTGCGCCGCGTTCGCCGGGTCCGAAGATCCATCACTGAGGAGTGCCGCGGCGAGTTCGACGGCGGCCGTGCGCTTGCCCGAACCGGCCGGCCCATGGAAGAGGTAAGCGTGCGACGCAACGCCCGCTGGTGGCAGCGCGCCGGCGAGCACCGCGCGGGCGTGCGGGTGGCGGGCAAGGGCGTCGTCGAGCATCGCTGAGATGCTACGGCGGTGCGCGGAAAGCTGATCACGGTCGAAGGCATCGATGGCTCGGGCAAGTCGACGCTCTGCGCGGGACTGAGCGAGCACTTCGCAGACCGGCTCGTGGCGCTGCGCGAACCCGGCGGCGTCGGGCTCTCAGAGCAGATCCGCGTACTGGTCAAGGACCCCGAGCTCGAGATCTCTGCCCAGGCCGAAGCGCTGCTGTTTGCGGCCGCGCGCGCTCAGCTCGTCAGCGAGAAGCTCCGACCGTTGCTCGACTCCGGTCGCAGCGTGCTGCTCGATCGCTTCGTCGATTCATCGCTGGCGTACCAAGGCGCCGGACGCGGGCTTGGCATCGCCGCGGTCCAGGCGATCAACGAGCTCGCCACGGCTGGGCTCACGCCAGATCTGACGCTGCTGATCCGGGTCACGCCCGAGCTCGCCGCTCAACGCATGTCCGAGGATGACCGGCTGGAACGCGCGGGATCGGATTTCTTTGCCGACGTCACACAGGCGTACGATCGGCTCGCGGCGGCGGAGTCGGGCCGGTTCGTCGTGCTCGATGGTGCGCTGCCCAAGCAGGAAATCCTTGCAGCGGCGGTGAAGGTAGTCAGTGGGGCTCTCTGAACAATGGCAACTTTTCAAGTCGACCAATTCGAACGCGGGACCGTCACCGGGGATTCCGTGAATCTGCGACTCGACGGGCGCTGGATCGCCACCGAGCCGGAGGTCGTCGCCGATCCAGTGCTGCTGATCCGCAGCGGCGCCGGACTCGATCGCATCGCGCCCGTCGCCGGCACAGACACAAACCTGATCGCCACACCGGCCGGCGAGTTCTGGGGCGCGGACTTCGCGGTCCCCTCGAGGATGATCAGCGACATCCACACCGGCTATGCGCTCGAGATCGCGGGCGGGGCGGCGTTCGCGCTGTCAGAGCCGGGCGGGGGTAGCGGTCTGCCGCGAGTGGGATTCCAAACCCCCACGGTGACCCCGGATCCACCCGCCACGCCGGCCGCCGAGACATTTGCCCCACCGTCGGTGCCCGAGCCGGTGGCAGCCCCGGCGCCGCCCCCGCCCTATGTGCCTGACGCCGTGGCGTCCGTGGACCACGATTTCGAAGCTCTGCAGGACGCCGTGCGCGAACTGCAGTCGCGCCTGGACAACGAACGTCGCGCGCGGCGCGCCGCGGAGGATCAGCTCGAGGAACAGATGATCTCGAGCCGTATCGCCGCCGCCGCGCCTCGGGACGATGCGCGCGTACCGCAGCTACAGGCGACGGTCACCGATCTGGAACAGCGTCTCGCAGACGCCGCGCGTGACGCCCAGATGCTTCAAGCCGCTTTGGACGCAAGCGTCGAAGCCCAGGAGCACGCCCGCACATCAACGGTCGAGCTCGAGCAGCGACTCGCCGCCCTGAAGGGCGCCGGCAGCCAAGCGGAGACGACGCTTGCTCAGAGCCAGCAACGACTCGCCGAGCTCGAAGCAGCAGTCGAGGCGGAACGACGTCGCGCTTCCGAGCTCGAGTCAAGCCTGCAGGAGGCGCGACGCCACGCACAGGACCAGGCGACGCTCGCGAGCGAAGCGCAGCGCGTGGCAGCCGACGTCCAGGCTCGAGAGAACCAGGTCCGTGAGCAGCTGATCGCCGCAGAGCGCCGCAGCTCAGAGGCGGCCGCGCGGCTCGTGGAACTCGAAGCGCACGAAGCGGATTCGCGGACGCGGATTCAGACTTCGACGGCGCGAGCGGAGAAAGCTGAAAGGCGTCTGCATGATGCAAGCGCGGAGATCGCCGAGCTGCGCCGCCAGACCGAGGACGCGATCGAGCACGCCAGCATGGCGCCACCGTCCCCTCCCGCGCCGGCTTCAGTCGAGCCGTTGGCGACACCAGCGCCGCCGGTGCCGGAGCCCGCCGCGGCTTTCACGCCAGAGCCGCCGGTCGCGGCACCCGCGCCACCGGCAGAGGCAGAGGCCGCGCCAGAACCGCCGGCCGCAGCACCCGCTCCCCCGGCGCCCGCCCAGGTCACACCAGAGCCGCCGTCGGCTCCGCCAGCTCCGCCAGCCCCGGAATCCGTGGCACCTGTCTCGGCTGCGCCGCCGGAGACCTTCGCCCCTCCGAGCCCTGCGGTGCCGGAAAAGCGCAAGTCCTTCCGGCGCGGCTCGCACAAGGCGAAAGCGCCCAAGCCGGAGGGAACCGGCAAACGAAAGCCCTTCCGTCTCGAGCCGCGCAAGTCGAAGAAGTCCGCGACGACCAAAGCCGTCGCCAAGCCAAGGAAGAAATTCGAACTCACGCGCGGCGGCGACCAGGACAACGCACAGAAGCTCCTGATCGTCCTCGTCGTGGTGGTCGTATTGGCCCTCGCCGGCCAGGGTGCCGGTGTGGTCCCCGGCCCACCGCTGAATCCCTAGTCTGGAGCGATGCGCTTTGGGCTGATAGTCGTCCTGGCGATCGCGCTTGCGACCGCCGTTTCGCCGACCGCGATCGCGCAGACGCCGCCCGCCGCCCCGCCTACGACCACGGACCCCAAGGGCCTTCAGGCACTCCCGCCCGGCGCCAAGCCCGGCAAGGATTCGACGGTCGAGCGCAGCGACACTCCCGCGCTGGTCGTCATCGCCACGATCGGCGGCCTGGCGCTGGTGGCGTTGCTCGTATGGGTGGTGCTGAAGTTCTTCGGACTCCGCCCGCGCTGGCTGTTGAGCGCTCGTCACGCCTTCGCAGAGGTCGGCTGGCGCGCCTCGCTCGCGTGGGCGGACTTCAGCGATTGGCTGCGCACGGCGCGCTGACAGCAGCTCTGGACACATGTCCGCCTGGGCGACATCGCCCCCAATAGTTGGGTGCAATGTCGCCCACGAGGCATGTCCGCGCGCC
>DATMIZ010000006.1:0-2707 GCA_035554055.1 Baekduia sp. | reverse complement strand
GGCGATTGCTGACGGCGCCGAGATCGCCAGCAAGCGACTCTGGTCCTAAAGAAAGCCACCGGCACGAGAATGCCCCGAAGTCAGCGCAAAACCAGCACGAACGGCAGCAGGCCGTTCGTGCTGGGCACGCTGGAGTCGTTCACAGTGCCGGCCTGGCTGGCTACCCAGGACCGGCTGCACGGCGAGGATTGGTCGAGCGGGCGCTACTTCGTGGAAAAGGCGAAGCGACTTGAAGCCGCGAAGCTCGACTTCATGTTCTTCCTCGACACGCTCGCGGTGCGGAGGCGCTCCGACGGGTCGCTGGCCGGCGCGCTGGCGCACGCCGCCACCGCGCCGCAGCACGACCCGCTGCCGCTGATCTCGATGCTGGCGGGATCGACGGAGCACATCGGTCTGATCGCGACCGCGTCGACGACTTTTTACAATCCCTACCAGCTCGCCCGTACATTCAGCACCATCGACAGTCTTTCCGGCGGGCGAGCCGGCTGGAACATCGTCACCTCGTACGAGCAGGGCGAGGCCCTCAACTTCGGGATCGAGCTGCCGGATCATGACGAGCGCTACGACCGCGCCGATGAGTATTTGGAACTGGTCCAAAAGTTGTGGGCCGCATGGGACCCCGATGCCGTCGTGGCTGACCTCGACACCGACACATACATCGATCCCGACAAGGTGCGTGTCGTCGATTTCGTCGGGCGTTATTACCGCTCCGCAGGCCCGCTGAACACGATCCGCTCGCCGCAGGGCACGCCGTTCCTAGCGCAGGCGGGCGCGTCGCCGCGCGGCCGCGACTTTGCCGCGAAGCACGCGGAACTCACCTTTGCGCTGCCGACCGACTCCTTTGAGGATTCCAAAGCGGCGCGCGATGACATACGCGCGCGTGCCAAGCGATTCGGTCGCAGCCCCGACGACATCAGCGTCGTCTATGGATTCAACGTCATCTTCGAGCCGGACGGCTGGGATCCAGCCGTCCCCCCGCAGATTACGGATGCTCAGATCGGCGCGGTGCTTGAGCAGATGTCGCAGGGTTTCGATATCGATCTCAGCGCGTTTCCACTCGATCAGCCACTTCCGACCGATCTGCCGCCATCCGGCGTGGAATCGATGTTCGAGCGCCTCATCGAAACGGCCAGGCGGGGCCTGACCTTGCGAGAAACGCTGGCCGCGTTCAGCAAGCCCGGCGACAGCACCTCGCTGCGCGGAACGCCTGAGCAGATAGCGGAGCAAATGCTCGAATTCATGGACGAGGTCGGCGGTGACGGCATCATGATCACCGGTGAGATGGCCAGCAACGCTGCTTTCCTCGACAATCTCACCGAGCGTCTCGTACCAGCTCTACGTGCGGCGGGCGCCATTCGCAGCGACTACGTTCCCGGCGCCACCTTTCGCGAGAGCGTACGCAGCCTGCGTATGGCGTAGGCGTCACGGGCCGGCTATCCGTCGCTCGTTACTCCCGCCGACGATGCGAAAAACGATCGGAGCGCTGATCGCCAGTGCCCCGATGGCGATTGCCATCGGGAGTGCCGAGCGCGCACCACCGATGCCGGCTAGCGGCGCAAGGGCGGCGCCCAGCCCTATCTGCATCAAGCTCAGCAACGAGGACGCACCGCCGGCCAAATCGGGGTGGCCCGCCATCCCGAGCGCAATTGCGTTCGGGTAGATCTGGCCGCAGGCCCCCACGATCACGAACAGCGGGATCAGGACGCCCAGCAATCCGAGACCTCCGATCGCGATGGCGGCTACCAAGCTCGCACCAGCGATCGCGGCCACCGCTAGGCCGAGTTTCATCGCCTGCTCGACAGACCGGCGCCGCAAAATGAGACGGTTCGACTGTGCCGCGAGTGCGACGCCGATTGCGTTGATCGCGAACAACACGCCGTAAGCCTGAGGAGACACGCCGTAAACGCCCTGGAGCACCGGCGAAGACCCCGACAGATACACGTAGAAGGCCCCGCTGACCAGGCCAGCGGCCAGACCAACTGCCAGCAAGGAGCGATCGCGCACCAGCACCTTGTATTCGCGGAGATGTTTCGCCAGGGACCCGCGTCGTTGTCGTTCGGGTGGCAGTGTCTCGTGGATGCAGACGCTCACGAGCCCGCACCAGATCGCCCCGTAGGCCGCAAGGGCGACGAAGATCCAACGCCATGACCCGAGCAGCAGAAAGTTGCTGCCGATGAGAGGGGCGATTATTGGAGCGGCCATCGTGACGAGCATGAGCGAGGCGAGCAAACGCGAGGCTCGGGCACCGTGTGCGATATCACGAACTACGGCGGCCTGAAGCGCCATGCCTGTAGCCGCCGCGGCCCCCTGAACAAATCGGGCGCCGATCATAAACTCAACCGAAGGCGCCAGTGCACAGGCGAGGGACGCAAGAGACAGCATCGCAAGTCCGATCACCAGCGGCGGCTTGCGGCCAAATCTGTCACTCAGTGGCCCCGCCACCACCATCCCAAGGATCATCCCGACAAAAAACGTGGTGAGCGTGAGCTGTACTGCGGACGGGCTTGCGCCGAACTCCTTGGCGATTGCCGGAAACGCGGGTAGATAGCTATCGATCGAAAGTGCGGGACCGGCGGCGACCCCGCCAATCAGGATCAACCATCCGACCCCCGGCGTTCGGGGGTCGGATGAATTGGTCAGGACCAGAGCTGCTCTGACGCGAGCTGGGCGCCCTCTGCGAGGACTTCCAGCTTTGCCCAGGCGATCT
>DATMIZ010000005.1:0-23206 GCA_035554055.1 Baekduia sp. | reverse complement strand
CACCGACAAGCCGGTCGTCGGCACGGGACGCTTCACCGATCCCGATCGCATGCTCGAGATCATCGATTCGGGCCAGCTGGACTTCATCGGTGCCGCACGACCGGGCATCGCCGACCCCTTCATGCCGCGCAAGATCGCTGCGGGCGAGGTTGGCCAGGTCCGCAAATGCATCGGGTCCAACCGCTGTGCGATCGCGTCGGCCATGGACGGAAACATGGCGTGCAGCCAGAACGCGACAACCGGCGAGGAACACCGGCGTGGCTGGGCTCCGGAGCGCTTCACGCCCGCGACCAACGCCGATCGGCCGGTGCTGATCGTCGGTGCGGGTCCGGCAGGGCTTGAATGCGCGACCGTCCTCGCGCGGCGCGGCTTCAAGGACGTCCAGATCGTCGACGCCGAGGGCGAGATGGGTGGCCACATGCGCTGGTTCAGTCAGCTCCCCGGCTTCGGCGAGTGGGGGCGCGTCGTCTCCGAGCGCAAGGCGATCGTCGAGAACACCCCGGACATCAAGTTCTCCGGCTCGAAGCGTCTCGACGCCGATGGAGTCCTCGCTTCCGGGGCCGCGATCGTGATCGTCGCGACCGGCTCGCACTGGGCCACGCAGGCCGACAGCTTCTTCACCAACACCCCGATCCCAGGCGCCGATGCGTCCCTCGATCACGTCCTGACACCCGAGCAGTTCATAGTCGGCGGCAAGAAGATCCCCGGCAAACACGTGGTCGTCTACGACTGCCAGGCCGACTTTCTGGCGCTGGGCGTCGTCCAGTACCTACAGGCCCAGGGTCACGAGGTCGAACTTGCCAGCCCGTTCGCCGACATCGCGATGCGTTCGCACAGCGATGGAGTGTCACATGCGCTGATCGGCGCGATCGGGGCCGCGGGAGGTCGGTTGCGGCCATCGCACTTCATGGTCGCGGTCGCGCCTACGGGCCCCGTGTTTCTCGACTCGACGATGAGCGAGACCCCCGTCGAGGCCGACGCCACGGTTCTGCTCGCCCGCCGCAGCTCCGACAGCGAGCTCTATACCGAGCTTCTCGGCATGGCCGATGAGCGCGAGAGCGCCGGCATCGAGGCGCTCTACCGCATCGGTGACTGCATCGCGCCGCAAGACCTCGCAGACGCCGTCTTCAGCGGACACCGGCTCGCGCGCGAGATCGACGCCGCGGATCCGGCGCTGCCGCTCCCGGCATTGCGCGTGTAGGCGGCGGTCGGCTACCTGCGGCCATATGGCCGCAGGACGAAGCAATTGGGGTCAGAGATCCTCGAGTTCGCGCTGGGCTTCCGTGGCACGGTCACTGTGCCGCGCGGCGGCCTGACGGGCTCGCTCGCCCTCGCCGCTGGCATCTTGGGCATCGGCTTCGAACTCGGTCGCCTTCGCGCGGTGGCTCGCCGCCTGCCGCTGGAGCGCTTCGGCCTGCTCGCGCTCGGATTGCGCGCGACCCTGAAGCTCGTCGCCCCGCTCCGACAGTTCTCGCGCGCGACGCGCGTTTGCATCGATCTGCTGCTCGTGGCCGGCCTTCTCTGTCCCGAGGCGCTCGCGGCGCCTCTCGCGCTCGGCGTGGCGCTTCTGACTCAGCTTCATGAACGCGATGGCGGCGATGACCAGAACCACAACCACCAGCGCGATGATCACCCAGGTTGACATGGTCTCTCCTCGGGGTAGCGAACCATCGGCTTACCCGCTCGCGCCGATCTTGAAATCTGCGGTGCTGCGGCGCGCTCGAATCAGTTCTCGAGTGTGCTTGTGTCCGGTGGGACGTCGACTGCGTGTTGGCGCAGCACCTCTAACGGAACCACCTCGAGCGTCCGCTCGTGCGTTGAGGCGAGCACCACGTACGCGGCCGCGCCGTCCTTGTGGGCCCGTAGCCAGTTCACGGCGGTCACACACCAGCGATCGCCCGGCTCCAGGCCGGGGAAGTGATACTCGGGCATCGGCGTGCTGAGGTCGTTGCCGATGCTGCGCTGGTGTTCGAGGAACTCCGCCGTGACGACCGCGCAGATCGTATGGAGTCCTCGGTCCTCGACACCGGAAGTGCAGCTGCCGTCGCGATAGAAGCCCGTGATGGGGTCGGTACCACAGGGCTCCAGGTCCCCGCCCAGCACGTTGCGATCGGCCATGGCCTCAGTATCGCGGCCTGCCGCGGCCCGAAGCTTTGTCAGCGAGGTTCCGGTCTATGCTGGCGCTGTGGCAACTCCTCAAGACACGCCGGGTCCAGAGCCAAAGGGCTGGTGCGTCTGCGGCGAGAAGGTCACGATCGCGGAGGCCCGTGAGGTCACTCTTTCCAACGGCCGCCCTGGCTGGGAAGGCTTCTGCCCCTCATGTGGCTCGCCGTTGTTTGCGATTCGACGCATCCCGAAGACCGCCTGAGGCCACCCTCGCTGGCGAGGGGTGTCAGCCCCAGACCTCGGACGCGACCCTGGTCATGAGTTCGAGCTTGCCTCGCTGAACCTCGGGCGTGATGATGTCGCTCGTCGCGACCGGAGCGAAGCCGCATTGCGTGCAGATGCCCAGTTGATCGAGAGGCAGGAACTGCGAAGCCTCGGAGATCCGAGCCTTGATGTCATCGTCGCTTTCGACCGAGTTGCGCTTGGTCGAGACCAAGCCCAGGGCCACGTACTTGTCTGCCGGGACGCTTTCGAGAACCTCGAAACCACCGGAGCGCGCGTCGTCATATTCGAGTAGATACTCGTTGATCAGCGGCGCGTTCTGGAAGATCGATGTGGCGATCTGCTCGTATCCGCCCTCCGCCATGTGCCGACCGTCCCAGTTGCCGCGGCAAAGGTGCATGCTCACCTGGCACGTATCCAGCCCTTCGAACATCCCGTTGATGATCCGGATGCTCTCGGCAACGAGTTCATCAGGATCGACGCCCCGGTCTGACCATTCTTTGCGACGGCGGTCGTCGACGGCAAACGTGAACTCAGGCGCATCGATCTGGATGTAGTTACAGCCGAGGGCGTTGAGCTCCTTGATGTCGTCCCGGAGAAGCTCGGCCAGGTGCTCCATCAAAGCAATCGGCGTCGGATACGCGTCCTTCGACAGCTCGGAATTCCACGCAAACATCGCCGACATCGGCGAGACGATCGTGCACTTGATCTCGCTATCGGTGTGTGAGCGAAGGTATGTGCACTCTTCGGCGAACATCGAGCCGATGCGGGTCAATGGCGAGACCACGGCGACGGTGCCGCCCGCGCCGACCACTTCGGCTGTTCCGTCCAGGTGATACCACTCCTGACCCTCCCCGCCCTCGACGAAGCTGTATCCGCCGAGCTTCACCATCGGTCCGTCCATGTAGGAATCCCGCCGCAGCTCGCCGTCATTGATCAGCGTGAGACCGGCTTCTTCCTGTATCCGGATGCATTCGTCAACCGCGCGGTCTTCGATCTTCTTGAACTCGCGCACGGTCAGATCACCGTTGGCAAGTTCGAGCCGAGCCTTCATGAGCCAATCGGGACGCACCAGCGACCCGATGGTTTGCGCACGGTGAAACGTTTTCACGGGACTGACGGTCATAGCGGGTAGCCGGCTTTCTCTCTCGGGCCGCCGAGCCCAGAAGCGAGTGGGTCGACGGTGGGACGGTGTACGAGAACGGAATCGTATCGAAGGCCGACCGATGGAGAGCATCGGACATCCATGAACCTCGTGCAACACTTTTGTGTCACACGGTGCTAGTGTGTACCGCATGGATCGCAATGAGCTGACAAGCAAGGCCGCGGCTGCGCTTGCCAACGACATCAGTGCGTCGATGGGGGACATCGCCGCCAAGATCGGGGTCAGTCGGACGACCCTGCACCGCAATTTCTCCAGTAGCGCAGAGCTCAAGGGCGAGGTCGCGCGCTTCGCGGTGCAGGAAACGCGGCGCATCTTCGACGAGGCGGGCATCGACGATCGCCCTGCGCGCGACGCACTCGAGTCGATCGGTGACGAGGTCCTTGCGCTCGCGACGGCGCAGCACCTGCTGTGGGCTGATCCACCGATCGCCAACGTTGCCGGGCTTCTCGAGCAGGCTATAGCCGAGGGTGAGCGGCTCGTCCGGTTCGCGGCCCGCGGCCAGCAGGAGGGCGTGTTCCGCGTCGACGTTCCCGCGGCGGTCCTGTCCTTCTCAATCTGTTCGCAGGCCTTTGCGATGCTCTACGCGGTGAGCGCGGGCTACGTGGGTGAGCGCGCGGTGAAGGAGCTGTTCCTGGCCATTTGCTACGGAGGACTCCAAGGGCAAGCGAGCAACGATCGGGTGGTGTCTGTATGACCCCGCAACCGCTCGCTCAGCAAAAGACCGATGCGATGGGCTCGCCCGCGCGTTGGCGGTCGCTTGGCATCATCTCGGCGGCGCTGCTGATCGTCATCATCGACATCACGGTCCTGCACATCGCGGCGCCATCGATCGCGGAAGACCTCAAGCCGTCTTCCACGGAGCTGCTGTGGATCGTAGACATCTACGCGCTCGTCGCCGCCCCCTTGTTGCTCGCCGCCGCGACGCTTGGCGACCGCTTCGGGCGCAAGCGCGTGCTGATCGTCGGCTTGATTATCTTCACCAGTGCGTCGGCCTTCGCAGCGTTCGCCACGAACCCTGAGATGTTGATCGCCGGCCGGGCGCTCCAGGGCGTCGGCGGGGCGATGGTCATGCCCAACACGATGTCGATCATTCGTGCGCTGTTCCCGGATCGGCGCGAGCGCGTCAAGGCGATCGGCATCTGGTCGGCGATTCTCGCGGGCGGCGGCGCGGCCGGCCCTCTCGTCGGCGGATTCCTCGTCGAACATTTCTGGTGGGGCGCGGTGTTCCTCATCAATGTGCCCATCCTGGCCGTTGTACTGCCGTTCGCGATCCTCGGCCTGCCTGAGGTCAAGCACAGCGATCCGCCGCCGTGGGACACGGTTTCGGTGCTCGCGGCGACGCTTGGCGTGCTGCTGCTGGCGTTTGGCATCAAGGAGGGTGCGCGGCTTGGCATTACGGATCCGAAGGCCTTCGGGACGTTCCTCCCGTCGATTGTTCTACTGACGCTGTTCGTCCGGCGGCAGATCGGCAACGCGAGGCCGCTGCTGGACGTGAGTCTGTTCCGACGCCCGGTGTTTGCGGTCGCCGTCGCAACCACGCTGGTCGCGCTGGTGGCTTGGGTCGGGCTCGAGCTGTTCCTGGCGCAGTATCTGCAGTTCGTCCTCGGGCTCGGGCCATCGACGGCCAGTCTGTGGATGCTGCCGTCAATCGTCGCGATGCTGGTCGCCTCGCTGTTCGTCTCGCCGCTTCTGCATGCGCTTGGTTCGCGCGTTGCGCTCGCTGGCGGATTTGGCGTCTTTGCGCTGTGCCTCGCCTCACTGCTGTTACTGGACGAGACACCGCGTTTCTTTCTGTTCGCCGTCCCGTTTGTGGTGTTGGGAGTCGTGGTGCAGATTGCGACAGTGGCAAGCAACGACGCGCTGATGTCGTCGGTCTCCGCCGACGACGCCGGGCAGGTCGCGTCGATCGAGGCGACGTCCTATGACCTCGGCGGCGGTATCGGCGTGGCGATCCTCGGCTCGCTCGGCGCAGCCATCTACACGAAGTCCTTCGAGCCGAGCGCCGGGCTTACGGCCGGCCAAGCGGCCGACTCACGAGAGGCCGCGTCGTCCGCGTTTGACCTCGCAAAGGACCTCCCGGGAGCCGCGGGTGACGCCTTGTTCATCGCTACTCGCGACGCGTGGATGTCAGCGTTCCACGTCGTAATCATCGCTGGGATCCTCCTGATCGTGGCGAGCACGATCGCCTGGCTGGTCGTGTTTGTCAGAACCGGCGATACGACGGAGCTGGTCCGTGCCGGGAGCTCGCCGCATTCAAAGCGCAGCGAGGATGCGGACGACTTTTGGTCGGAGGATCAGCACGACTCCCAGAGGCGTCCCGCGGGCGCGGCCTCGCACGCGATGGCTCCGCGTGTTGCGGCTCGGTCGGGTGACGCCGGGGGCGACGGCTAGAGTCGCTTCAACGGCTCCGAGTCACCAGGCCACTGCGCCCGCGCTGTCCACGAAGTCGCCGGTGGGCCCGTCGTCGGCGATCAGCGCCATCTTCGCGACGATCTGTGCCGCATCGTCCGCTGTCGTCGGCGCTGCGGCACGGTTCTCAGGTCCGCCCAGATCGGTCTGGACGTGGCCCGGGCAGACCGCGTTGACCTTGATCGACGTGTCCGCAAGCATCCTCGCGAGCGCGACGGTGAAGCCGTTGATGGCCGTCTTGGACATCCGGTAGGCCGGCACGGGGACGGCGGCATAGGGCGAGGCGGGATCGCTCTGGTCGGTCAGCGAGCCCATCGTGCTGGAGATATTGACGACGCGCGCCGAGGGCGACCGTCGCAACAGCGGCAGGAACTCCTGAGTTGTCGAGATGACGCCGAAGACGTTGGTCTCGAAGGTGTCTCGGAACAACTGGAGGTCCAACGGATCGACATCGGCGGTCGTCGCCTCCGGCAGGATGCCGGCGTTGTTGACGAGGATGTCGACGCGCCGGTGCTCGCGCGCGACCTGCTGCGCAGCATGGCGAACACTCGCCTGCGAGTTGACGTCGATGAGCAGCGGCTCGGCGTCAAACCCCTCGCCCACCAGGCGCTCGACGGCGTCCTCACTGTTCGCCAGCGAGCGCGCGCCGACCAGCACCTTCACGCCCGCTCGGCCCAGGTGGCGCGCCGTGGCGAAGCCCAGCCCTCGATTTGCGCCGGTCACAACCGCGATCTTTGTCATTCGGTGAGCACCTCAGATGCTGATAGCCCCGCTGAGGTCTGTCTGACCCCACATGGGGTAAACGCCTGGGCGCTCCAAAACGTGAGATCTGAATGCGATCCGCTGCATTTGTTGGGCCTGTCGCCCATTAACTGCAGCGGATCGGTGCGGGGCGGCCGCGCTTACTCGACCACGTCGACGGACCACCCGCTGCCTGCGGGTGTCAGTTCGACGCGATGGCCCGCCCGTTCGACGGCGGCGGCCACTTCCGACGCGTCGGCGGGAGGCGCCGGCAGTTCAAGCAGGATCCGTGCAACCTCGCCGCGAGTCGCCTTGACCATGTGGCTGACGATCGACCGCCGCCGGTTCTTCTCCACGAAGCCGCGCACTGTGACGACGGTCGCGGCCCGCGGTGTCCACGCCGCGGCATAGCCGCCAGAACGCAGGTCCACCGTCAGGTCTTGCTCGGGAACCGCCTTGAGGAGAGCGGGGCGCCAATATGCCGCCAGCGCACCGACGCGCGGGAGCTGAGCGCCGATCGAAAGCCGGTACGCAGGTATGAGGTCGTCGGCGCGCACCATTCCCCAGAGTGCTGACGCGATCAGGACCTGCGCACGCGCCTCCGCGCTGAACTCACCGAGGCGCAGACGCTCGTACAGCACGCCGGTGTAGACCTCATGCGCCGGCGCGGTCGCGGCGGATCTCAGCGATCCGTTGCGCTGCACTTCGTCGACCTGACCGACCGAGATCTTCAACGCTTTCAGCGCCGTCGGTGTGCGGCGGGTCGAGAGCCGCGCCAGGTTGTCGAGCAGCCGTTCCCTGAGCGCGGTCAGCTCCGGGAACGCGAGCGCTTGGAGATCGAGCTCGGGCCCGTGTGCGGGAGCCGTCTTGCCTTCGGACGGCGGCAGCAGGATCAGCACCGGCGCCTACTCAGGCGAGGTGATCACGGCGATCAGGTCCAGCGCGGCAATCGCCTGACCTTCGATGATCGCGAGCTCTGAGATCACGCCCGACTTGTGCGCCGTGATCTCGTTCTCCATCTTCATCGCTTCGATGATGCAGATCAGCTGGCCGGCCTCGACGCGCGTGCCCTGCTCGACGAGCACCTTCCACATGTTGCCCTGCAGCGGCGAGTGCAGTTCGTCGGCGCTGTGTGCGCTCGACGAGTTGCGCTCCCCGCGCTTGGGAGGCTTACGGGCGGCGGCAGTGGCGGACCCAACCGAGGCGGGCGCGCCGATGACTTTGACGTCAAAGCGCCGGCCTGAGACTTCGACGGCATAGTCGCGTGCTTCGCCGCCATCGGGCCCATCGACCGGAGTCGGCGGACCTTCCGGGGCAGTCGCCTTCAGCCACTCCCGATCCTCGACGAGCTCGCGGCAGGTCGATGCCTTCGCCCACTCGTCCGTGGCCATGATCGCTTTGTGGAATGGAATCAGTGTCGTCAGGCCCTCGAGCGTGTACTCGCTCAGCGCGCGAATCATCCGCTGCGTCGCCTGCTCGCGGTCGACATCCCAGACGATCAGCTTCGCGACCATCGGGTCGTACATCGGCGAGACCTCGCCGCCCGCGCCGACGCCCGAGTCCACCCGCACACCAGGGCCGGAGGGCTCGATGTAGGTACCGATGCGCCCCGGTGCCGGCGAGAAGTTGTTGGCCGCGTTCTCGGCGTTGATCCGGCACTCGATCGCGTGGCCGCGCATGACCACGTCCTCTTGCTTGACGGAGAGCTCATGCCCAGCGGCCGCGCGGATGCCTTCCTTGACGATGTCGATGCCGGTCGTCATCTCCGTGACGCAGTGCTCGACCTGCACGCGCGTGTTCATCTCCAGGAAGAAGTACTCGCCGTCCTGCAGCAGCCCCTCGATCGTCCCGGCGCCGACATAGTCGACGGCGCGCGCCGCCTCGATGCCGACCTCGCCGATGTGCTCGCGTAGCTTCTCGTCGACGACCCACGACGCTGCGGGCGACTCTTCGATCAGCTTCTGATGGCGCCGCTGGATCGAACAGTCGCGCTCGCCGAGATGGATGACATTGCCATGCGTGTCGGCGAGGATCTGCACCTCGATGTGGCGTGGGTCCGGGAGGTAGCGCTCGAGATACACGGTCGCGTCGCCGAAGAACTTCTCGCCCTCGCGGGCGGCGCCCTCGAACGCGTCCTGCAGCTCGCCGGCGTTCAGCGCGACGCGGAAGCCCTTGCCACCGCCACCGCCCGCGGCCTTGACCGCGACCGGGTAGCCGATCTCGTCTTCGGCGATCTTGGCGGCATCAGCGAGCGTCGCGACGGCTTCGGTCGTGCCCGGGACGATCGGCACACCCGCCGCACGCATCAGTTCGCGCGCCTTCGTCTTGGAACCCATCGCGTCGATCGCGGAAGCAGGGGGGCCGATGAACGTGATGTTCGCCTCCTCCAGCGCGCGGGCGAAGGGCGCGTTCTCGGCGAGGAACCCGTACCCGGGGTGCACCGCCTCGGCGCCTGACTGAGCGACGACGGCCAGGATCTTCTCGATATTCAGATAGCTCTCCGACGCGGGCGCTGCCCCGAGGAGGTAGGCCTCGTCGGCTGCCTTGACATGCAGAGCGCCGCGATCGGCCTCGGAATAGACGGCGACCGTCGCTATGCCGAGCTCCTTGCAGGCACGGATGACGCGAATCGCGATCTCGCCGCGATTGGCGATTAGGACCTTCTTAAACACCGTCGGACCTTAGCTGTCGGGCGGACTGGCGCGCACTCAGGGCCGTTCGTGTGATCATCTTCGGGTCTCGGAGATCTAAATCGCGCGGAGGAGGATCGGCATTGCCTGGTCGCATCACGATTGACCTGTTCACGACGCTCGACGGGGTGGCGCAGGCTCCCGGCGGTCCCGAGGAGGACACCGAGGGCGGCTTTCCGTTCGGCGGCTGGCAGGCGCCTCTGGTTGACGACACGGTTGGCGAGGCTGTCGGCTCCGCGCTCGCCGACATCGACGCATTGCTGCTGGGCCGCAAGACCTATGACATCTTCGCGGCGTACTGGCCGCATCAGGAAGACGGGATGGACTCCGACATCGCACGCCAGTTCAACGAGGTTCCCAAGTACGTGGCCTCCCGTGGGGCGCCCCAGCTGGATTGGGCAGGGTCGACGCAGATCGGCAGCGATCTCGCGAGCGAGATGGCCCTTTTGCGCGACCGGCATCGCAACATCCACGTCATCGGCAGCATCGACTTCGCGCACTCTCTGCTCGCCGCGGAGTTGTACGACGAGCTCGCGCTCTGGGTGTATCCGATCGTGCTTGGACAGGGCAAGAAGGTGTTCCCTGACGGCGCGGTTCCGGCGAACCTCAATCTGCTGGCACCGGCGATCACGTCGGATAGCGGCGCGGTACTGCTGCGGTATGCCCCGGCGGGCGTTCCCACGACCGGCGATATGTCGCGGCCCGATCGAGGCGTCTAGGCGATCCCGCCGCGATCGGGCGGCTTCCATTCGCTCACGTGAGCGAATGTCCGTCCGATCACGGATTCCCCGCAGTGCCTTAAGCGATCATCCCACCAGCAACAGTGTCGTTGGTGGCCTCATCGATGAGGATGAAGGCACCTGATCCGCGGTTGCGAGAGTACGGGTCGAACGCGAGCGGCTTGGCGGTCCGCAGGCCCACCTTGCCGATGCCGTTGAGAGGCAGCTCAGCCGGTGCGGGCACGCGTTCGAGGGTGTGGATGTCGACGGTGTCGATCAGCTCGTCGATGACGGCCTGCGACGTGAAGGTCGCGTGCTTGATCGCGTAGCGGCTGCCGGCGCGTAGCGGCTGCTCGGAGAACCAGCAGACGTCGGCGTTGAACTCGCGGCCCAGCTCCGAGCGATCGTCGACGTGGCAGATCAGATCGCCACGTGACACGTCGATGTCGTCTTCGAGCACGAGCGTCACGCTCTCGCCGGGCAGCGCCTGCTCGAGCTGCCCGTCAAAGACGTCGACCGACTTCACGGTCGACTCGATGCCGCTCGGCAGCACGACGATCTTGTCGCCCGGCTTCACGATGCCGCTGGAAACCGTGCCCGCGAGCCCGCGGTAGTCGGTCGCGCCGTTGCGGATCACGAGCTGCACCGGGAAGCGCAGCTCCTTGAGGTTGCGGTCGTGGTCGACGTCGACATTCTCGAGGTAGTCGAGCAGCAGCGGTCCGTCGTACCAGTCCATCTTCTTGGAAGCGTCGACGACGTTGTCGCCGTCGAGCGCGCTGATCGGGAAGAAGCGGACGTCCTCTGTGGCCAGCAGCTGCTCACGGAAATCGGAGAAGTCGCGCACGATCTCGTCGAAGCGCTCCTCTGAGTAGTCGACGAGATCCATCTTGTTGACCGCAACCGCGATGTGGCGGATGCCGAGCAGCGACGAGATGAAGGCGTGGCGACGGGTCTGCTCGACGACGCCGTTGCGAGCATCGATCAGCACGACCGCGAGATCGGTGTTCGAGGCCCCGGTGACCATGTTGCGCGTGTACTGCACGTGGCCGGGGGTGTCGGCCAGGATGAAGCGGCGCTTGGGCGTCGCGAAGTAGCGGTAGGCGACGTCGATCGTGATGCCCTGCTCGCGCTCGGCGCGCAGACCGTCGGTGACCCGTGAGAGATCGAGCTCGCCGTCACGGCCCTGGAGGTCGTCGTATTGGTCGGCGAGGATCGCCTTGGAGTCGTGCAGCAGGCGCCCGATCAACGTCGACTTGCCGTCATCGACCGAGCCAGCCGTCGCGAGCCGCAGGCTTGACGTCTTAGAAATAGCCGGCAACCTTGCGGTCCTCCATCGCGGCCTCTGTGACCTTGTCGTCGGCGCGCGTCTCGCCGCGTTCGGTGATGCGTGTGGCTGCGATCTCGGCGACGACGTCATCGAGCTTTGTCGCCGTCGATGCGACCGCGCCGGTGCAGCTCATGTCACCGACGGTGCGGTAGCGGACCGAAGTCGTGAAGGCCTCCTCGCCCGGCATCTGCTCGATGAACTCAGAGGTCCCGTAGAGCATCCCGTCGCGCTTGAAGACCTCACGCTCGTGGGCGAGGTAGATCGAGGGGATCTCGATGTTCTCCTCGGTGATGTACTGCCAGATGTCGAGCTCGGTCCAGTTCGACAGCGGGAACACGCGGATGTTCTCGCCGCGCTTGATCTGGGAGTTGTAGAGATTCCAGAGCTCGGGCCGCTGGCGCTTGGGGTCCCAGCCGCCGAAGTCGTCGCGGAAGGAGAAGATGCGCTCCTTGGCGCGGGCGCGCTCCTCGTCACGGCGCGCGCCGCCGAAGCACGCGTCGAAGCCGTGTTCGGCGATCGCGTCGAGCAGCGTCACGGTCTGCAGGCGATTACGTGACGCGCGCGGCCCGGTCTCCTCCTTGACGCGGCCGTCGTCGATCGATTTCTGCACGGAGGCGACGATCAGCCGCTCGCCGATCTGCTCGATGAAGCGATCACGAAAGTCGATCACCTCGGGGAAGTTGTGGCCCGTGTCGACGTGCATCAGCGGGAACGGGAACTTCGCCGGGCGGAAGGCCTTCAGTGCGATGTGCGCGAGCACGATCGAGTCCTTGCCGCCGCTGAAGAGCAGCACGGGCTTCGAACGCTCGGCGGCGACCTCGCGCATGATGTAGATCGCTTCGGATTCGAGTTGGCGGAGGTGGTTCATGAATCGGTCCTCGGGGGACGTTCTCGGGAACTCTCCGGCGTGAGCGGTTCTTCGACGTGCAAGCCGCACTCGGTCTTGTCCGTGCCGGCCCAGCGGCCCTCGCGGCCGGAACCCGGCTGGGTGCATGGGGCGCAACCGATCGATTCGTAGCCCCGGTCGTGCAGCGGGTTGTACGGCAGCTCGCGCTCGGTGATCCGCTTCCAGAGATCGGCTTCGGTCCAGGTCGCAAGCGGGTTGTATTTGTAGATACCGCGCTTTTGGTCCTGCTCGACCAGCTGGGTGTTGGCGCGCGTCTCACCCTGCTCGCGGCGGATGCCCGTCACCCAGCCCTCGGCGCCTTCCAGCGCACGCTCGAGTGCCGCGACCTTTGCGACCGAGCAGCAGTGCTCCGGGCCGCTCCATGGATCCTCCGGATTGGAGGCGTCGACCACTTCGATCTTGACGCCGAAGGAGTCCTCGAAGGCCTTCCAGGTTTGCAGCGTCTCCGGGAACAGCACGCCGGTGTCGATCGTGACGATCCGCGTCTCGGGCGCGTACTTCAGCACGGCCTCCACGAGGACCGACTCTTCCTTCTGGAACGAGCACAGCAGCACGAGCCGGTCGCCATGGCGGGCGGCGGCCTCGCGCAGGGTGTTCTCCAGCGCTAGCTCTTGGTCGGTGTGGGCGATGGTGCCCATGGCCTCAGACCGCGCACTCGCCCTCGCCGCGCTCGACCACGAAGGGTCGATCACGGTCCCAGTCGATGAACTGATTCATCGATTCGATCGAGAATTCGACGGGCAGCGAGAGCTCACGTGCCTCGTCCTC
The DNA here is from genome assembly GCA_035554055.1 of Baekduia sp. Taxonomy (GTDB): domain Bacteria; phylum Actinomycetota; class Thermoleophilia; order Solirubrobacterales; family Solirubrobacteraceae; genus Baekduia. Next base: position 10,092 of record DATMIZ010000005.1, on the reverse strand, counting down.
GAATCGGGTCTGGCCGACACGTGCGAAGTAGTCGTTGAATTCCTCACCGTCGTTGCGCTCGGCTTCGTACATCCGCAGCCAGCGTTCGACGGCTTCCGGCACGCGCTTTGCGGGCAACCGGATCTTCAGGCGCGTACCGATCTGGACATCGCCGTTCTCGTGGTTGCCGGCGACATGCGCGACATACGCGGGGATCGTGTGGTCGCCGACCTTGATCGACGCGCCGTAGAACCCGAGGTTCGCGATGTGATGCTGGCTGCAGCCGTTTGGGCAACCGGAGTTCTTGATGTGGATCTTGCGCGTCAGCGGATCCGTGATGTTCATCTCGAGCAGCTTCTCGTTGAGCGCCTTGTTGAGGCCCATCGAGCTGGTGATCCCGAGCTTGCAGGAATCGGTGCCCGGGCAGCTGACGTTGTCCGTGATCGTCGAGGCGCCGGCATCCGCGAGATCGATCTTCTTGAGCTCGTTCCAGAGGTCGTACACCGCTTCGTCGCGGACCCAGCGGAAGACGAAGTTCTGCTGGACCGTGGTGCGCGCGAAGCCGCCTGAGTACTTGCGCTGAATCTCAGCGATGCCGCGCATCTGCTCGGGCGTGAGGTCGCCGCGGAAGACCTTGACCTCCACAGCGGAGAAGCCGTCCTGCTTCTGGGCTTTGACGTTGTACTCCTTGAAGGCCTCGAACTCGGCTTCGTCGTCTGCGGTCGGGGAGCCGTAGCCGCCGGCGGCGGCTGGGATCGCGCCCTCCTCGTCGATGTCGAAGCGCAGGCGCTCGACGTCGAAGTCACGCTCGGCGACCCAGTCGCCCTTGCGCTCCTCGTCTACGAGCGCGCGCATCTCCTCGATGCCGATCTTGTCGACGAGCACCTTGATGCGGGCGCGGGCACGATTGACGCGCAGCCAGTCCTGACGGTCGAAGATGCGGAAGCAGGCTTCAGCGACTTCGAGGTACTCGCCGTTATCGGCCTCGACGAAGTCGTAGAGCGTGGGGGCGACGCGCGGCATGATCGAGGTGCCGCCGCCGACACGGACCTCGAAGCCCTTGACGCCGTCGCGCTCGCGCGAGATGAAAGCGATGTCATGGATGCCCGTGATCGAGCGGTCTTGCGCGGCGGTCCCGTCAAACGCGGTCTTGACCTTGCGCGGCATCAGCTGCGTCGTGGGGTGACGTACGAAGTAGCGCACGTACGCGCCCGCGTAAGGCGTCGGGTCGAAGGTCTCGTCTTCGAAGAGGCCTGCCCACGGATCGCCGGTCACGTTGCGGACCGTGTTGCCGCAGCCTTCGCGGCTCGAGAGCTTCACGGCGGAGATCTCACGGATCAGCTTCGCCATGTCGCGCAGCGGGATGTGGTGGATCTGGATGTTCTGGCGCGTGGTGATGTGCGCCTTGTTCAGCGGCGCGTACTTCTCCGTGACGTCGGCGAACATCTCCCACTGCTCGGGCGTGATGCCACCCATCGGCAGCTTGACGCGGCACATCTGGACGTCGGGCTGGCGCTGCCCGTAGACGCCCTGCTTGAGACGGAAGCCGATGAACTCGGTCTCAGGCGTCTTGCCGGCCAGGAACTTCTCGGCCTCGACGTCGAAATCGTCGAATTCAGCGGCGATGATCTTGATGACGTCGCCGGGGACGTTCTCGTAGATCTCCGGGTTTTTCAGCGACCCTGATTTGGCCTTAGCGGTGCTGGGCTCCATGGCAGTCAAATTAGCAGGTAAATCCCTAGTGGATTTATGGGGTTTAGGCAGTTGGCACGGTCAGAAATCGGTGCTCCGGATCGTGTCCGGCGGCTTCGAGCAGCCCGGCTTGAAACCAGGGGCTGGGCTTGGGGACCGCTTCCTCGACAGGCCTCGTCGTGTCGGCGACAAACCGCTCGATCGCCGTCACGATCGCCGCCGCGACTTCGGCCGGCGGCTGCGGACCTTGGATGTCGATGGTGAGGGCGGTCATGTGCACTGGCGAGGCTACCGCGTTTGTTGCTTACGCAATCTCTCCGTCGTCGCCGGCGGATTGCATGAGGAGCGCGATCTGGACGCGATTGTCGACCTCGAGCTTCGCCAACAGGCGCGAAACGTGCGCCTTGACGGTTGCCAAGCTCAGGTGCAGGTCGGCGGCGATCTGGGCGTTCGCGTGCCCGGCGGTGATCGCGACCGCGACGTCATGCTCGCGCGGGCTGAGCTCCGCCGCCGCCAGCTTTGCGCGCGCGTCGGCGCGCCGCCTGGAGCTGTCGCCGTTGCCGGCTACACGGGCGACGAGCTTGCGGGCGACGGTCGGCGACAGCATCGAGCCGCCGGCGTGGACGTGTTCGATCGCCCGCACGATCTCCGCAGGCGGAGTGTCCTTGAGCAGAAAGCCGGCGGCTCCGGCCTGGAGCGCGCCCAGCAGTAGCTCATCGGTGTCGAAGGTCGTGAGGACCAGGACCTGCGGCGCCGCCGGTTGGCGTCGGAGCAACCGCGTGGCCGCGATGCCGTCCAGATGCGGCATGCGGATGTCCATCAAGACGACGTCGGGGCGATGGCGGTCTACGGCCGGCAGCACCTCACTGCCGTCCTCGGCCTCGCCGACGACCGCGATCAGGTCCGTGCCGGCGAGCATCGTCCGCAAGCCCGAGCGCACGAGCGCATCGTCATCGACGAGCAGGACGCGGATCGGATTGCTCAAGCGGTGCTCCAGGGCAGTTTCGCGCGCAGCACGAAGTCGCCGTCCGCATCAAGGCCGGCGGTCATCTCGCCGCCGGCGAGCGTCACTCGCTCGGCGAGGCCGACGAGCCCGACGCCGGGCTGGCTCGCCTTGCGACGATCGGCGCCGACCGGGCGACGGCTGACCAGTTCGATCGTGAGATGGCTGGGAACGCCGTCCTCAGGCGCAGGCCCGACGGTGACGTTGACCGCGGCGCCGGGCGCATGCTTGCGCGCATTGGTCAGGCCTTCTTGCAGGATCCGGTAGGTCGTGTGACCGAGCATGTTCGACGCACCGTCGGGCAATCGCAGATCGAGCGCGATTTTCATTCCGGACGCGCGTGATTCTTCGATCAGGGCGGGGATCCGCGCGAATGTCGGCTGTGGACTTTGTGGGGTTGCGACGGCTTGGTCGGTCCCCTCGCGCAGAACGCCGAGAACGTCGCGCAGATCTTGCAGGGCGGCATGCGCCGTCGCGCGGATGACTCCCGTTGCCTGCTCGATCTCTTGAGGCGTTGCGTCGGGGCGGTACTCCAGCGCGCCCGCCTGGACGCTCAGCAGCGACACCCGGTGCGCGAGCGCGTCGTGCATCTCACGGGCGATGCGCAGCCGTTCACCCTCACGCGCCTGCTCCACACGCAGACGCTGCTGCTCATCGGATTGCCGCGCGGTCTCGTGCAGGGAGAGGACGAGGTCGCGCTGGGCGCGCACAAACAGCCCCCAACCGACCATGATGCTGGTGAGCAGCACGCCGATAGTGATGTCTGTACCGAGGGGCTCGTCGCCGGGATACAAGATTGGGAAGACCACCGAGCCCACCAAACCCACCGAAGCGATCATCACGAGCATGCGCAGCGACACGCGAATTGCCGCGCTGAAGAGCGCGAGCAACGCCGCGCCCGCGGCGCAAGCGGAAACGATCGCCAACAGCCCGGCGAACAGGCCGACCGCAACCGGGCGCGAACGCCGCCACCACAGCGACACGCAAGCGAGGCAGCCAAACGCGATGTCGATGACGATCGCGGTGCCGGAGTGATCCGACCACGTCTGCCCCAGGACCGTCGCGCCGATGCCGATCGCGATCAGGAACATCAGCACGTCGATGCCCCAGTCGCGCGGCGAGCGACTGCCGGCGGTCTGGCCGAGGAGCAGGCCCCCGGGTAGGAGGGGGCGCTGCCAGCGCGCGATCCGCGCGGTTTCAGGCAGCTGATCGGTGGTCGCGGGCATGCCCGTGACAGCGTAGGCAGATTGTGTGATGTCGACCCCCTACCAAAGTTGCCGCAAGCGCCTACCTTCGGCCGTTGTCGCCTTCTCGTGCAGCGGGGAGCCTGTGGCCATGATCGAGTGTGAAGGACTCACGAAGCAGTTTGGCGGCCTTGCAGCCGTTGACGATGTCACCTTTCGCTGCGAGCCGGGGACGGTGACCGGGTTCCTCGGCGCCAACGGCGCGGGAAAGACGACGACGATGCGCATGCTGGTCGGGCTGTCGCTGCCAAACGCTGGCCGGGCGTCGGTGCTCGACGGGCAATACCGCGATCTTCCCAATCCCGCGCGGCGCGTTGGGATCCTGCTCGACGCGTCGGCGCAGCACGCGGGCCGGCGCGGTCGCGAGGCGCTCGCGGTGTCGGCGCAGATGATCGGGGTGCCGGAGAAACGCGTCGATGAGCTGCTGGACATGGTCGGCCTCGATCGCTCGGCGGGACGCAAACGGATCCGGCAGTACTCGCTCGGCATGCGCCAGCGCCTCGGACTCGCGCATGCGCTGCTGGGCGATCCGGACGTGCTGATCCTCGACGAGCCGGCGAACGGGCTCGACCCTGAAGGGATCCGCTGGATGCGTGAGTTGCTCCGCGACTTCGCCGATCGCGGCGGCACGGTGCTGCTGTCTTCGCACCTGCTGTCCGAAGTCGAGGCTGTCGCAGATCGCTTCGTGATCATCGGCAGCGGCAAGATTGTCGCCCAGGGCACCCACGCCGAGCTACTGCCACAGACCGGCACGCGCGTGTCCGCGGTCGATAACGACGCGCTCGCCGAGGCGCTCGCGGCGGCGTCGCTGGCGGGGCAACCGGTCGATGACGGCTTCGTCGTCGAGGCCGAGCCCGAGGTTGTCGGTCGCGCCGCCCTCGACGGTCGCGTCGTCCTCAGCCGCCTCGGACCTGCCGAAGGGGCCGGGCTCGAGCAGCTGTTCTTCGACCTCACGACCGCGGCGCCGAATGGCGACGTGCCCCACGCGCGGAAACCCGCCGTCACCAATTCCAAGGAGTCTGTCCAATGAGCACCGTCGCCCAAGCAGCCGCCGATCCGGCGCTGCGACGCCCAGGCCTTGCGCGGCTGACGTTTGTGGAGCTGCGCAAGATGGTCGACACGCGTGCCGGCATGTGGCTGCAGATCACGATCGTCGCTCTGTCGCTGCTGCTCGCGGTGATCACGATCTTCGCCGGCAAGGAAGCCGACCACACACTGAAGGAGATGCTCTCCGGCACGATCGCTCCGGCGCAGCTGCTGTTGCCCGTTGTCGGGATCCTGTTGGTCAGCTCTGAATGGACGCAGCGCACGTCGGTGATCACCTTCGCGCTCGTGCCGCATCGATCGCGGATCATCGTCGCCAAGCTGCTCGCCTGCGTGAGCCTTTCGCTAGTGGCGCTCGTGGTGAGCATCGTCATCGCGCTGATCGCGACTGCGGTCGCTGCACCGACCGTCGATGACGCCTGGTCGTTCTCGCTGTCCGCTCTCGGCCAGGACACGCTGGGGCTCGCCGCGGTGACCGTGATCGGGCTGGCCTTCGGGGCACTGCTGCTGGCATCCGCTCCGGCGATCGTGCTCTATTTCGCTTTGCCGACCGCGATGGCGATCCTCGGTGGCCTTTCGTTCATGGAGGAACCGGTCAAGTGGATCAACCTCGCTGAATCTGCGTCCCAATTGACCGACAACGTGGCGCTCAGCGGCAGCGACTGGGCTCACATCGCGACTGCACTGATCGCGTGGACGGCGATCCCTCTCGCGGTCGGCCTCTGGCGGATCACCCGTGACGAGATCCGCTGAAACGGAGCGATCGGCTGTCTTTCCTGGGCGTCTGGCCCAGTAATTGCAGCGGATCTTGGAAGGGCGGCGGACCGACGCTGAAGGCGCGACATTGCTTGCGACATTTCGTCACGTTCCGTGATCTCAGCGTCGCAATTGCATCGGCAGCATCGAGCAGGTGTCCGCCAAAGCAGTCCTCCTCCCCAACCCATCCGCTGTCGTTCCTGGGCCAGACGCCCTGCAAGGACAGCCGATCGATGTTGTGATCGCGGCTATTGCCGCGCGGCAGCACGGGCTTGTCACCGCCGCGCAGCTGCGGCGGCTACCGCTGGACTGGAAGTCGATCGCACGCCGTGAACAGACGGGGCGTCTCCATCGTCGCTACCGCGGGGTCTATTCGGTAGGTCATGAGGTACTGACGCGTGAAGGTGTTTGGCTTGCGGCAGTATTTGCGAGCGGGCCGACGGCGGCGCTCAGCCATCGATCCGCTGCACATCATCTGGGCTTGGTCGCGGACTCCCCGCGTGAATTCGCCGAAGTGACGGCAAGCACGCGTGGCCGCCGCGCCCAATCGGGACTCCGCTTGTATGAGACGACGCGTCTCGTGCCGGACCAGTTCACCGAGCATGACGGCATCCGCGTCACATCGGTGGCGAGGACGATCGCCGACCTCGCGGCCGTGACCACGCCCCGCCAGGTCGAGCGGGCAATCGGACGTGCCGAGGTTCGCCATTCAGTCAGCGTGAAAGAGCTGATGGATGCGGCGCGCTACCGGAAGGGAGCGCGGGTCATACGCCGCATCATCGGGGCATCTGATGTCCCGATGACTCGCAGCGGACTTGAGGATCGGTTCCTTGCGCTGGTCGGCAATGCCGGGATGCCGCTGCCGAAGGCGAACACGATCGTGGCCGGGTACGAGGTCGATTTTCTTTGGGAGCGGCAGAAGCTGATTGTCGAGACGGACGGCGACGCGGATCATCTCGCTCGCTCGGCGCGTCACCGCGATCGTCGTCGCGACGCTCGGCTCAGCGCGCTTGGATACGCAGTCATTCGATTCGGCTGGGAGCAGGTCGTGGGTCGGCCGGACGAGGTCACGGCGTCGCTGCATGGCGCCCTCTCCGGGAGATCCGCTGTCTTTCCTGGGCGTCTGGCCCAGTAAATGCAGCGGATCGTTCTCGGCCCGGAAGGAACTACAGCGGAATGTTGCCGTGTTTGCGCTTGGGCCCAGGCTCACGTTTGGTGAGCAGCGTGGCGAGTGCCCTGACGAGCGTCGGGCGCGTCACGTGCGGCTCGATCACGTCGTCGACGTAGCCGCGCTCGGCTGCCGTGTAGGGATTGGCAAAACGCGCCTTGTAGTCATCGATCAGCGTCGCGCGTCGCTCTGCCGGGTCCTCCGAAGCCGCGAGGTCGCGCCTGTAGATGATGTTGACGGCGCCTTCCGGGCCCATGACCGCGATCTCCGCCGTCGGCCACGCAAAGTTGAAATCGGCGAGTAGGTGCTTGGAGGCCATCACGTCGTAGGCGCCGCCGTACGCCTTGCGCGTGATCAGCGTGATCTTGGGGACCGTCGCCTCCGCATAGGCGTACAGGAGCTTTGCTCCGTGGCGGATGATCCCGCCCCATTCCTGCGCGGTCCCGGGCAGGAATCCCGGCACGTCGACGAACGTGACGATCGGAATGTTGAACGCGTCGCAGGTGCGTACGAAGCGCGCCGCCTTCGCGGAGGCATCGATGTCGAGGACGCCGGCCATATGCGCCGGCTGATTGCCGACGATGCCGACGGAGTACCCGTCGAGCCGTGCGAAGCCGACCACAATGTTGCGCGCGTAATGCTCGTGGACTTCGAAGAAATCGCCATCGTCGACGATCCGGCCGATCACGTCACGCATGTCGTACGGCTTGGTGGGGTTTGCCGGGACGATCTTGTCGAGGTCGAAGTCCTCGCGGCCCGGGTCGTCATCGGGCTGTACGCGGGGCGGCGTTTCGAGGTTGTTCTGCGGCAGGAATGACAACAGATACCGCGTGTCCTCGAGGCACGCGTCCTCGTCGTCTGCGGCGAAATGCGCCACGCCGGACTTCGTGCTGTGCGCCATCGCGCCGCCGAGCGACTCGAAGTCCACCTCCTCGCCGGTCACGGTCTTGATCACGTCGGGACCCGTGATGAACATGTGCGAGGACTCCTTCACCATGAAGATGAAGTCCGTGATCGCCGGCGAGTACACGGCGCCACCCGCGCACGGCCCCATCACGAGCGAGATCTGCGGGATCACCCCGGAGGCCTGGACGTTCTTGTAGAAGACATCGGCGTAGCCGGCCAGCGAGACGACGCCCTCCTGGATCCGCGCGCCACCCGAGTCGTTGATCCCGACCACGGGGCAGCCGATCTTCGCCGCGAGGTCCATGACCTTGCCGATCTTCTCGGCCATCACTTCACCGAGCGATCCGCCGAAGACCGTGAAGTCCTGCGAGAAGACGCATACGCGGCGCCCATCGATCGTCCCGTGACCGGTGACCACCGCGTCGCCCCAGGGGCGGTTGTCCTGCATGTCGAAGTCGATCGTGCGGTGGCGGACGAACGTGTCGAGCTCCTGGAAGGAGCCGGGGTCGAGCAGCTTCTCGACGCGTTCGCGCGCCGTCATCTTGCCGCGCGCGTGCTGCTTTACCTCCGCCTCAGGGGATGAGTGGGCCGCGGCCTCGCGCAGCTTCATCAGCTGAGCGAGCTTCTCCTCATAGGTCACGGGGCTGTGCTGGCTCTCGGTCACCCGTGGCACGCTACTGGCTAGAAGCCCGGTCGGTAGGCCCCGAACACGGCGCGCAATGCGCCGCACACCTCGCCGAGTGAACAGCGATCGCGGAGCGCGGCCTTGATCGGATAGACGAGGTTGGCATCGCCCGCCGCGGCGTCGCGGACGGCTTGCAGTCGCGCCCCCACGAGCTCGGTGTCGCGGTCGGCCTTGAACTTCGCGAGCCGGGCGCGCTGGGCCTGCTCGGCGGCGGGATCGACCCGCAGCAGCGCGATCTCCTCGTCGGACTCCTCGGTGAAGCGGTTGACCCCGACGACGATGTCCTGCTCGGTCTTGTATCGCTGCTGATAGCCCCAAGCCGATTCGTCGATTTCGCTGACGATGAACTGGATCGCCTCGACGGAGCCGCCGAGCTCGTCGACCTTGGCGATCAGCTTCAGCGCGCGGTCCTCGATCTCATCGGTCAGCGTCTCCACGTAGTACGACCCCGCGAACGGGTCGACGGTGTCGGCCGCGCCTGTTTCGTGAGCGATGATCTGCTGCGTGCGCAGCGCGACATGCGCCGCCTGCTCGCTGGGCAGTGCCAGCGCTTCGTCATAGCCGTTGGTGTGCAGCGACTGTGTGCCGCCGCAGACCGCCGCGAAGCCCTGCAGCGCAACGCGCACGATGTTGTTCTCCGGCTGCTGCGCGGTAAGCGTTACACCGCCGGTCTGGGTGTGGAAGCGCAGCATCATCGAGCGCGGGTCCTGCGCGCCGAAGCGCTCCTTCATGATCTGCGCCCAGACCCGGCGTGCCGCGCGGAACTTCGCGACCTCCTGGAAGACGTTGTTGTGGCAGTTGAAGAAGAACGCCAAACGCGGGCCGAAGTCGTCGACCCGCAGGCCGCTGTCGAGCGCCGCCTGCACGTACGCGATCCCGCTCGACAGCGTGAAGGCGACCTCCTGGACCGCCGAGCAGCCCTTCTCGCGGAAGTGATAGCCGGAGATCGAAACCGTGTTCCAGCGCGGCACGTGCTGTGCGCAGTACGCGAACAGATCGGTCGTCAGGCGCATCGATGGCCCCGGCGGGTAGATGTAGTTACCGCGCGCGATGTACTCCTTGAGGATGTCGTTCTGGGTCGTGCCACGGAGCTGAGCAGCCGGCACGCCCTGGTCCTCACCGACGAGTTCGTAGAGCGCGAGCAGGCACGCCGCGGGGGCGTTGATGGTCATCGACGTCGACACCGCGTCAAGCGGGATCTGATGAAACGCCGTGCGCATGTCGTCGATGGTGTCGATCGCGACGCCGGTGCGGCCGACCTCGCCGAGCGCGCGTTCGTCATCGGAGTCGAGTCCGAGCTGGGTCGGCAGGTCAAACGCCATCGACAGGCCCGTCGACCCCTTCGAGAGCAGGTACCGGTAGCGCTCGTTCGATTCCTGGGCAGACGCATACCCCGCGTACTGGCGCATCGTCCACAGGCGCTTGCGGTACATCTCGGCGTGCACGCCGCGCGTGAACGGGAACTCGCCGGGCCGGCCGAGGTCGAGGTCCTCTGGCAGCTCGTCCTCGGTGTAGAGCGGCGCGAGCTCGATGCCGGAGTCGGTGAAGCGCCGCGGGTCGTCCGGGCCGACGACCGGCGCGACCGACAGGTCGGCGGCGCCCTTGTCCTCGATGG
>DATMIZ010000004.1:0-8853 GCA_035554055.1 Baekduia sp. | reverse complement strand
CCTCGGGGTCACCGAGGCCGGCACCAAGTGGTCGGGTTCGCTGAAGAGCGCGGTGGGGCTCGGGACGCTGCTGGCCGACGGCGTCGGCGACACCATCCGCATCAGCCTGTCGACCTTCCACGCCGAGGAGGAGGTCAAGGTCGCCTGGGAGATCCTCAAGGCGCTGAAGCTGCGTGAGAAGGGGCCGGTCCTGATCGCGTGCCCGACCTGCGGGCGGCTGCAGTTCGACATGGACACCGTCGTGATCGAGATCGAGCAGCGGCTCGAGCAGTACGAGGACCCGATCGAGGTTTCAGTGCTGGGCTGCGCCGTGAACGGGATCGGCGAGGCTCGCCACGCCGACTTCGGCATCACTGGAGCCAAGAACGCCGGCATGATCTTCTCGCGTGGCGAGCCGCTGAAGAAGGTTGCGACCGAGAACCTGGTCGACGAGCTGTTCGCCGAGATCGACAGGTTCTATGCCGCCGGCAAGACGCTCGTGGTCGATGAAGCCCAAGCGGCCGAGGCGCGCGAGTGGCTCAAGCAGGAAGAGGACGAGACCGCGATGACGCCCGAGCGACTCGCGCAGATGGAGAAGGACGCTGCCGACGGTGCAAAGCCGTCAATCGATGAGTCGGCGTCTCCCCAGGCCGGCCGCCGCTTCTCGCGGGCTTAGAACGTACTTCCGCGGAGCCGGTCACACCGGTGCTCCCGCCACGGAGCCCGACACGTCAGCGAGCGCCGGACTCCGTGGTGAGCGCGAAACTACTTGGCTGCTGCGTAGCGCTCGGCGACCTTGTCCCAGTTGACGACTGCCCACCATGCCTTGAGGTAGTCCGGGCGGACGTTCTTGTAGGTCAGGTAGTAGGCGTGCTCCCAGACATCGTTGCCGAGGAGCGGCGTCTGGCCTTCGAGGATCGGCGAATCCTGGTTGGCGGTCTTGGTGAGCTTGAGCTCGCCGCCGTCTAGGACGAGCCATGTCCAGCCGGAGCCGAACTGAGCGACGCCGTTGGCCTCGAACTGGGACTTGAAGTCGTCGAATGAACCGAACGCGCTGTTGATCGCGTCGGCCAGCTCGCCGCTGGGCTCGCCGCCACCGTCGGGGCTCATCGACTCCCAGAAGAGGGAATGGTTGGCGTGGCCGCCACCGTTGTTGCGGAACGGTCCCTGCTGATCGGCCGGGAGCTTGTCGAGGTTCGCCAGAACCTCGTTGACGTCCTTGCCTTCGAAGTCGGTGCCTTCGAGGGCAGCGTTCGCCTTGTCGACGTAGGCCTGATGGTGCTTGTCGTGGTGCAGCTTCATCGTCTGCTCGTCGATCGTCGGCTCGAGCGCGTTGTAGTCGTACGGAAGATCGGGGACTGAATAGGCCATGTGGTCCTTTCGAAGGTCTGTTTCCTTGTTGAGGCAACCATAGACAACCTCGGTCCGGTTGCTGCCCCTAAACATCGAGGCGGTCACAAGCGCAGCGGCATCACAAGCGATCCTGGCTCAACAAACGGTGTGGGCCGACTTGAGGGTGACTAACCCCTCCAACTCAGCCCACACCGCATGGGCACGTGGCGCTTTGGCGGCAGACCGTAGGCTTCGGGCAGTGACCCGCCTCTCGGAACTGCTGCTGCCCACCGAACGTGACGCGCCCGCTGACGCGGAGGCGATCTCGCACAAGCTGATGGTGCGTGCGGGCCTGATCCGCCAGCTCGGCGCCGGGCTCTGGACGTGGATGCCCGCCGGCTGGCGCGTGCACCAGAGGATCGTCGAGATCGTCCGCGAGGAGATGGACGCAATCGGCGGTCAGGAGATGCTGATGCCACTCATCAACCCGCGTGAGCTCTGGCATCGCACCGGTCGTGGCGATCTCGACGAGCTGTTCAAGCTCGAAGATCGCAAGGGCACCGAGATGGTGCTCGCGATGACCCACGAAGAGGCCGTCACTCAGCACGTCGCTCAGATCGCGCGCTCCTACCGCGACCTTCCGCTCTTCCTCTACCACTTCCAGCTCAAGGCGCGCGACGAGCCGCGGCCACGCGCCGGCGTGCTGCGAACACGTGAATTCACCATGAAGGACGCCTACTCGTTCGATCTAGATGTGGCTGGTCTGAATGCAACCTACGAGGCCTGCCGCGCCGCCTACGCGCGCATCTTCGAGCGCTGTGGCCTGGAATTCTTCGAGTCTGAGGCGGACGTCGGCATGATGGGCGGCTCAGGCGCGCACGAGTACATGGCGCCGTGCACGGCGGGGGAGAACGACGTCGCCCTCGCGCCCGGCTACGCCGCCAACGTTGAGGTCGCCACCGCGGATCCGCAGCCAGTGGCTCCACTCACGCTCACCGGCAAGCTCGACACGCCCGGGCAGACCACGATCGACGCCGTGGCGAGCGCGCTGCACGTCGAGCACGGCAACCTGCTCAAAGCGTTCCCCGTCGTCACCGACAGTGACGAGCTCGTCCTCGTGTTCCTGCGCGGCGATCACACCGTGGAGGAGACAAAACTCCGTAGCGCCCTGCAGTCGGGCTTTCGCCCCGCCAACGAGCAGGAACTGGACGCAGCGGGACTCGTTCCAGGCTTCATCGGGCCACGGGCGAACATCCGGACGCTGCTCGACGCCGGCGCGGGTGACGGCCCCTGGATCACGGGGGCGAACGCCACAGATACGCACGTCGTGATCGACACGCTGGATGCGCCACGCGCCGACATCCGCACCGTCGTCGCCGGGGACACGATCAACGGAACCCCGATCGAAGTCGTGCCCGCGATCGAGATCGGCAACATCTTCAAGCTCGGGACCCGCTACTCGGAGCCGCTCGGCGCCAAGGTCCTCGACGACGAGGGCAACGAACGCACGCTCGTCATGGGCAGCTATGGCCTCGGTCCGGCACGGGTGGCCGCCGCCGCGGTCGAGCAGTACGCCGACGACAGCGGCATCGCCTGGCCGAAGAACATCGCGCCGTACGACATCGAGATCGTGCCGCTCGGGAAGCCCGGCGGCGATGAGCAGGCCAAGGCGGCAGAGCTGTACGGCCTTCTCAAGGACGCTGGGTTCACGGTGTTGCTGGATGATCGCGATGCCGGCCCAGGTGAGAAGTTCGCCGACGCGGAACTACTCGGCGCGCCGCTGCGCCTGACAGTCGGCAAGCGCTCGCTCGAAAGCGGTGCGATCGAGGCTCAGGCCCGTCGCGGCAAGCAAGACCTCGATCCTGTCCCGCTCGACGATTTCGTGCAACAGGTCCGCGACCGGTGGAACGCGCTTCCCTGACCTTCCGACGCCTCGCCGGTCTTGATCGATCGCGAGGGATGCCGACCGAGACGCTCCCGGGGCAGCCGTTGCGACCGTGGACGATCCCGAACGCCATCGGCGCGATCCGGCTCGCGCTGCTGCCGGTCTTCCTCGTGCTCGCATTGGGGTCTGACGACGGCACCGATTGGCTGCCGGCGGTCATCTACGCGGGGATCGCGTGGGGTGACTACGCCGACGGGATCGCCGCGCGCGTGACCCGGCAGTACAGCCGGCTCGGCGCGCTGCTTGATCCGGTGGTCGACCGGCTGATGGTCGTCTCCGGGCTGGTCGTCTGCTGGAAGTTCGAGCTGCTGCCGCGCTGGGCGATCGCGATCTTCGTCGCCCGGGAGATCGTGCTGCTGATCGCGGGCCGCGTCGCCGTCAGCCGCGGACAGGCAATCGAGATCAACTGGTGGGGCCGTGCCGGCGTATGGCCGACGATGTCAGGGGTGTTCTTCGCCCTCGCGGGCGTCGACGTACTGGCGGTGCCGCTTTTTCTCCTGGGACTCACGATGGCGCTGATCGCGGCCGTTTTCTACTTCCGCACTGCGATCCGGCCTGCAACAAGACCCTCAAGCTGAGGTTGATCTTAAGTGCGCCTGATATCTTCGGATCTCGAACCACGTCGAACGAAGAGGCGCAATGGACACGTTTCCCGACCTGGGCTCCCTGTCTGACCAGGAACTCAAAGATCTGATCGAGCAGCTCACCGAGGAGGAGACCGACATCTCCTACCAGCGGCGGATCCTGCACGGCAAGATCGACATCCTTCGGGCCGAGCTCGTAAACCGCCTGCGCAAGAAGCACGAAGATGGCGAAGATGTCATCTCCGGCGACGACGTGCAGCGCCTCACCGACATCCTTTCGGGTCGCGGCATCGACAGGCCCGACAACGACAGTCAGTAGCCCGAGACCCGACCATGGCACGCCACTGTCCAGAGTGCGGCTTCACCAACGCTGACGGCGCCAGCTACTGCCAGAAGTGTGGCGCATTCATGGGCGATGGGCCGGACGAGCCCGACGGCTCAACAGCGACGTACGTCATTGACGAGGCGGGCGAACTCGTACCCGTCGACCTCAATGAGGTCGTCGATCACGGTGCGGCACTCGTGGTCCGCGCAGGTGGCGGCCGGGTCGGCGAGTCCTTCCCGCTCGAAGCGGAGCGAACCACGATCGGGCGCAGGCCTGACGCCGAGGTCTTCCTCGACGACATCACGGTCTCACGTGACCATGCGCTCATAGTCCGTCGCAGCGACGGCTTCTACCTCGACGACCTCGGATCCCTGAACGGCACGTACGTGAACCGCTCGCGTATCGAGTCGCACCGTCTCGACGACGGTGACGAGCTGCAGGTCGGCAAGTACAAACTCACTTTTCTGGAGGGCTGATGGCGGCTCAGGACACATCCCCACGACCGCTGCAGGGCGCGGCGCGCACCAAATCGATGACGATCGGCGCCGTCTGCAAGGCACTCGAGAACGAGTTCCCGGACGTCTCGATCTCGAAGATCAGGTATCTCGAAGACCAGAAGCTGCTTACCCCGAGGCGGACGCCAGGCGGCTACCGCCTCTACTCGTCCACCGATGTCGAACGCCTGCGCTCGATCCTGCGCATGCAGCGCGACGAGTTCCTCCCGCTACGCGTCATCCGCCAGGAGCTCGCCAGCGGCCGTACCGGCCCGACGACTGCCGCGCCCGCCAAAACGGGCCGCAAGACAGGTCGCGCGCCGACGGTGCTGAGCGCCACACGTGACGCGCTCTACACGGTGCAGGAGGTCCTCGACGACACCCGTGCGGACCTCAATCTGCTGCGCGAGCTCGAGGAATTCGGAGTCGTCAAGGGCATCATCAGAGATGGCGCCCGCTTCTATGACGAAACCGAGCGCGAGATCGTGCGTGCAGTCGTAGAACTGGCGCGCTACGGAGTCCAGGGACGCAACCTGAGGGTGTTCCGGACCGCTGCGGACCGTGAAGCCGCGCTCCTGGAGCAGATCCTTGCGCCTTCGCTGCAGTCGCGTAACCCGGCACGTCGCAAGGAGGCCCTCGACGCCCTCGAGAGCCTTGCCGCGACGACGTCGCACCTCAAACACCTGATGATGATCCGGGACCTGCGCCACCTGCTGTCCTGAGTGATGAGGCTCGAGGAACTCGGCGAACCGCCGGAACTGCATAAGCAGCTTGGGATCGAGATCGACGAAGCGAGTCCGGAGCTCGTCAGAGCGCACTTCGAGGTCACCGAGACGCACTTTCAGGGCAGCGGCATCGTCCACGGCGGGCTGTACGCGCTGCTGGCGGAATCGGCCGCGTCGATCGGGACGATGCTCGGCGTCGGAGACGATGGCAAGCACGCGTTCGGGATCTCGAATTCGTGCTCATTCATGCGCCCGATCGGCGCCGGTCGCGTACATGCCGTAGCGAGGCCGATCCACAGCGGGCGCACGACGTGGGTCTGGGACGTTCAGATCAGCGGCGATGACGGCAAGCTCGCCGCCGTTTCGCGCGTCACCCTCGCTGTGCGCTAGAGGCTCTTAGCCGCCGAAGTGGTTTGTGATCGGCACCCGCCGGTCGCGCCCGAAGGCCTTCGACGTGACCTTGATGCCCGGCGGGTATTGACGCCGCTTGTATTCCGCGCGGTCGACCATCGCGATCACGCGCTCGACCTCACTCGCGGGCAGGCCACGGGCGACCAGTTGGTCGCGGCCGAGATCGTCTTCGACGTAACCCTGCAGGATCCGGTCGAGCACGTCGTAGGGGGGGAGCGAGTCCTCGTCGCGCTGGTCGGGCCGCAACTCCGCCGAGGGAGCGCGCGTGACGATCGCGTCGGGCATCGGATCGGCGCTGTCGCGCCGCCGCCGCACGTCGATCAGGTCATACACGAGCGTCTTCGGACAGTCCTTGATGACCGCGAACCCACCGGCGCTGTCGCCGTAGAGCGTCGTGTAGCCGACCGACAGCTCTGACTTGTTGCCAGTTGTCAGCACCAGCCAGCCGAACTTGTTGGACAACGCCATCAGCAGATTGCCGCGGATGCGCGCCTGCAGGTTCTCCTCGGTCAGATCGTGCGGATGGCCCTCGAACTGAGCGCCGAGAAGCTCCGCGTAGACGTCCATCGCGCCCTCGATCGGCACCTCGATGAGCTCGGTTCCGAGATTGGCGGCCAGTGCCCGGGCGTCCTGCTGCGTGTCAGCCGAGGAGTAGGGCGACGGCATCACCACGGTCACGACGCGCTCCGGGCCGAGCGCATCGACGGCGACGCAGGCGACGAGCGCCGAGTCGACGCCGCCCGACAGTCCCAGGACGACGCGTTTGAAGCCGTTCTTGTCCACGTAGTCGCGCGTACCGAGCACAAGTGCCTCGTAGACCTCCTCAGCGCCCGTGTAGAGCGCGTGGAGCGGTCCGGCAGGGGCGTCGGGCTCATCGCGCCGTGGCGCGCTCGTGATGAACGAGCCGAGCAGCACGGGGCCCGGCGTCTGGGCGCTACGCCGCGCCAGCCGGGGCCGCGTGTCGCGTAGCCGTGCCGCCAGGGCGGCACGAGGGTCGATATCCGCGATCAGCAGATCTTCGGTAAATTGAGCGGATCGCGCCACGACCTCGCCCTCGTGGTCGATCAGCGCCGACGCTCCGTCGAAGACGAGCTCATCCTGGCCACCGACCATCCCGCAGAAGGCGACGGCGCAGAGGTTGTCGCGCGCACGCTGGCGCAGCATCTGTTCGCGCTCCTCGGCCTTGCCCCGCTGGAAGGGCGATGCGCTGACATTGACGATCACGGAGGCGCCGGCAAGCGCCGCGTCCGTGATCGGGGGCCCAGGCACCCACACGTCCTCGCAGACGCTCAGCCCGACGGTCGTGCCGTCAACCTCGATGATCGCTGGCCGCTCACCCGTGCCGAAATAGCGGACCTCGTCGAACACGCCGTAGTTGGGCAGCCGCATCTTGCGGTACACGCCGGCAACGCCGCTGTCGGCGAGCACGGCCAGCGCGTTGTAGACATCATCGTTGCGCTCCGGAAAGCCGACGAGGGCGACGATGCCGTCGGCGTGCTGGGCGATCCGCTCGATCGTATGCCGGGCCTGCTCGAGCAGATGTTCCTTTAGGAGCAGGTCCTCCGGCGGATAGCCCGTCACCGCGAGCTCGGGAAAGGCCACGAGCTGCGCTCCAGCGGCCTTGGCGGCGCCGATCCCGTCGATGATCGCGCGTTCGTTGCCGGACAGGTCTCCGACCACGCAGTTGAGCTGATGAAGAGCTATGCGCACAGGCCCGGCAGGGTACAGCCGCCTGCCGCAATAGCCGGAATCTGCCGCCCACCAGGTCGCGCCAACATTCGCTAACGATTCCTTTTGAGGACGCCGCTTTCGGCTGTTTGACCGCTTTTCTGGCCTTGCTCAGCCCTTGCTGGACAAATGTTGCCCAGGTGTTAAGCGGAGGCCAAAGGCCTGAAGCTTGCTACCAATCTCTATCTGTGCGCCGGGTCACAGATCGGGCCGATGCGCTCCCTATTGTGCCGTCGGTCATACATACGCCGAGTCGCTTCCAACCAATGGGAGTGAACGGGGGACCCACCGCCGGAGCCAGGGGATCAACCAGGCCCGGATGGGGCGAATCCAGCGCTGATGCGCAGGTAGCGCTTCTTTGAGCCGCTTCAGGTAGCGGCCGGAGGACTGCGAGCCCGACAGCTAACCCCGTAGGCGCACCAGGTCAAGGAGGTGCCTCCTTTGAGGCAGAACAACATCCGCGTGCGGCGCGCCGTGCTGGCGTCAGGCGCGATCACGGTCACATCCGCGCTCGCTGCAACCCCGATGCTCGCACAGGCCGACAGCGTCGCTACGGCGACGCCGGCGGCGTCCACAACCCTTTCGACACGCGTCGCTTCGACGTTGTCCGTCGACCGAGTCCGGCGAAACGTCGCCGCCGGCGGCACGGTCGTCGTAAAGGGCAGCCTCAAGCCACTTACCGGCGAACGCCCGATCAGGCTGCAGATCCAGCGCAAGGGCGGCTGGCGCACAGTCGACCGCGACACCACGACCGCCGCGGGTAACTATCTACTGAAGTGGCGCGCCCGCGGGTCAGTTTCCGTCAAAGCACGTTTGATCTATGCCGGCAACGACAAGCAGACGCCTGTCCGCCGCAAGATCGGCTTTCTGAACGTGTACAGGTCGGCATTCGCCTCGTACTACGGCCCCGGTCTGTACGGCAATCATCTCGGCTGCGGCGGGCGCCTTATGCCCGGCACGATCGGCGTTGCCCACAAGCATCTGCGCTGCGGATCACTGGTCACCCTGCGCTATAAGGGCCGCATCGTGCGCGCCCGTGTGATCGACCGCGGTCCGTACGTGAGCGGTCGCGAGTTCGACCTCACCGCTGCGACGAAGACGCGCCTGCGCTTCGGCTCGACGGGCCGGATCCAGGTCGCAACCGGCTGAATCCGGCGCCCTATGCGTCTTGGGCCGATTTCACCTCATTATGTGGGGATATCCGGCCCAAGACGGGTGACCCCGGCGCCGGCGATGCCGCACATGAGCACGACGCGAGACGGACGCGACGACTTCGCTGCCTGGCCGCTCATCGCCACATGCTTTCAGCTGCGAGGCGGGCCAAGGGGAT
>DATMIZ010000003.1:0-29068 GCA_035554055.1 Baekduia sp. | reverse complement strand
GCAAGGTGAAAACGAAGCGCAGGTTCAAGAAGGGCGACAATCTGCACGATGTCACTCAGAACGGCCGCAAAGGCCTCGTGGTCGCCAAGAAGGGCAAGCTGGTCTCGGTCGACCTGAAGACCGGCAAGCGCAAGACGCTCGTCGCCTCCGGTGTGAAGAGCGCCAGCACCCAGTAAGGGCACCGGTTAACTACTAAGGGCGCCCGCGGGCGCCCTTAGTAGTTAAAACGCGTCTTGGGCCGGATATCCCCACATAGTGAGGGGAAATCCGGCCCAAGACGGACAGCGGGTCTTACTTCAGTTCGACTGAACCGCCGGCCTCTTCGAGTTCCTGCTTGAGCTTGTCGGCCTCTTCGCGATCGATGCCTTCCTTGATCGCCTTGGGAGCCTCGTCGACGAGCGCCTTGGCCTCCTTCAGGCCCAGGCCGGTCGCCGCACGGACGACCTTGATGACCTGGATCTTCTTGTCGCCAGAGGCGGTGAGGACGACGTCGACCGTCGACGACGCTTCCTCTGCGCCGCCCGCGTCACCGCCGCCGCCACCGGCGGCCGGAGCCGCTGCCGCGACTGCGGTCGCCGATACGCCGAACTCCTCTTCGAGCGCCTTGATGCGCTCAGAAAGCTCGAGCACGGAAATGCCCTTGAGCTCTTCAATCCAGTCTGTGGTGCTTGTAGCCATTTCAATTACTCCTGGTCTGCTTCGGTGGTTGTCTCAGTGGCATCCGCCGAAGCGTCAGCCTGCGGTGCTGCGTCGGCGCCCTCAGCGGGTGCCTCCGCGGATGCGTCCGGCTCTTCAGCCGGCGCATCAGATTCGGTTGGGGCCTCGGCCGCGGCGAGCTCCTCTGCAGGAGCCTCCGCCGGGGCTTCGGCAGCCGGAGCTGCCGCGGCAGGCGGATCGCCTGCCGGGATCTCGCCGGACTGCTTCTTCTCGAGCACACCGCCAAGTGCGATCGCAAGACCACCCGTGAGCCCGTTCAGGCTCCGCGCGAGGCCGGCGATCGGCGAGGCGATGAGACCGACGAGCTGTCCGTAAAGGACGTCGCGCGTCGGCAGCTTGGAAAGTGCCTTGATCTGATCGGCGTCGATTACCTGGCCGTTCATCAGGCCGCCCTTGAAGACGAGCAGCTCGGTTTCCTTCTGGAAGGTCGACAGCACCTTCGTCGCCGCGGCGATATCGCCACGGACGAAGGTCAGTGCGGTCGGGCCCTCCAGATGGACCTTTAGCTCCGCGGCGCCCGCCTCATCGGCGGCGCGCTCGGTAAGCGTGTTCTTCACGATCCGGAACGTCGTGTCCGCTGCGCGCAACTTCACGCGCAGCTCGGCTGCCTGCGGCACCGAAATGCCTCGGTAGTCGACGGCCACGACGGCCTCGGACTCACGGATCTGCTCGGCGATCTCAGCGATCGCCGCGGATTTTTGTTCTCTGTTCACTGGCCTCCTATCCAGGTCTTGCGGTCAGGCAGTGCCTGACCCGCCCGGGGTCTGCGGTGGCTCGCTCGGGAACTAGGCGGCTGTAGCCGTCGAGTCCTCCGCGAGGATGTCTTTTGTACGCGAGGAGTCGACCTTGACTCCAGGGCCCATCGTCGAGGAGACGGTGATCGTGCGCAGGTACTTGCCCTTGGCGGCCGAGGGCTTGGCGCGAACCAGTTCCTCGATCAGTGCCGCGTAGTTGGCGAGCAGTGCGTTCTCCTCAAACGAAGTCTTGCCGATCGTCATGTGGACGATCGCGTCGCGGTCGGTGCGGTACTCGACCTTGCCGGCCTTCGATTCCTCGACGGCCTTGCCGACGTCCATCGTGACGGTGCCGACCTTCGGGTTCGGCATCAGGCCGGCCGGCCCGAGCACGCGGCCGAGCTTGCCGACGACGGGCATCATGTCCGGCGTCGCGATCGCGACGTCGAAGTCGGTGAAGCCCTCTTCGACCTTCTTGGCGAGGTCATCGGCACCGACGAAGTCGGCGCCTGCGGCCTCGGCCTCCTTGGCCTTCTCGCCCTTGGCGAATACGGCGATCTTCACGTCCTTACCGAGACCGTGGGGCATCGCGATCGTGCCGCGCAGCTGCTCCTCGGCGTGGCGGACGTTGAGGCCCGTGCGGACGTGGACCTCGACCGACTCGTCGAACTTCGCGGACTTCAGGTCCTTGACGAGCTTGATCGCCGATGCCGGGTCGTACTCCTTGTTGCGATCGACCTTCGCGAGCGCGTCGACGAACTTCTTGCCGTGCTTGGCCATCAGCCCTGTACCTCCACGCCCATGGACCGCGCGGTCCCGGCGATGATCTTCGAAGCTTGATCGATGTCGTGCGCGTTGAGGTCGTCGAGCTTCTTCTCGGCGATCTCGCGAACCTGCGCCTGGGTGAGCTTGCCGACCTTCTCGCGGTTCGGCTCGCCCGAGCCCTTCGGGATCCCGGCGGCCTGCTTGATCAGGATCGCCGCGGGCGGCGTCTTGGTGATGAACGTGAACGAGCGATCCTCGTAGACGGTGATCACGACCGGGATCGTCGTCCCATTGTCCTGTTGGGTCTGCGCGTTGAACGCCTTGCAGAACTCCATGATGTTGATGCCGTGCTGACCCAGCGCAGGGCCCACCGGCGGTGCCGGTGATGCCTGCCCGCCTGGGGCCTGCAGCTTGATCTGTGTGAGGACTTTCTTTGCCATTGCTCGTTCCTATGCGCGAAGGACGCGCCCTAGATCTTCTTGACCTGGTCGAAACCGACCTCTGCGGGCGTTTCGCGACCAAAGATGGATACCAACACTTTGAGCTTCTGCGCTTCCTGCTGCACTTCGGAGATCTCTCCGGAGAAGTCAGACAGCGGACCCGAGATGACCTTCACGTTCTCCCCGATTGAGAACTGAGCCTTCGTCGCGACCTTCTGTGCGACCTCGCGATGGAGCAGGCGATCGACCTCGGGCTGTGTCAGCGGGACCGGCTCATTCGATGCACCGACGAAGCCCGTGACGCCCGGCGTGCCCTTGACCAGCTGCCAGGAGTTCTCGTTTAGGTCCATGTTGACCAGCACGTAGCCCGGCATCGTGCGCTTTTCCTTGGTGATCTTCTCGTTGTCCTTCATCTCCGAGACGGTCTCCGTCGGCACGACGATCTGACGCACGGCCTGCTTCTGCCCGAGCGTGTCCGCGCGGTGCTCAAGGTTTTGCTTGACCTTGTTCTCGTGTCCGGAATATGTGTTTACGACGTACCAGCGATACATGACTTGGTCCCTAAAGAATGAGGTCGACTAATTTTTTGGCGGCGGCGTCCGCGAGGCCTAGATAGGCTCCTGCCACGATTACAAATCCGAGCACGACCGCGGTTGCCTGGCCCACCTGCTGGCGATTCGGCCACTGGACGCGCTGCAACTCCGCCCAACATGCCTTGAAGAAGTGCCAGACCCGCGGGCCGCGCTGCTTGTCCGTGCGAGCCGCCGGCGGTTGGTCCGATGCGCCGAAAGCGTTGACCGCCGCATCGGGATCCTCCGGCGGAATCCCACCGGAGCCCTGCGCGAGCGTTGCCGCCACCTCGTCGCCGGCACCTGTGTGCTCGAGCGACGCGGGCGTGGAGTCGGTTGCGTCAGTTGCCTCGACGGCTTGACGCTTGCGATCCCTCGCACGCTGGCGGTTGCGGGCCACGGCAGAAAGCCCGCGCTAGCGGGTCTCCTTGTGCGCCTTGTGCGCTCGGCACCAACGGCAGTACTTGCGAAGCTCAACCCGGTCCGGATTGTTGCGCTTCGATTTATTCGTCTGGTAGTTGCGCCGCTTGCAGTCCTCGCATGCGAGGGTGATAGCGATGCGCACGTCTCCACGAGCCATCTGAGAAAACTCCCGTCTTCGGGCAGAAAAACGACCCGCCGGTGGGCGAGCCGTGATCCGTGATATTAGCGCCTTCGCCGATCAGGCGCGGATCTGGCTTGGGCGGCCGTCAGAGGCGGCGCGTCGGGTGGCCCCGCTGCGCGGTGAGACCGCCGGCCTGGGCTGAGTTGAGGGGGAACAACCCCTGCAAGTCGGCCCACACCGTCTGAGGTGCCGGCGGCTGTGGCTGGGGCGCGGCCATGTCGCGCCCCAGCCACGACGTCGTCAGAAACTCACGGTCAGGAAACGACCAGCTCGTTTAGCTGGAAGTCGTTCATCGGGTTCCTGGCCTTCTTGTGGTTCTTAACCTTGTCGTTGAACGCGGTCACCGACGGCGCGAACTCCGGGATGAGCAAGGTGCCCCTGTCGTGCTCGATCTGCTGCATCTGGCCGATGATCTCGTTGCGTTTGGCGACGTCGGTCTCTGCCGACGCCTGCGCGTAGAGGCCGTCGAATTCCTTGTCACTGAACGCGCTGATGTTGTAGAACGCCCCCGTGACCAGCTGGATCGCCACGTTGGCCAGGTATCCGAGCCCACCGATCATGATCTCTGACTGGAACGGCCGGGTCCCGTAGCCGGCGTCAGGCGAGAAGTACTGCGCGGGATCGATCTGCTTGAACTTGATGGTGATGCCCGCCGCCTTGGCCTGCTCGACCATCACCTCAGCCATATCCGTCGCGCCCGCGGCGATCGGCGCGGTGCTGAGCTCGACCGTCAGATTTTCCTTGCCGGCCGTCTTGAGCAATGACTGCGCCTGCTCGATGTCGACCTCACGCTGCGGTATGTCGCGACCGATGTAGCCAGGTGAGTTCGGGTTTAAGATGTCGTTGCCGACAGTGCCTTTACCCCCGTAGATCTGGTCGTTCATTGCCTTGCGGTCGACGACCAACCGCATCGCCTGCCGTACTCGAACGTCCGCAAATGCATCCTTGTCTGCAGCGTTCATGACCAGCATCGTGCCGTTCTCGCTGGGCACGATCAAAGTCCCGAAACCGCTCTGACTTTCGAGCGTGGTCACCTGACTGACCGGCGGCGCCTCGATGATGTCGATCTGGTCGGCCAGCAGCGCGTTAAGGCGCGCCGCCTCGTCCTTGAAGTTGATGATCTCCAGCGTCTCCGTGTAGGGACCAGCTCCCTCGCGCCACCAGTTCGGATTGGCCTTGAACACGCTCTTGATGTCCCCACTGCTGACGAGCGTGTACGGGCCCGTCCCACCCGTGGGCTTCTTAGGATCCCAGTTCTCCGGCATGATCAGCGAGGCGAACCCGTGGCTCTCCAAGAACGTTGATGCTGGCGCAGGCAAGACAATTTCCACGCCGCGGGGCCCGGTCTTCTTGAACTTTGCTCCACCCCATAGGAACGAAAACGGGGAGGTCGGGCCCGCGAACTGATTCAGGCTGAAGATGACGTCTTCCGGCCTGAGCGGCTTGCCGTCATGGAACTCGATGCCGTCGCGCAGCGTCACGTTCCAGGTCTTGGCATCGGCGCTCCCCTCCACCGACTCTGCCAGCAACATCACAGGCTTGCCACCTTCGAACTCGAAGAGCGGGTCGAACAGCGCTTGCTGTTTGGCAAAACCGGAGTTGCCGGCCAAGGCGGCAGGGTTCAATCCTTTGCTCGGATCTACTCCGCCGGACGCGCCGAGTTCAATGAACCCGGCGCGCAACGTCCCAGTCGGCTTGGACGGGAGTTCGACCTTCTCCGTCCCAGAACCAGAATCCGACTTGTCGTCGTCGCCACATGCGGCCAGGCCCAGCACGCCAAGACTCAACGCGCCCGCGGCCCCGTACTTGAGCAGCTCTTCACGGCTCACGCCTTCATGGTTAGGCATATCTCTCCTCGCTATCGGCCGTCGACACCAAGACGACGGGCATACCCTCTCTCATAGCGAACGTACACGATCTTGGAGTAAACGTGCACGATCCTCCGCAAGCGAAAAAGGTGCCCTGCACGACCCCCTGCAAGCCCTCGAGCGGATTCGAACCGCTGACCCCTTCCTTACCATGGAAGTGCTCTACCGGCTGAGCTACGAGGGCAGGTCGGGGCAGGATACCCAGCCCGCGAGCGAGAGGCGCCCAGCCGCGCCGGAGAGCGCCGTCAGACCTCGACGCTCGGGTATTCGCGGTCGGCGCTTTCGGCCGTGACCGCGGTGACCGGCAGGCCCAGGCCCTCAAGCTTGTGCGGGAGATCGAGCCGCAACCATGCCGACACTCGGTGCGGCAGGGTCGAAACGATGATCTCATCGAAGTCGCCCAGGTTCACAGCGTCCTGAGCAGCGTCCAGGGGGTTGGAGTCGCCGATCTGTCCCTCAACCGGCGCGCCGGCGGCCTCCTCGAGCACCGGCAGGGCAGCCTCCATCGCCGCATGCGCGGCGCGGTCTCCGTGCTCAGTCGGATCCACGACCTTGTGCAAACCGGGCGCGATACTGGGCACCACAAGCGTGAAGCGAACAGGGCCGGCTGCGGCGCGTGCATGCACGGCCTCCGCCAGCTCTTCTGACTGCGCGGTCTGGTGAGCAAGGATCAGGACGTTCTTCTCGGTCATCGGGCTTCCCCTCTCGGCAAGGTGGTCACCGTTGAGATACCCAACCGAGAGGAAGTCCAGCCCGTACCCGGGCCCGGTTCAGCCGATCTTGACGAGATCTACGGCGAAGACGAGCGTCTCGTCCGGGCCGATGTTCGGCGGGGAGCCGGTCGATCCGTAAGCGAGATCGGGCGGGATCACGAGGATCCGGCGGCCACCGGCCTTCATGCCGGGAATGCCCTCATCCCAGCCCTTGATGACGCCGCCCTGACCGAGGGTCACTTCGAGGGGCTCGCCAGGCTTGCCGCCCGCGCCCTTGAAGGACGTGTCGAACTCCTTGCCGTCCTTGAACGTCACGCCGACGTACTGCATCTGCACCGTGTCGCCGGCCTTGGCGATCGGTCCCTTGCCGGTGACGACGTCGAGC
This sequence comes from Baekduia sp., assembly GCA_035554055.1. Lineage (GTDB taxonomy): Bacteria > Actinomycetota > Thermoleophilia > Solirubrobacterales > Solirubrobacteraceae > Baekduia. The sequence goes on along the minus strand of DATMIZ010000003.1, from coordinate 22,273 downwards.
CCTTGGAGCTCCTTCGGCGCAGCACCCGACGGCTTGCCGAGGACCGGCTTGACCTTCAGGTCGGTGGAGACGTTCTTGACCGCGTTCGTGACGGGCAGCGGCTTGTTGGGATCACGCGGCTTCGGCGGATCCAAGTTCGTGAGCGCGGCCGGGATCGTCGTCGACGGATCGCCGTCGATTGCAGATGCCTGCTTTTGCTCACCGTCGCCACCGCAAGCGGCGAGCAGCAATGAAGTGGTGACTAGCAGTGCGGTGAGTGCGTGGCGTCGGGTCATGTGTCGCAAGATCGTAGGCGAACCGTCTGCGGACTGATTTCACATTCACCCGACCATCAAGCGCGCCGACTTGGGCCGGATCTCCCCCGGCGATGCGGGAATCCGGCCCAAGCGACTATCTCTCTCCGAGTGGTGGGGGCAGGATTCGAACCTGCGAAGGCAGAGCCATGTGGTTTACAGCCACACCCGTTTGACCGCTTCGGTACCCCACCGGGGCGGCGGAAGTGTAGCTAGCCGCTACGCCTGGAGCCGCTACGCCCCGCGACTTGATCAGGCGCCGTCGCGGAGTCTCTGGGTCTCGGGCAACGACTCGAGCTTCTTGAGCGTGTGGGTTTCGATCTGACGAACTCGTTCCCGGGTCACGTTGAAGGCACGACCGACCTCTTCGAGTGTCCGTGGTTGACCGCCGCCGAGACCGAAGCGCATCTCGATCACCTCACGCTCGCGTTGCGGCAGCGCTGCCAATGCGCGGCGCACGTTCTCCCGACGCAGATTCTCAGACGCGAGCTCGAACGGCGATTCCGCATTCTGGTCCTCCACGAAGTCGCCGAGCGAGGACTCCTCCTCGTCACCGACAGGCTTCTCCAGCGAGATCGGCTGCTGCGCCATGCGCTGGATCTCGCGCACCTCCCGCACGGTGCATTCGAGCTCTTCGGCGATCTCCTCCGGCGTGGGCTCGCGCCCGAGCGTCTGCACCATCTGGCGCTCCACGTGCACGACCTTGTTGAGCTTCTCGACCATGTGGACCGGAATCCGGATCGTGCGGCCCTTGTCCGCGATCGCGCGAGTCACGGCCTGGCGGATCCACCAGGTCGCGTAGGTCGAGAACTTGAATCCACGGCGGTAGTCGAACTTCTCGACCGCGCGAATCAGCCCGAGCGACCCTTCCTGGATGAGGTCCAGGAACGTCAGTCCGCGTCCCAAGTAACCCTTCGCGATCGACACGACGAGGCGGAGGTTCGCCTCGACCATGTGCTGCTTGGCCTCCATGTCACCGCGCTCGATGCGCTTTGCAAGCGCGATCTCCTGATCGGCGGTGAGCAGCGGCACACGACCGATGCCGCGCAGATACAGCCGCAGCGAGTCAAGCGACGGTTCGACCGTGAGGTCGATCACCGGCCGCTTGCGCGACGCGGCCGTGCCGGTGCCGCCGTCCGGCGCATGAGCGCGTTCAACCGCGGCGGCTTCGACCTTTCCGGTCTCCGAGCTGATCGGCTTGCCGTCAGCTGAGACGATCGCGATCCCCTGATCGTCGAGGTGCTGATGGAGCTCCTGAACCTGCTCCTTACTCAGCTCGACCTCTTCGAAACACGACGTGATCTTCTCGATCGTCAGAAATCCTCGCTCTTGTCCCTCAGCGATCAGATTGCGCAACTCATCGATCTCTACGACCGGTGTGTCGTCTGCGAGCAGAACCTTGGAAGTCAAAGCCTCTCCTATGTCTCCGTCCAGCAACCATGGCCTGCGAAGAACACGATTCTCCCCAAGCCCGTATCTCTCTCTCGCCCCTAAGTCTGTCAAACCTCGGCTGCGGTCGCGGAGTTCTAGCACAGCACGACCGCATCGCACGGCCCCGAACGATCGGGCTTGTAGCCTGAGTCGGGCTATGGACCACGCCACGGTGAGTGCAACTGATGTGCAGAGCCAGCAACCGGCGGTCCGCATGTCCCTCTCACGCGTCGGAGTCACGGGCGTCGAGAAGGTCATCCGGATCGAGCGCAGCGGTCAGGTGCAGCTGTTTTGGGCGAAGCTCGAGTGTTACGTCGACCTCGGCCCGGATCAGAAGGGCGCGCACATGTCGCGCTTCGAAGAAGTGGTCAACGAGGCGATCGGTGAGGTCGTGCTTGGGACGGCGGCGTTCCGTGCCGAACATCTCGCTCAGCAGATCGCCGAGCTCGTGCGCGACCGTCAAGACGCACGCCGCGCCGAGGTGACGATCGCCGCGCGCTACCCCGAACACAAGCCGGCGCCCGTCTCGGGGATCCAGACGCAGGAGCTGTACACCCTTTTCGGGACCGCGGTCGCTAGCGAAGCCGGCACGCGGCGGATGGTCGGCGTCGCGGCGCAGGGCATGACAGCCTGCCCGTGCGCCCAGGGCTTGGTCCAGGAGTCTTCGCGAGTCCGGCTTGCGCAGGACGGGTTCACCGACGACGAGATCGAGCGGGTGTTCGAACACGTTCCTGTGGCGACCCACAACCAGCGCGGGCTCGGAACGCTGCATATCGGGTGCCCGTCAGGTGACGACCTCCCGGCGGAGACGCTCGTGCGGATCGTCGAAGAGTCGATGAGTTCTGAGATCTACGAGCTGATGAAGCGCTCGGACGAGGGTTCCGTCGTCGAGAAGGCGCACCGCCGGCCGCGCTTTGTGGAGGACTGCGTCCGCGAGATGATCCGCGGCGTCATCGACACGTTGCCGAACCTCGCCGACGACGCGTTCATTTCGGCGCGCCAGGAGAATCTCGAGACGATCCACCAGCACAACGTCGTCGCTGAGCGCCACGGGCTGCTCGGTGACCTCCGCCGCGAGATCGACTCCGGCGAGTACACGCCGCGGCACATCACGGCGCAGGATTGGCTCGCCGGCTAAGCCTTCAGCCGTTTGCCGGTCGCAAACAGGTAGCTGCTCCACACAAGTGCGACGATCGCCATCACGGTCGTCACCCCGAGTGCCAGCCACGGGTCCACGTCGGAACGCCCGAGGAAGCCGTAGCGCACCGTCTGCACCAGGTAGAAGATCGGGTTGGCGTGGGTCACCGCTTCCCAGATCGGGGAAAGCGAGTTGACGCTGTAGAAGACCCCGCCCAAGAACGTGAGCGGCAGGAGGATGATGTTGTTGACGAACTGATGGTGGTCGAAGGACTCCGCGTAGAGCCCGACGACGACGCCGAAGAACGAGAACATCACCAGCAGGACCAGCACGGCCAGGATCAGAAAGCCCGGCTCGCGCACCGGGACGTCGACCACGAACAGACTCGCGAGCAGCAGCAGGATGCCGATCGTCAGCCCGCGCAGGACCCCGCCGAGCGCCATCCCGAGGTTGATCTCCCAGGTCCGCATCGGCGCAGCCAGGATGTCGTGGATGTAACGATCGAAGCGCGCCTGAAAGACGGACGTCGAGCTGTTGGAGAAGGACGACTGGACCATCGCCATCGCGATCAGCCCGGGCACGATGTACACGTCGTACGTAACGCCGTCGATCGCCTTGATCCGATCGCCGAGCGAGAGCCCGAAGACGAGGATGAACAGAAACGACGAGACGACCGGCGCGATGATCGTCTGCGTCCAGAGCTTGTAGATGCGCAGCAGCTCGCGCTCAAGCAGCCAGCGGAAGGGACGCGAGCGTTCGCCGAAGGTCTGCTTTGTCGGCAGCACGCTCATGCCGCCATCGCCTTGAGGTAGACGTCGGTGAGGTTGGCGGCGTCGTACTTGTCGCGCAGGCCCTGCGCGGAGTCACGCGCGATCAGCTTGCCGGCGCGGATCAGCGCGATCTCGTCGCAGAGCTCCTCGGCCTCCTCGAGGTAGTGCGTCGTCAGCAGGATCGTCGTTCCCGCGCCGTGCAACCGTCGGATGTATTCCCACAGCTCGGCGCGCAGCTCGATGTCGACGCCGGCGGTCGGCTCATCGAGGATCACCAGTCGCGGCTCATGCATCAGCGACCGCGCGAAAAGCAGGCGCCGCCGCATGCCGCCCGACAGCTTCGGCGCGCGGGTGTCGGCCTTCGGCGCCAGGTCGAAGATGTCCATCAGCTCGTTCGCGCGACGATGGGCGTCGGCGCGCGAGAGCCCGAAATAGCCGCCGTGGTAGATCAGCGTCTCCTTGACGGTCAGGAAGCGATCGAGGTTCACGTCCTGTTCGGAGAAGCCGACCATCCGCCGCGCGTGCAGCGTCTGGTGGTCATGACCGAAGAGCGAGATGCTGCCGCCGGTCACTCGGATGATGTTGCAGACGGCGCTGATCAGCGTCGTCTTGCCCGCCCCGTTAGGGCCCAGGAGTCCGAAGAACGAGCCGTCCTCGACGCGCAGATCGAAGTCTTTGAGCGCCTCGAAACCATCGTCGTAGGTCTTGGTGAGCCCACGAATGTCGAGCGCTGGGGGTGAAATTGACACGACAATCCAGCCTAGGGTCTTCCCGCACAGGTCAGACCACGGTCGGCGCCTGCGCTGGCTCCGAGCCGGGCGGCGGGCCAAGCAGCGGATGATCGTCCATGCGCGGCCCACCGGGGCGGTGCTCGGTCAGGCGGTACTGGCCGACGTACTTGAACGTCTTCTCCCAGAACCCCTCGTGCTGAGTGATCGTCTGAACATCGCGGAAGCGCCGCTCGATGCCGCGCCCGACCACCACCGAGTTGGTGCCACCCGCGTCGAAGATCTCGTTTGCAATCTGCTTGGCAACGCGACCGGCGTGCGTGCAGGCCTGCCAGGACTCGACATCAGGCTTGTAACGCACGGCCTCGTCGGCGAACGCGAGGTCATACATCTGCTCGCTGATCCGCCAGCACCAGTCCTTCGCGGCGCGCAAGAGCGCGTCCGTACGGGCGATCGTGATGCGGCTGTTCAGGTCGTCCGGATCGGCGAGTTCGGCGAAGGCGTCGATCATTCCTTGCGCCATGCCGAGGACACAGCCAGTCTCCTGGCTGGCCACGAGAGCGTGGAACTGGGGACGGTCGGAGTAGGCATCATCCGGGACCGCCATCGGCAGCGTGAAGCGCTCGGGAACGAAGACGTCGTCAAGCGCAAACCGGCCGCTGCCCGAGCCCCGCAGGCCCAGCGGATTCCAGCCGCCGACGTGATCGACCTCCGCCGTCGGGATCACACCGTCCAAGAAGATCGGCTCGCCGTCTTCCAGCACCGGCTCCCCGTCGTCATCGACGACCTGTGCGTAGGCGGTGAGATGCGTGGCCCACGGGGAGCCGCTGGCGAACGCCCATTGGCCGCTGAAGCGGTAGCCGCCCTCGACGAGACGTGCGTTGCCAATGGCGGAGTGGCTCCCCGAGGGGATCCACCGGCCACCGGCCTGCTCGCGCAGTTCGTTCATCACGTCGGGCGCCAGCAACGGCAGCACGCCACTCTGGACATTCACGATCCACGCGACCGTGCCGTCGATGCGACCAAGCTCGTAGCTCAGATCCATGTAATCGATCGTGTGTAGCTCCAGGCCACCCACCTCGCGCGGCAGCATCGTCGCGAAGATGCCGGCGTCGAACATGGCATCGACCAGCCGCTGCGGAAGCCGGCAGGTGACATCCATCTCTTCCTGACACTCCTCGATGATCGGCTTGAGCCAGTCGACCACAGGCTGAATGTCGATCCGCTCGCCATTGGCTTGCGCGAGCCGCGGCCCACCATCTGGCCCGATGGTCGTCGGCAACTTTTCGATCTTCGCGTCCATGGCTCTAGTGGTACGGCTGGAGCTCGTCGAAGAGCACCGCAGCCGCGTCGGTCTGCTCGGGCACGAAGCGGCCCATGCCGCAGGTCGTTGCGATGCCGAAGGTGTCACCGATGATTGACCGCGCCGATTCGGTGCGCTTCCGTGCGTTGGCGACGCCGGTTTCTGTGTCGGGGTCACGACGCAGGCAGATCACGCCGAGGCTGATTTCGGCATCGCCGACATCGAGGTCCCTCAGCGGGGCGTATGCGCTCGGCTCGAGCCAATGCTCGTAGGTCGCCAGATGTAGGAATGTGATCGGTCGCGGCGCTGCCTTGACGATGTCGTTGCAGAAAGCGACGAGAGATCCGATGTCGCCGGGCAACGCGTCCTTGTCGGGTTCGAAGTCCTCGCTGTGGCCTTCGGCGTTGCCGTCGCCGAAGCACAGGTGGAATCCCACTTCGACGTCCTCCGGAATCCAAGCAAGCTGGGTGTTCGTGATTTCCAACATGGCGGCCTTATCGAGTCCGAAGTCTGGGATCAGCCCCATCTCGACGTACTCGGCGGTGCCACCGGTCCATTCGCCGGACAGGACGACCGAGTCGAGCTGGAACGAGAGGTCCTCGTGCGGGATCGCGTCGACGATCGTGTCGATGGAAACCTTCAGCTGCTTCATGTAGGCGTCGAGGACCGGGCGGAAGGCTTGCGCCGTGACCGAGGACACGACGACGTCGAGCGCCGAGGGCATACCCACCATGAGCCGCGCGTGTGTGGGCAGGCCACCCGCATCGCGGACGCGCCGGAAGACCTCGTAGGAGGAAAGCGCCCACTCCTGGTACTGAAACGGCTCGTTGAAGACCGGCTCCACGCCCTCCTTGAGGTGGTACTGCTCGTGGTGATCGACGCCGAACTGAATGTCCGCGCCGCGAGCGATCGTCGGATTGGCACGGAACCACGGCAGGAACGGCTGCCAGGCGCGACGGAGCGGCTCGGTCTCACCGTCGGGGATACGGCGCAGGCGGTCACCCCAAGTACGGCCGGCCCAGAGGAATCCCTGCTCGGCGTCGTCGAAAGGCAGGCTTCCGGGCACGTGAGGGGCTGACGGGGCGATTGTCACGGTTCGATCTCTCCTGAAGTCGCGTTGTGGCGATTGCTGTCGCTGTCCCTGCGGAGACTACTTGACAGTCGACTGTCAAGTATCCAGGCGCCCGCGCGTGTAGCGCCTACCTCCGGTGGAGACCAAGCATGTGCGGCGCGGGACTTACCCGCGCCGCACGGTTGCCTAGCTCACTACTGCACCGGCCCCTCGACGAAGGGCGAGACGTACGTCCACTTCCCGCCGCCTTCGTGCTTGGAGAAGATCTGCTGCGTCGTGCCAACCGACGGCAGACCCGGCGTACCGAACGTGGCCTTGTCAGGTCCGGTCCACAGTGGCCCGCGATACGCCTTGATCGCGTCGACGATCCCGCCGTATTCGGGGGTGTCGCCACCAACCTCGTTCATGATCTTCGTAATGAACATCACGCTTCCGAAGTAGGTCGGGGTGTAGTACTTGGACAGCATCTCCAACCACTTTTCTCCAGCCTGAGCCTTCATCGCGACAATCATCGCGCCCACCTGACCACTGTCATCCTTGATGAGGAGGTTCTTGGTCACGTCTCCCGTCGTCCAGGTCGGAATGTCCCCGGAGGGGTACTCCTTCTTGAGCGCCGAATTGAAGCAGGCGCTGTAGCCCACGGTGAGCTTGTCGGTCAGCCTGAGCTGCTCAACCGCATTCGCGGCCGCGATACATTGCGCACCCGAGCCAGCGAAGAACTCGATCGCGTCCTTGTCGCCAGCCTTGGCGGCAAGCAGCGGAGCGACGATGTCGGTCGAGTTCGGCGGCACAATCACGACCTTTGGATCTAGGCCACCCGCTTTGAGTTGAGTCGCGTAGATGTCGGCGAATTCCTGCACTCCCGGCCCTCCAGGCCAGATCTGCGCGATCGATTTTACCTTCGCGTAGTCCTTCCAGTACGTGATGGCAGCCGACGAGAAGAAGCCACCGGCAAGGAAATACGCCGATGGCAGGTTGGCTTCGTCGATGCTCGCGGGGCCGCCGGCGGCAATCACCGGAACACGCTTCTGCTTGCCCACCACGGATAGGAATTCAGCCTGGCCGACGTTTAGCCAACCGACCGAAATCACGTTGACCGCGTCGTCGTTCAGCAACTCGTTGGCGCAAATCGTCGCGGCGTCGCCGGTACTGGCGTTGCAGCCCTGGGGATGGATCAGCTTGAGCGGATGCCCGTTGACCCCGCCCAGGTACTCATTGACGAACTTGATCGCCGCCTTGTGGACCTCGGTCGTTTCCGGGTAAGCGTTGACGCCTGTGTCCTGGTTGATGAGCCCGATGCCGATCGGGCTCTTCGCAGAGTCCGCGGCACCCTTCGTTCCGCCGACGTACTTGAGCCCGACGTCAACTGCCTCATCCTGGCTCATTTCCTCGTTTGGCGTGCCCTTCGCCAAGGCGCTGTCGCCGCCACCGCTGCCGCCACCGTCGTCATCGGAGCCGCAGCCGCCGGCTACCGCCATCGCCAGCACGAAAACCCCGAGGATGCTGAGCATCCTGAGGCGTGCCAGATATTTACGCGAACGCATCAATCTCTCTCCAGTCGCTTTGGTCAGCCAAAATCGGCCGCCTTTCGTGCTAAGTGCGAGTGCCGTGTCCGATGAGCCAGGCAAATGGGATCGTGCACCGTCATGTGGGCGATCGTACACAATTTGACCTTCGTAGGAAGGCCGTTACCCAATCGAGTCGGACTTGCCACCGAGGTAGCTGCCGACCAAGACATCGTTGTTAGCCGCAAGTGCCGCTGCGGAGTCCTGCAGAACGACCTCACCGTGACTCAGGATGTAACCGCGGTCGACGAATTCAAGCGCGAGCTGAACGTGCTGCTCGACAAGCAGTACGCCGCAGCCCGATTGCTTGGCATATGACGCTACGACGGGCAGAATCCGCTGCACGATCACCGGCGCCAGCCCGAGCGACAGCTCGTCGAGGATCAAAAGCTTCGGATGTCTCGCCAGCGCGCGGCCGATCGCCAGCATCTGCTGCTCGCCACCCGATAGCAATCCGACACGGCGATTACGCAGCTCGCCCAGCGCGGGAAAGTGGCGGTAGGCCTCGTCCTCGTCCAGCACCTCCCCCTTGTAGCCGATGCGGAAGTGCTCGTTGACCGTGAGTCCGAACAGCAGGCCGCGTCCATCGGGAACGTGAGCGATACCGCTGCGAGCACGAGCTGTCGCCGAGCGCTTTGCGAGATCCTCTCCGTCCAGGACGATGCGGCCTCCGAGCGTGCGGGCGTTGACGGCGGAAATAGCACGCAGGGTCGTTGACTTTCCGGCGCCGTTTGCCCCGAGAAGCCCCACGACCTCACCGGGCCGCACTTCGAGGTCCAGGTTCCTGACCACAGCGACCTTGCCGTAGCCGGCGGTCAACCCTTCGAGTGACAGGACCGACTGCGTCGCGAGTGCGACCTTGCCGATGGTCTCCTCGCTCGGACGCTCCTCGTTGACCACCAGTGGTCCGGCGCCCTCGGAGGTCTCCGCTCCACGCGCGGCGGATCCTATCGACGTACCTGCCTCGGCCGGACCGGTACCGAGATAGGCCTCGATCACCTTCGGGTCGTTGGTGATCTCCTCCGGTCTCCCTTCGGCGATGAGACGGCCGAAGTCGAGCACGACGACGCGGTCGCAGATGGACATCACGAAGCTCATGTCATGGTCGATCAGCAGCGTCGACTGACCGTCATCCGCCAGCTGGCGGAGCTGCTTGCTCAGCGCGACGGACTCGGCGCGGTCCAAGCCGGCGGCCGGCTCGTCGAGACACAGCAGCCGCGGTTTCGACACGAGTGCGAGCGCCACGCCGACGAGGTTCCGTTGCGCGTTCGAGAGATCATCCGGCATGGTGTCGGCCGCCCAGGACAGGCCGACACGCTCCAGCGCTTCGGCGATAGCGACGCTTCGCTGCGGACCTTTGAGCATGTCCGTGGTCGTGCTGGCGAACGTCGGGTGGCTGCAGGCCACGACGAGATTCTGCTCGACGGTGAGCGCTTCGAAGAGCGCGCTGCCCTGCCATGTGCGAGCGAGACCCTGCCGGGCACGCCGGTGGGGCGGGAGGGAAGTGACATCCGTCCCATCGAGCATGACCTTTCCGGTCTGCGCGTGGACCGCTCCACTGATCGCGTCGATAAACGTGCTTTTGCCGGCGCCGTTGGGTCCGATCAGACCAACGAGCTCGCCCGGATGAACATCGATCGTGACGCCGCGAAGCGCGTGAACGCCTCCGAACGACACGCCGATGTTGTCAACCGCGAGCACCGGCTCCGTTGCTATTGCATTGCTCATCTCGCCACCTCGGCGTCGGGGGTGTTGCCGGACGCCTTGCGTGACCGGCGCGCGTTCCATCTGTTCTGGTACCCGCGGAACTGCTCGTTCTGTGCCAGCGCCCAACCGTCTGGGTAGTAGACGATCGTCGCCACCAGACCGATGCCGCCGATCAGGGCGAACCAATTGGCGTCGAGCATGAACAGCTTGTCGGAACCGACGGTGAAGAAACCCGACGGTGCGAACAAGCCTGCGATGAGTGCCCCGGACATCGTGGTGATCCCGCTGAGATAGGCGAAGGCGACGATCGACAACACCGCGAAGACGCCGTAGTCGGTGGCGTCAACTGAGCCCTTGCTGTAAGCCGCCACAACGCCGGCTATGCCGGCAATCCCCGCGGCGATCGCGAAGCCTGTCAGCTTGATGTTGCGAACGTTCACGCCCGCCGCGGCAGCTGCCGATTCATTTGATCGAACCGCGAGCATGTGTTGCCCGAGGACGCTCTTTCGGAGCGTTCCGACGAACACCGCGACCACGGTTGCGACGGCGAGGACCATGAGACCTGGAACCGGACTCGGGAGCTTGCCGTTCCACCCGGGGAAGTCCGAGGTCGGGCCAAGTTCGAGGCCGAACACGCTTGGTGGAGGGAGAAGGGAGGATGAGGAGTTTTGGCCCCAGTCGGGGTTCGCGAATACGAAGTCCTGTGCCACGACCGCAGCAGCGAGTGTGGCGATCGCGAGGCTCACCCCCCGCACGCGCAGCGCCGGCAGAGCGGTAACGAGGCCGACAAGAACGGCCCCGGCGATCGCAAGCAACGGCGCCACGGGGAACGGGATCCCCGCGCGGACCGCAAGCTTCTGCACCGCGAATGCGGCAACCCCGGCGATCGCGACCTGCATAAGCGAAAGCTGACCGACGAATCCGACGATGACCACCAACGACAGGGCGAGCAGGAACGCGACCATCGTGTTGACCGATGCTTGCCGGAGGTCAGGTGGGAGCAACATCAACGCCAGCAGCCCGATCACTACGATGGCGACCGTCCAGCGCCCCAGGTGCTTGGGCTCGGGCGCCGGTGGTAGCCGGGGCGGGCGCAACGTGCCGCGCGTCGGCAGCCTGTCTCCCCGAAACCAGAGGGCGCCCACGATGACGACGAAGGTCAGCAGCGGCGCGACGCCGGGCAGCGCTCCGCTCGGTGAGGCCGGAAACCATGGCTTCGATTGCAAGTACAGCAGCACGGTCTGCGCGATGCCGATCGCCAATCCCGCGAGGGCGGCGACGCTGACCGAAGTAAACCCGCCGAGGAGCGCCGCGCCGAGCGCGGGCACGACGGCGAAAGCGACCGTTGTGGAGTCAAGATTGGTCTGGGACGCCACCAGCATGCCGAAGCCGCCGGCGAGCCCGGTCGCGAGCAGCGTGTTCCACATCGCCAATCGCTGAGGGGCGAGGCCCATGATCACAGCCGAGGTCTCGCTCTCGGCGGCGGCGCGAGTCGCCTGGCCAAAGCGGGTGTACTTGTACACGAGGGCAAGCCCGATGCTCACCACGGCGACAATCGCCACGACGTAGAGGCGATCTGTCGGGATCGGCGTGTCGAAGACAGTGAGGACGTCGCCACTGCCGTGGGGGAAGACCTCTGGGCCACGCTGTCCGTCAGTGCCGTACACCAGAACGAATGTCGCCTGGAGCGACAGCAGGACACCAAGCGAGACGACGAGCTTCGCGAGCGGCGATGCGGCTCGTACCTTGCGATAGACGAAGCGCTCTAACAGGAAGCCCAGGAGCAGCACCGCCGCCATGCCCGTCAACAGCGCCGGGAGTGTTGACCAACCCTGTTCGGTCGAGAACTCGTAAAAGGCGTACCCGCCGAATGTCGCGATCCCGCCGAGAGAGAGATCGATCATTCCGGAGCCCTTGTACTGGACCACCAGCGCGACCGCGAGCGTCGCGATCAGGGCCGCTGGGCCCAGTCCGAGCAAGATAAATACAACGAGATCCTTCATGGGTCACTCTCTCCACCTCGGGGACGCGGCCCTAAATCTCCAGGCCGGATTGTGCATTCATACACGATTTTCGTGTACGAATGCGCCCACCGGCGGATCACCCTCCCACTACGGCGGCGGCAGCATGCTGCCTTCGGTATCGATCTCCGGGCCGTCTCGCAATCCGCGGCTCAGGTAGTACTGGCCGATCGGCCGATAGCTTGTCTCGAGCGTGTAGGAATGCTGCGCGGCCGTGTGGAGATCCCGGAAGCGGCGTTCTATGCCTTGTCCGATGATCACCGCATCGGTCCCGGCGACGTCGAAGATCAGGTTGATCGCCTGCTTTGCGATCCGCGCGCCGTAGGTCGTGGCCTGCAGCGACTCGACCAGCACCTCGTATCTCAAAGACTCATCGTCTTCGAAGGCGACGTCGAGTGCCCGCTGCGTGGTTGTCCACACCCACGAACGAGCCGCACGAATGAGGCCATCGGCATGCGCGAGGTCGATCTGGTGCAGCGGATGGCTACCCAACTCGTCAGCGCGATTGCCCCACGAGTCCCCTCGCGCCGGCCGTTTGGAGAGCTCGACGAAGGCATCGACTGCGCCCTGCGCGATGCCGAGCATCACGGCGGCGAGCGCTCCGGGTAGCGGTGCGCGGAAGACCGCTCTATCGGTGTAAGCCTCGTGCGGCGGACCCGCGGTGGTGAAGCGCTCCTCGATGAACGCGTCCTCAAGTGAGAACTGGCCGCTGGCCGTCCCACGCAGACCCATCGAGTGCCAACCGCCGACGTAGTCAGCAGACGCCTTCGGGAACAGGCCGTCGATGTACACGGGCCCGCCATTCGCGGGGTCGACGATCGGATTGCCATCACCGTCGCTGACACGGGCGTAGGCCGTGAGGTGCGTCGCCCAGGGCGCGCCGCTGGCGAACGCCCAGCGCCCAGTGAAGCGATATCCACCGTCCACCCGCACGGCGTCGCCGATACGCCCGTGGCTGCCGGACACGATCAGCGGGCCGCCGGAACTCCGCATCAGCTCCGACATCGCAGCCGGTGCCAACAGCGCGGATAGCCCGTTCTGGATGACTGCGATCCAGCCGACCGACCCGTCGATCCGCGAGAGCTCGAAGGTCAGGTCCATGAAATCTTCGACGTGCAGCTCCAGACCGCCCAGCTCGCGTGGGTAGAGCGTGTGGAAGATCCCGGCCTCGCGCAGTGCGTCGACGAGCGGCTGCGGGAGCCGGCGCTCCTCGTCCATCTGCGCCTCGGACGCCGCGATGAGCGGGCGGAGCGCATCGACAACCGGCACGATGTCGATCCGCTCACCCAGAGCCTTCGGCAGACGCGGCAAGTGCGCCGCCGATACCGAGCGGCCGGTCTCAAATGCCTCGCTCAAAAGCGACCTGCCTTCATCGACCACGCTGTTTAGCAGCGTGACCACCGCTAACGTCTCGCCCCATGCCCCTGGTACCGATGGTCATTGAGCGCACTTCTCGCGGCGAGCGCGAGTTCGATATCTACTCGCGCCTGCTCAACCAGCGCATCATCTTCCTCGGCCAGCAGGTCGACGACCAGATCGCCAACCTCGTCGTCGCCCAGCTGCTGCACCTCGAGTCAGACGATCCCGACAAGGACATCTCGCTCTACATCAACTCGCCCGGTGGCTCGGTCACGGCCGGGCTTGCGATATACGACACGATGAACTTCATCAAGCCCCAGGTATCGACGATCTGCTGCGGGATCGCGATGTCGATGGGCTCGTTGCTGCTGATGGCAGGCGTGAAGGGCAAGCGCTTCTCCCTGCCCAACAGCCGGATCCTGATCCACCAGCCACTTGGTGGGTTCGAGGGCCAGTCGACCGACATCGAGATCCACGCGCGCGAGACCCTGAAGGTCCGTAAGCGTCTCGAAGAGATCTACGCCAAGCACACCGGGCAGTCCGAGGAGCAGCTGCACACCGACATGGAGCGCGACCGCTTCTTCAAGCCCGAGGAGGCCGTGGAGTACGGCCTCATCGACAAGGTCATCTCACGGCACTAGGCAGCGTCACGAAACGCTGCGGCGTGAGTCCAGCGGCTAGTTGCTGCTTGCGCGTTCCTTCTTCCGGGCTCGGCGCGCGTGCGCGGCCTCGGCCTTCTTGCGCTCAGCGGGAGTCTTGGGCGCCTCATCGTCCTTCTTGGCGTCCCACTTCTTCTTCTCCTGCGCAGACATCTTGCGAATGACGAGTGAACCTTCCTTGACCTGTTCGTCGATGCGGTCGAGCTTGGCGGCGCGCGCCAAGGCGTCTCGTTCACGTTGTGTCTTCGCCATGACCATAGGTTAGCCGCACCGTTTCGGGGTTTATGCAGCTTTAGCTGCGCTACGCCGGCCTAGAGGTCCGTCGGCGAAGGCGGTGGAGCCGCTATCCGAGCTGAGCCCAGGCGTCGCCGGAGTCACCGTGGAGCAGCCACCCGTCGGGGATCCGCTCCACAAGCTTTTTCCTCGCGAGCACGCCCAGGGCGGTGGTGACCGACGGTCGGCGCGCGCCGACCAGCTTGGCAATCGTCTCGTGAGTGAGCGCCAACGGGAGCCGCACGCCCTCGGTCCCGACCTTGCCCCAGCGTTCGGCAAGTAGCCACATCAGCACCATCACGCGAGTGTCTACACGCGGCACCTGGGCGATCGCGCGCTGCACCGAGAGGGCACGTGAGCGACGCATCGTGCGCTGGACGATCGCGTCGAGGATGTGCGGCCAGCGGCCGGCGACGGCAGCAAAACGGCGATCGAGCAGGACCACACGGGCCGGCTCGATCACCCACCACCCCACGGTGCCGGGCAAGCCGTCGATCGAGAAGCCGTCGTCCCACGGCCGGATGACGTCGCCGGCGCCGAGCAGCTCTGTCGTCGATCGGCCCGCCAGCTCAACATCGCGCGCGATCAGCCCGTCGATCAGATACAGGCCGAGCGCCGGCGGAGCCTGGTCTCCGTTGGGAGCCGGGAATTCGAACGGGCCCGTCGGCAGCAATACCGGTTGCGCGGCCAGATGACGCCGCGCGAGGGCGAGCGATTCATCGTCGAGACCCGCCGACAGTTCGGGGTCGATGTCGATGATTGAGACCAGCTGTCGTGGGACGGACACTCCTAGTTTCTAGCCAAACGGTGGCAGGCGCAAACGTTGGTGGGACGGCGTCAGGTCGCGGCCTCGCGACCGGTACGCGTCGATAGCCATTGCGCGGTGGCCTGGGTGAGTGCGACGCCGACGCCGGCGCCGGGCAGCTCAGTCCGCAATACGCGCACGAACGGCGGCGGCGGCTCCAGCGGCAAAGTGACGAGCCCGATGCTGTGCGTGACCATCGGCGTGTCGATCGCGACCGCTCGCATCCCACGAGGTAGGCCGTGCAGCGCGAGCCAGGCATGTGCCACGACGCAGGCATAGCCGGCGCGCGCGAACGCGAGCAGGCCAGTGATGTCGCTGGCCTCGACCCGCGGCGTCGCTGACACATCGGCGCTGCGGAGCGCCGCATCGATGATGCGGCGATTCTGCAGATCGGGCGTGAGAAGACACAGCGGCAGCTCGGCGAGCTCAGCCCAGCCGATACCGCGGCGATGGCGACCCAGGCCGCCCGCGGTCGCGAGCAGGAAGTAGCGCTCGTCATAGAGATGGAACGTCGCGACGTCACCGAGCGGTTCGTCGTCCAGATAGGAGATCCCGCCGTCGAGCTCGTGACTCGCCAGCTGGCGGACGATCTCCTGCGACGGCAGCGCCCGGACCGTCAGGCCGAGGCCGGGGTTGTTGTTGAGCAGCCCTTCGGTGATCAGTGCCATCGCCGGCATCGCCGTCGGCACGACGCCGAGACGCACCGTGCCCGTGAGCTCGCCGCGCAGACGGTTGGCCTCGTCACGCAGCGCGGTGACATCGCTTGTGACCCGTTGAGCCCAGCCGAGCAGGATCTCTCCCTCGGCCGTGAGCGAGTCGAAGCTCCGCGTGCGATGCACCAGCGTTACCCCGAGTTCTCGCTCGAGCTTGCGGATCGACGACGACAGCGCCGGCTGGGAGACGTGGCAGGCGGCGGCGGCGCGGCCGAAGTGTCGCTCGGCCGCTAGGGCGTTCAAGTACTCGAGCTGTCTTAGTTCCATCTACTGAATGAGTTTAGGCACCTCCGATAGGCAGCGGTTATCACGCGGTAGCCAGCTTGTCTTGGACAGCGGCAGCTCTCGCCGCCAAGGTTGCGGAATGCCACGTACCCCACACCGCATCCGGCCCAGCGCGGCGACGATCGCAGTAGGCGGCGCCGGCGTGCTCGTAAGCGCGCTGGCTCTGGGCCTGATGACGACGCCGTCGAGCGCGTTCCTCGCGCCATTCGCGAGCACGGCGGCGATCAAGTACGCGGCGCCGGAGAGCCCGATGGCGCAGCCGCGCAGCGTCCTCGGCGGGCATCTCATCGGTGCGCTGGTCGGCGTGATCGTCGGTCAGCTGATCGGTGGATCGGTCATCGGCCCGGCGGTCGCCGCCGCAATTGCGATGGCTTTCATGATCCCCAGCCATACGGTCCATCCGCCCGCGATCGGCGTAGCCGTCCTGGCCTGCCAGCACGCCGCGACGCCATGGGCTTCGCTTGAGGCCGTCGCGGTCGCGGGCGCGATCACCACCGTCTGCGCCGTCGTGCTGTACCGGGTGCTGCACCGCACGTCCTACCCGGTGGCCGGCTGGGCACAGGGATTCCTGGCCCCGCGGGCGACGCCGGCGGACAGCTGAACGCCGGAGCTCTAGCCGAGCGTCGCGCCCTTGCTCTTGTTACAAGGAGCGCAGAGCAGCTGGAGGTTCTCGACGGTGTTCGCCCCGCCCATCGCCACAGGGATGATGTGGTCGAACTGGATGTCGAAGTCGGCGTCACACTCGACGCAGCGGCCGCCATCCCGTTCGAAGACCATGTGGCGGATGTCGCGCGGGATCGGCGCGCGCCGAACGGCAGACGAGGTGGCCGCGACAGTCGCGTGGGCGTGCTTGAGCTTGCGCTGCTTGCGTGCCTCGCGCTCATAGACGAGCGCGTGGACATCGGCTGCATCGAGACCCTCTGACTCGACCCAGAACCTGTCCATGCACCACCAGTAGGTGCGTTCCTCGTCGGCCATCACGGCGACAGCTGTCACGTGTTGCTGGCCTGCCCACATGTCGTGCTGGGACTGGCTGACGCCTCTGCTCGTCTGGTGTTTGCCGGCCGCGAAGTCGTAGCGCCTGCCGAACAACGTCCAGCGCCGCGCCCACCCACAGTCTTTGACCTCTCTGAGCATCTTCAGACCGTAAGTCGGCGGCCGGCGCCAGACAATTGAGCTTGCAGGCTGGGCAGCCTGCCCCAGGCCTACCCCTCGCTCGGCTGCACCCTCAGCACCTTCGCCACCCTGTGGGGCATCCACCAGTTCCACTTGCCGAACAACGACACGACAGCGGGCACGAGCAGTGCGCGGATGATCGTCGCGTCGATCATGATCCCGGCCGCCAACCCGGTCGCCATGATCTTCGGATCGGTCTCTGGCGCCGTCGCGAACGAGACGAACGTCAGGAACAGGATCAGCGCGGCGCTTGTAACAAGTCGTCCCGTGCGGCCGACGCCCTCGACGACAGCCTGCGTCGTGTCACCGGTGGCGTCGTAGACCTCCCGCATTCGACTGAGGATGAAGACCTCGTAGTCCATCGAAAGGCCGAACAGGAACGCGAACACCATCAGCGGGATCCATGAGGCGATCGATCCTGTGGCCGCGATACCCCAGATCAGCGATGAACCGTGGCCGCTCTGCCAGACGATCTCGAGCACGCCCCAGGCCGCGCCGATCGAGATGATGTTGAGGATGATCGCCTTGATCGGCAGCACGATCGAGCGGAACGCTCGCGCGAGCAGGATGAAGGTGATCACGGAGATGATCAGCAGCACCAGCGGGAAGTTGCCGTAGACGGCGTCCACGAAGTCCGCGGTGCCGGCGATGCCGCCGCCGAGGTCGGCTTCGGCTGGGAGCACATTGCGAATCCCGTCGACCGTGCTCTCAGCCGAGTTCGAGGATGGCGAATCGGACGTGAAGGCATTGGCGACGCTTATGCCGTCCTTGCTCCACGCCTCCGGAGCGACCGCGCCGCGGACGCCCGACACTTGTGAAGCCGCCTCGGCAGCGCTAGTGGCACTGGATCCGTTGACCACGATCTCGTGTGGCAGCAGCGGACCGCCGCCGATCCCAGAGCTCTCGAGTTGCTTGAGCGCAACCGTCGCCGGGCCGCTCTTGGCGATCGTGTCGAGTGAGCTGATGCCGAGCTCGAGGTTGGTCGCCCGGCCGACCAGGAGGCCAAGGAAGATGATCGCGATCAGCGCCGCTGCCCAGCGGAACTTCACGACGAACTTCGCCCACGCGGTCCAGTTCTTACTCGCCTTGTCGTCGTTGCGAATGCGGTGCTTGTCCATCGCGGGCCCGAACTTGCTCAGGAAGACCGGCAACAGCGTGGTCGAGACCAACACGCTCATGACCGGAATCAACATCCCGCCGAGGCCGACCGAGCGCAGGAACGGGAGTGGCAGCGCAACCATCGCGAAGAGCCCGACCGCGACCGTGATGCCGCTGAAGAGGATCGCGCGGCCAGCGCGTTCGCCGGCGATCACCAGCGCTTCTTCGTTGGAGCGCCCATGCGTCCGCTCCTCGCGCCATCTGATCGTCATCAGCAGCGCGTAGTCGATCGCCACACCAAGGCCGACGAGAACCACGAGGAATTGCACGATCGGCGAAATGTGCGAGAAGCGCGTCGCGATGAACAGCAGCACGAAGGTCGACACGATCGAGAAGACCGCGACCAGCAGCGGCAGCAGCGCGAGCGCCGAGCCGAAGACGAACACGAGCACGACCAGGGCGCCAATGCCACCAAGCAGCGCCTCAACAAGTAGGCCGGTGCCGCCGCTCGTATCGCTGCCGGCGTCCTCGGACAGCGCGTCGAAGCCGGTCACCCGCACCTGCCCACCGTCGATCTTCTCGTTCTTGAGCGCCGCCGTCAGCTTCTTTGCGGCCGCGGCGTTGTCGCCAAACGAGGCGTCGGGGTCGGGCGTCGGATGCGCGATGACAAACGTCGTCTTCTGATCGTCAGAGACAAACGCGCTGCTGCCCGTCGATGCGTAACCGGCGACACGCGCACCGGGCAGGGTGTCGGCGACCTTTTTCTCAAGCGCGGCGAGTGCGGGCTTCTCCTGCGCGGCAGGCTTCGAGAGCTGGACGACCGCGACCTGCGGAGTGGAGTCACCGCCGCTGCCGAAGGTCTTGAGGATCTTGTCGTTGGTCTCCTGGGCCTCACGGCCGGGAACGGAGAACTTCTGGTCCATGCGATCCGTTGCCGGACCCATCGTGCCGATGCCGACAACGAACAGCACGAGCCACCCGATGACAACCAACCTCTTGTGCGCAAGGACCCACTCGGTGAACCGTTTCATGACTTCAGACGCCCCTCTTCGCTTGAGAAATCGTTTGTATCACAAATGATGTGTGGCGCGCAGTAAACTTTCAGAGAAGTGCTCGAATCATCTCGTCCAGCGCCTCCCCTGTCCAACTTTCTTGGCTTCATGCTCAAGTGGTGCGGAGATCGGTCTTCGCGCGCCGCGTTTGCGATCTTCGCCGAGCATGGACTTCACCCGCGCGAGTACGGCCTGCTGAACGTGCTCGCGGCCTCGCCGGGCAAGGCGCAGCTCGATCTGGCGGAGATCGTGGGCATCGACAGCAGCACGATGGTCGCCGTGATCGACGATCTCGAAGCCAAGGGCTTTGCAGAGCGACGCGTCGACGGCGTCGACCGGCGACGGCGCACGGTGCACATCACCAAGAAGGGCGAAGCCAAGCTCAAAGAGCTGGGGCCCGTCGTCCGCGAGCACGCCGAGGCTCAGTTCGGCGCGCTCAGCGAGGACGAACGCGCCGAGCTACTGCGGCTCCTGCGCAAGATCGCCGGCTTCGACGACTGAACCGGGCCGGTCGGCCCGAACGTCCGACGCAGACGAAGCCCGCAACGCCGTCGCCAGCACGATCAGGGTTCCCCCCGCGGCGGTGCTGAACGCCGCATGCTCGGACGCGTGGTAGAGCGGTACCCAGATCACGGGCGCGAGCGCGCCGCCGACGAAGCGCCAGGCGGCGATCATCGAGATCGCGCCACCGCGATTGACCGCCGAGGCGGTGACGACCAGGGTGACGAGCGCCGTCGCGACGAACGTGGTGAACAAGCCCGTGAGGAACCACACCACCGCCAGCGACCAGCTGGACGTCGTGAATCCAAGCAGGCTGAGCACCACGGCCGAGCTGATGACTCCGCAGACGAGCACACGGCTCCTGCCGAAGCGCTCAAGCAACGATCCGGCGAGCAGACCCGCAAACACGCCGGCGAAACCGAAACCCGCGAGCAGCAGACCTCGCCCATCAGAGCTGACGCCGAACTCATCGGCTGCCTTGAGTGAGACCACGACCGCGAGCCCGACCGTGCAGAGGAAGAAGAGCGACGAGCTGGCCGACATCCACATCGCCCGCGGCGTGAACGCGCTGCGCAGGCGCGGCGCGAGCGCGCGGTCAGGACGCGCGCTGCCTTCGGGCACGATCACCATCAACACGAGCGACGCGACGGCGGCGATCACGAATGCCAGCCGGTAGTCGATCGCGCCGGCCGCTCCGCCGATCAGCGGCGCCAGCAGCATCCCTGAGGTCTGTACCGACGCGTATGCGCCCATCGCTTTGTCCAAGCGCGCGGGCGGCGTCACGTCGGCGAGCTTGGCGAGCGCCAGCGGCGACGTGAATGCGTTGGCGCAGCCCTGGATGGCACGTGCGATCAAGAACGGCTCAATCGTCTTGAAGATCGCGGCTGCCAGCGAGGCCAGCGCGTACACCGCGAAGGCGATGCGCAGCACGCGGTCGCGGCCGAGCCGTTCGCCGAGCGTCCCGGACACGAACTGCAGCAGCGCGAACGGGACCAGGTACGCCGTGATCGCCAGTGCGGCGGTCGCCGTCGAAACCCCGAAGACGTCGCGGAACTCCGGCACGAGCACGACGACCATGCCGCCCCCGAAGGGACCCAGAAAGCCGCCCGTGTAGAGGCCAGCGCGTCGAATGCCAGGCCTGAGCCTCACCGATTCGAGGCTACAAGGCGGTTTGGGTTTCCGCCCGTCGCCAGACAGGTAACACTTGGCGGATGAATGAACGTGATCTCGCCCGCAAACGTGCTGAGGAAAGACGCCCGGTGGAAGAAGCTGGCGGCGGGGTCTCAGAGGGCTTCGAGCAGTCAGAAGAGCTGCTGATCGAGCACACCTCGCACGGCGATCAGCATGCGGCGCGGAAGATCATCCGCGATGCCAATGGCCTCGACGAGGAGGAGCGCGCCGTGGACGACGATCTCTACGGCGAAGCGGACCACGAGCACTCGTCCGAGAACGAGGCGTAGCTCCCCTCCCTGACGATCGGCTGCATTTACTGGGCCACACGCCGTGTAACTGCAGCGGATCGGCGTAGCGCGGCGCTAATGTCGTTGCGGTGGCAACGACTCCCGTCTCGATCCTTGAGCTCGCATCGGTAGGGACCGGCTACGGGGCTGCGGAGTCTTTGCGTCGTGCCGGCGAACTCGCTGTGCGCGCCGAGGAACTCGGTTACAAACGGCTGTGGGTCGCCGAACATCACAACATGCCCGGCATCGCTTCGACGGCGCCCGAAGTCCTGATCGCGCATCTGGGCACGATCACGTCACGCCTGAGGATCGGCAGCGGCGGTGTGATGCTTCCGAACCACGCGCCGCTTGCGGTTGCGGAGCGTTTCGGAATGCTCGAGGCGCTCCACCCCGGCCGAATCGATCTTGCCCTCGGGCGTGCGCCAGGCACCGACCAGGTCACGGCGATGGCGCTTGGCTCGCGCGGGGCGCAGCGCTTCCCGGACGAGGTCAGCGAGATCGGCGCGATGCTGCGCGGCGAGAGCGGCCGGCTGGCCGCCGTCTCCTCTCCGGAGACCACGCCCGAGGTCTGGGTGCTCGGCTCCAGCGGCGACGGCGCGCTGATCGCCGCGTCGATCGGCGCCGCCTATGCGCACTCGCACTCGATCGGCCCGCGCAACACGGTGGCGGCGCTCGACCTCTACCGCGAGCGCTTTGTGCCCAGCGCGCTGGGCGAGGATCCACGCACGCTGATCGCGACCGGCGCGGTTGCAGCCGACACCGAAGCGGAGGCCCAGCGCCAGGCCAAGCCGCTGGCGGTGATGATGGCGCGGCTGCGCCGCGGCACGCCCGGGAAGTTGCTCAGCCCGGAAGAGGCCGAGGTGA
>DATMIZ010000002.1:0-3116 GCA_035554055.1 Baekduia sp. | reverse complement strand
CCGACTGGGCACTCAAAGGCCCCGTGGCATTTTCCGTCGCGATCGACCCGAAAGAGCCCGAGCACGTCATCGCGACCACCGTCGGCCAGGGTGTCTTCCGCAGTGAGGACGGCGGCCGGACATTCGAGCAGGGCGGCGACGGCGTCTTCAGCCCGGTCGTCTTCTCGTCTGTCATCAGCCCGACCGAGCGCACCAACGATGGCGGTGTCGTTTACGTAGGCACGATGCCGTCAATGATGTTCCGGTCCGAGGACGGGGGAAGGACGTTCCGCCATCTGGCGGAGTTCGACAAGCTGGAGTGCCTCAAGGAAGCCGCTTTCCCGCCGGTCCCCGCGTCGCACATGATCCACATGATCGCCGCGTCGTTCCACACCGAGGGCACCGTGCTCGCCGGGATCGAGCTCGGTGGCGTCGTCAAGAGCACCGACAGTGGTGAAACGTGGGAGCTGACCGACGGCGGTCCAGACTGCCATCAGCTGCTGTTTCATCCGCAGGCCGAGGGCCGTGTCTACGAGTCCGACGGCAACGGGTACTTCGAGTCCCACGACGACGGCGAGACCTGGCAGCGTCCCTGGGACGGATTCCCGGCCGACCTCACCTACTTCTACGACATGGCGGTCGATCCGGGCGACCCCGGTCTGCAGATGATCTCGGTCGGCCGTAACCAGTACCAGGCGCACGGGATCAACCCGTACTTCTACAAGAAGGGCGTGCACCAAGGCGCGTTCAGCCGCACGAGCCTGCTCTCCAACACCTTTTCATCGCTGTATCGCCGCCGTGATGGTCAGCCCTGGGAAGAGATGCTCGAAGGGCTTCCGGATCCAAACGGGTCTGCACAGGGACGGTTCGCAACCGCGCTCAACGATGACAAGGGCACGATCTACTACAGCACGATCCCCGGGGACGTCTACCGCACAACTGACGGCGGCGACTCATGGGAATTCATCGAAATCAAATGGCCCGCGGACGCTGCCGAGCGCACAGTGCACGTCGCGCGCGCGGTGAAGGAGTAATCAGGTGACAACGGCAATTGCGTCGACTTTCACATTGGAGCTGCGCGAAGAGCTCACGGGGCTGTTCGAGAAGCTCGACAGCGAGTCAAAGCTGATGGCCTCGCTGGTCGGTCTATCGCAATGCGTGTTCGGAACACGACGCTTCTTCGATCTGGGGCAACTACGAGACTCCGCGGCGTACTTCATGACCGACGAGGCCGCGGAAACAGCTGAGCGGATCAACCCCGACGTTGTGCCTCACGTCAACGAGATCCGCAGGCATCTCGAGTCTGTGGCCGCCGACCCGCCGGACTATCAGACCGCTGAGTTCGTGCCCACCGTCGATTCCTCCACGCGAGAATTTCAATGGGGCGACACGTTCTCGGAGCCCGTGTGGTTCGACATCCGCCACGCGGCGCGCAAGGCTCTTGTCGGGCTGGAGTCCGTCTTGTCGCCCAGGCCCGGTCCCCCGCCCGGGGCGGACGGACCGCCGGCATAAGCGACCTGCAATCGAGCAAGCGATCCCAAACGAGCAAGCGATCCCAAACGAGGAACCCATGAGCACATCTGATTCGGTGGCAACGGCAACGGTCCCATCCCGCCAGGAGCTGGTCGAGCGGGCGCGAAGCCTACGGCCGCTTCTCACGGCGTACGCGGAGCAGGCCGATCGTGACCGCGTGCTTGCGCCAGAGGTGGTGGACGCAATCACCGAGGCCGGACTGTTCAAGCTGCTCGTGCCCAAACGTCTCGGCGGCTACGAGACCGATGTTTTGACGATGCTCGACGTGCTGACCGAACTGAGCAAGGGGTGTGTCAGCGCGTCCTGGGTCACCGGCGTACTCAGCTTCGCTGCGTGGCAGATCGGGATGTTCACCGATCAGGCCCAACGCGACGTGTTTGAGGAGAATCCCGATGCGCGCGTGTGTTGGTCACTCAGCGCGGCGGTCGAGGTCAAGCCTGGCGAGGGCGGGACCATCGTGTCAGGCAGATGGCCCAACGCCTCAGGATCTGCGCAGGCAGATTGGGCGCTGCTGGGCCTACCGCTCGCTTTCGGCCCTCGCGGCCCAGAGTTCTCGATGGCGCTGATCCCGATGAGCGAGACGACGATCGACGACACATGGGACATCGCGGGTGTTCGCGGCTCGGCCAGCAACACGATCGTCGCCCAGGAGGTATTCGTTCCCGAGCATCGGTGGCTGGCCTTGGCGGCGGCCACGGAGGAGGGCGCGATTCTCAGCCCTCATACCGGTGAGACGCTCTACCGCACGGCGTGGAGCGTCGGCGGCTACGCGCTGCTGGGTTCGCAGCTGGGGGTCGCGAGCGCGATGCTCGAACTCGTGCTGGAGCGCTCGGAGGGGAAGATGATTCCCGCGGCCGGCATCATGGACCAGTCGGAGTGGGCGACCTTCCAGATGGAGGCCGCCGAAGCGGCGACCAAGATCGACGCCGCGATCATGCTTACGCGTCGTGACGCCGAGCAGGTCGATGCTGTATCTCGTCGTGGTGAGCGGATGTCCCAGCTGGATCGAGCGCGTATTCGCAACAACCAGGCTTGGGCGAGCAATCAACTCAAGGAGGCGGCGGAGATCCTGATGGTCGAGGCGGGTGTCACTGCGTTCTTCGGCGAGTCCCCGCTGCAACGGATGTGGCGCGATCTGTCGGTGGCTCACGCCCACACGGGATTCAGGCTCAAGCCCAACCAGGAGAAATACGGGCGGGCACTGACGGGCAAGGAAGTCGGCCCTATGCCCATGGGTTGACGCCGGCGGTCGCTCGAGGGTGGCGCTCGGCTGAGCGCCACTCGGTGTCAGCCCGGAGCGCCAGAGCTGTTACACAACGCCTCCGTGATCCTGTGATCGCGGGCGTAGCGTTGCTGCAATGAGCACTACGCAGATCGAGCAGCGGGCCTTGCACCACTGGATCGCCGGCCGACGTGACGGCGGGTCAGGCGGACGCAGCGGACTGGTCCTCGACCCCGCCACGGGCGAGCCCACCGCCTCGGTGCCGTTCGCCTCGCCGGAGGACGTCGAGCGCGCCGTTGCCGCGGCTGCAGTCGCGGCCGAGTCCTGGGGGGCGACATCGCCGGTGCGCCGCGCACGGGTCCTGCAACAGTTCCTCGCCCTT
>DATMIZ010000001.1:0-9081 GCA_035554055.1 Baekduia sp. | reverse complement strand
GCCGTCCTACTCGTCGCGGGCGCGCTCACCGCTGAAGGCATCCACGCCGGGCGCGCGACTCTGAGACCCGTCGCCACGACGCTCACCGGCGGCATCGCGAACCCGGTGCTCTCGCTGCTCGAGGATCTCGGCGCGCTCGCGATCGCGCTGGCGGCGATCGTCGCACCGCTGATCGCAGCGACGCTCGTGCTGTTGCTGTTCTTGGCAATCGGGGTTTCCCTCGCGCTCGCGCGACGACTGCGGGATCGCCGCCGGGCAGCCCGGAGCGTGAAGGCAGCACCGCCGTGAATAAGGCTCTACTAGAGCCTTAGATTGCGCTGCTCGGCGTTTCGTTGCAAAGCCAGGCTCTTATGGCACGAGAGGCGTGTCAGGCTTCGGCTTCAGAGCCCAAGAGCCCAGGTGTACGATTGGTGTATGGCGAAGATGCGCACGAACATCGAAATAGAAGAGCGCTATGTGACGGCGATCATGGAGCGTTACGACCTCAAGACAAAGACCGAAGCGGTAGATCTGGCCCTGCGCCGAGTAGCCGGCGAACCCATGTCCAAAGAAGAGGCATTGGCGATGCGGGGCGCGAACCTGATTGAACACGTCCCCATCGACCGGTCGATCTACGACAAATGATCCTTGCCGACACCTCGGCATGGATCGAGTATCAGCGCGGGACTGGCAGTCGCTCCGACAGGCGCATCCAGGAATTGATTGAGACCGACAGCGAACTGGCGTTCACGGAGCCGGTCCTTATGGAGTTCGTCGCCGGCGCCGCAACCTCGGCGACAGCCGAGCGTCTTCGGCGGCTGCTGGTCAGGACCAGGTCCCTGC
The DNA here is from genome assembly GCA_035554055.1 of Baekduia sp. Lineage (GTDB taxonomy): Bacteria > Actinomycetota > Thermoleophilia > Solirubrobacterales > Solirubrobacteraceae > Baekduia. Next base: position 8,259 of record DATMIZ010000001.1, on the reverse strand, counting down.
CTTTCGACGCAGGCGCCGATTTCGACATCGCAGCCGAGATCTACCGACGCTGTCGCACGGCGGGAGTGACGCCGCGCGGGTTCATCGACTGCATGATCGCCGCAGTGGCCTTTCGCACCGGCGCTTCGATCCTGACCGCAAACACGGATCTGGTTCGTATCGCGGGAATCATGGCGATACCCCTTGACGTGGAGTGAACTGCTAGTCCGACGCGTCGCCTAGCTCAAGCACGGCGAGGAAAGCCTCTTGCGGTACCTCGATGCGACCCACCTGTTTCATCCGCTTTTTGCCTTCCTTCTGGCGCTCCAGCAGCTTGCGCTTGCGCGTGATGTCGCCGCCGTAACACTTCTCCGTCACGTCCTTGCGGAACGCCTTCACGGTCTCGCGCGCGATCACATGCGCCCCGATCGCGGCCTGGATCGGAACGTCATACTGCTGGCGCGGGATCTTGGCGCGCAGCTTCTCGGTGAGGGTGCGACCGACGTCATAGGCCTTGTCGCGATGCACGACCATCGAGAGCGCGTCGACCACGTCGCCGGCCAGGAGCACGTCGAGCTTGACCATGTCCGACACGCGCATGCCGATGACCTCATAGTCAAGCGACGCGTAGCCCCGCGTCCGCGACTTGAGCTGGTCGAAGAAGTCGAGCACGATTTCGGCGAGCGGCAGGTCGTAGGACAGCTGCACGCGATCCTCGGATAGGTAGTGCATGCCGGCGTGGACGCCGCGCTTGACCTGGCAGAGCTCCATGACGACGCCGACGTACTCCTTGGGCACGATCACCGAGGCCTTGATGAACGGCTCTCGGATCTCAGCGATGACGCCGGGCTCAGGCATGTCCGACGGGTTGTGGACCTCCGTCTCCGCGCCCGAGGTCAACGTGACCTCGAAGCCCACTGAAGGCATCGTCGCCATCAGTTCGAGGTCGTACTCGCGCTCGAGCCGCTCACGGACGATGTCCATGTGCAGCAGTCCGAGAAAGCCACAGCGGAAGCCGAATCCGAGCGCGTCCGAGGTCTCGGGCACCCATTCCAGCGCCGCGTCGTTGAGTGTCAGCTTCTCGAGCGCGTCGCGGAAATCCGCGTAGTCGTCGTTGTCGATCGGGAACAGGCCGCAGAACACCATCGGCTTGACGTCTTGGTAGCCCGGAAGCGGCTCCGTCGCGCCGCGGGTCTTGGTCGTCAGCGTGTCGCCCACGCGCAAATGCGAGACGTCCTTGACTCCGGTGATCACGTAGCCGACCTCGCCCGGACCGAGCTCCTGCGCCGCCATCATCTGCGGACTGAAAAAGCCGATCTCGTCGATGTCCGCCTGCGTGCCGGCGGCCATCGCCGTGATCGCCTCGCCCTTGCGAAGCACGCCGTCGACGACGCGGATGTAGGCGACGACGCCGCGGAACTGGTCGTATTCGGTGTCGAAGATCAGCGCACGCGCTGGCGCGTCGCGATCGCCCGACGGCGGCGGCACGCGCTGCACGAGCTGCTCGAGGACCTCGGCCACCCCCTCCCCCGTCTTGCCGGAGATCGTGAGGATCGAATCGGCGTCCTCCCCGATTAGCTCGGCCACCTCGCCGGCGACGCGCTTGGGCTCGGCGCCCGGGAGATCGATCTTGTTCAGGCAGGGGATCAGTTCGAGGCCGGCGTCGATCGCCAGGTACGTGTTGGCGACCGTCTGGGCTTCGACGCCCTGCGACGCGTCGACGACGAGCAGCGCGCCTTCGCAGGCGGCGAGCGAGCGTGAGACCTCGTAAGTGAAGTCGACGTGCCCTGGCGTGTCGATGAGATGGAACTGGTACGTCTTGCCGTCGCGCGAATCGAAGTTCACGCGCACGGCCGCAGACTTGATCGTGATTCCGCGCTCGCGCTCGAGGTCCATCGAGTCGAGCATCTGAGCGCGCATGTCGCGATCGGCGACCGTCTTGGTCAGCTGCAGGATGCGATCGGCGAGCGTCGACTTGCCGTGATCGATGTGCGCGACGATCGAGAAGTTGCGGATGAGTGATTGGTCGACTGGCAAGCGACCCAGCAGAATAGGCGGACTAGGCGCGGCGTCGGCGCAGGCGTGACGTGATCTGGTCTGACAGCTGCTCCGCCTCGCCCACCCGCAGCGCCAGCACGACGGCCACGTATGCGCCTGTGGCGAGCGTGAGCGCGGTGCCGACAGAGACGGTTTGGCCGATCAACGAGCGCCCGAGGAGCCCGTCGAGTTCAGCCCACACGCCGTAGGCGACGCCGCCAAACATCGCGGCCGCGACGAGCATCCGGATTAGTGCCGACAGCGTCTCACGGGCTTCGAGCCCGCCGCCGAGCAGATCGCGCAGCCGATAGGCCTGGGCTACGACCATCACGAGGCTCGAGACGCCGGTTCCGATCACGATGCCGGCGATGCCCAGCGGCTTGTAGAGCGCGGCCGACACCGCGATGTTCACCGTGATGTTGAGTCCCGCGAGCGCCGTCGTGAGCCACGGCCGCTGCAGGCTGAAGAAGGTGCGCGTGAGCAGCAGATTGATGCCGCTGGTCGGGAGCGAGAACGAGAACCAGAACAGCGCGCTCTTGACGAGCTCGGTTGAGTTTGCGTCGAACTCGCCGCGCTCGTAGACGAGCCGCGTGATCGGCTCCGCGAGCGCGAGCGTCGCGGCGGCGGCCGGCAGCAGCAGCAGCAGGATCAGCCGCACGCCGCGTGAGCACAGCGCACGGAGCGCCGCGAGATCCTTGCGGGCTGCGTATCTGCTGAGCGCCGGGAACAGGATCGTCGCGATGGCGACGCTGAACATCCCCTGCGGCAGCATGTAGATCCGGAAGGCGGCGTCGATGGCGCGCGGCGCATTCTCAGAGATCAACGCGCCGAGCAGCGAGTTGACGAGCAGGTTGATGTTGATCAGGCCGAGGCCGATCGTCACCGGCAGCATCAGCATGAACACGCCGCGGACCCTGGGATCACGCCAGGCCATCGAGAACTCGAACTGAAATCCGACCTTCCTGAGCACCGGCATCGACATCCAGAACTGAACCAGCGTCCCGGCCAGCACGCCGAACGCATAGGCATAGAGCTCGTCGTCACCGCTGAACAATGGCTGCCCACCGACCAGGAACAGCATGATCACGGCGTTCCAGACGAGCGGGCTCAGGGCCGGGATCGTGAAGTGGTCGTAGGCGTTGAGGATGCCGACGACGAGCCCATTGACGCCGAGGATGATCACGATCGGGAACAACACGCGGCTGAGACCGGTTGTCAGCATGCTCAGGCCCGACCCGAAATCACCGGTGAACAGCGGCATGATCAGGCCCGCCGTCGCCACGAAGAGCAGCGTGATGGCGGTCAGGATCAGCAAGATCAGCAGGAACAGAGTCGAAGCGAGCCGGAACGCCTCGCGCTTCTTGTTCTCTTCGAGCAACTCGGTGAACACGGGCACAAACGCCGCGCTCAGCGCCGAGTCCGCGAACAGCGATCGCACGACGTTCGGCACCTGGAAGGCGATCGTGAATGCGGAGATCGGGCCCCCGGTCCCGAAATACGCGGCAGCCAGCACCTCGCGGGCCAGTCCTGCGACGCGGGAAAGCCCGGTCGCGGCCGAGAAGATGGCCGTGTTGCGTGCGCGACGACTCAAGGCCCGGAACCTACTTCAGGAGCCGCTGCGGCCGGCAACACGGCGACCGCGATACGGCAGCCCTCCGCGCATCGCTACACTGCGCCGCTCAGATGGCCAACATTCATTCCCAGAAGAAGCGCATCCTGCGCACCGAGCGCGAACGCCAGGAGAACCTGCGTTACACCTCGGCGATCAAGACGTACTTCCGCCGCCTCGAAGCGGCTGAGAAGGACGCAGCCGAAGGCGAGCACAAGACGCTCGTTTCGACGATCGACAAGGCCGTCAAGCGTGGCGCGGTGCATCGCAACACCGCCAACCGCAAGAAGTCCCGCGCCGCCCGCATCCTCGCCGGCAAGTAGTCCTACAGGGCGACGACTGCCCTGACCATCGCGGTCTCCTCTGAGAGATCGCTCATGCCGCGCGTGTCGAGTTCCAACTGGGCTACAGCTTCGACGATCCGCCGCAAAGAGTCCACGTCGGCGGAGCGCGCTTCGCGCAGACGGTGATCGAGCGCCCATGGGCTGCCCTTGGCGGATGCCTTGATCTGCGCGGCGCTCTCGCCGGCCTGCAGGCGCAGCGCAAAGCCGCAGACCTCGCGGGCACGCTGCGTCATCGTCGCGACCAGACGGCCGACCGACTCGCCCTGGTCGGCGAGTTCGAGATAACGCCGGAGCGTCTGTCCTCCGTCCAACGCGACCAGCGCGTCGACCAGGCCCCACACCTGCTGCTCGGACGACGTGGCCGCCGCCGCGCGGACCTCGTCCGCGCCGATCTGAGCTCCGGCCCCGTGCTCGAGCGCGAGCTTCTCAAGCTCGCGCAGCAGCCGCTGCTGGCGCTCCCCGACCTGCGCGACCAAGAGCTGAGCTCCCGAGCCGTCGAGGGAGATGCCGATGCGCGCAGCCTCCTTCTGAGCCCAGCTTGGCAGCGCCTTGGCCTTCAACGTCTCGTGGTGGATCACCTCGCCATTGCACGCGCCCACTGCTTCCGCCAGGCCTTTGGGAGCTTTGCGGCGTCCGTCCTCACGCGCGAAGAAGGCGACGGTCGTGTCGGGGGCGATGACCTGCAACGCCGGCGCCAGGTGGTCTTTCACCTCGGCATCTTTGAACGCCTCGGCTCCGTCGACAAGGATGAAGCGCCGCCCCATCGCAAACGTCATCGCTGAGAGCGTTGCCGCGATCGCCGCCGGCTCTGCCGCCTCGTTGGCGAGAAACTCGATGCCACCTGCTCCGCTCTCGGCTTCGGCAGCGCTGCGGAATGCGGCGCGGCGCTCGCCGATGCGCCCGTGGTCATCGCCGTGAACGAGATATGCGGTCTTCCAGGCAGGCACTAGCCGAGTGTATGACGGGCACTGGCGGAAGTCCGAGGCGTCTGGAAGTGTTTAGCTGACCTCATACGTCAGTAAGCGGACAGGCGGGTGGGTCAGCGTAAGCATCCCAGGGGTCCGCCGTTGTCCTCACAACCAAGCGGGTCGCATACGCGCCCGGTAACTCATGAGCAGGGAGAAACGAATGTCCTCAAAGAAGCTCGGCCTCGCGGCTGTCACCGCCCTCGGGGCGGCGGCCTTCGCGGCGCTTCCAACCGGCGGAGCCGTCGCAGCATCGACGTGCGTTCCGGCGACGAAGGTTCAAGCGATCATCGATGACTCCGGTTCGATGGCGATAACCGACCAGAACAACCTGCGAGCCGCCGGGATCAAGCTGCTGATCAACAAGCCTGGCAATTCGAAGCTGATTCTCGGCGCGAGCGAGTTCGGTTCGTCAGCCGGCAGCGTGTTCGCACCGGTGGCGATCGGCGGCGCCGCATCTGCGATGGCGCAGGCGCTCGACGCAAAGATTCTGGCCGATAACGGAAGCACCGATTACAACCTCGCCTTCGCGCAGGGCAAAGCGGACAACCCGGGCGCTGACGCTCGCATCTTCCTCACGGACGGCGAGCACAACGTCGGCACCTACAACAACGGGCACCAGGGTGGACCCAAGACGTACGTGGTCGGGTTCGGCACCAGCATCACAGATCCGATCAACCTCGCCCGGCTGCAACAGATCGCAGCGGAGACCGGTGGCACCTACACAGCCGTGGCCGACGCATCCGGCCTGCAGTCGACGATCAACTCGATCGACGCGACGCTCGGCTGCAAGTCGATCTCGGAAACGTTCTCCGATCAGTTCAACACTCAGGGACAGACCGTCAAGCACTCGGTCAAGATCAAGTCGACGGTTTCGACAGCCGACTTCGTGATCTCCTGGAGCAACCCCGCCGATAAGTTCGACATCACCGGCGTGACCCAGAGCAGCGGTAAGGCCTCCGTCGCCAAGAAGAAGAAGGTCAAGATCAAGAAGACGGTCGGCGCGACGTTCATCACGGTGCGCGTGAGCAACCTGAAGAAGGGCAAGCTCAAGTTCAAGGTCAAGAACACGACCCTCACGGCACCGACCGTCGTCACCACGCAGGTGACGAAGAACGTCAAGAAGAAGTCCAAAAAGAAGAAGAACTAGCCAGCCGGACGCTGCGTTGCTGAAAGGCCCCCTTCGCTCGCGGAGGGGGCCTTTCTTATTTGCGGGCGGAGACCGAGAGGCCTGCCGGCGACGCATCGACGCTGATACTTCCTTCCAGGTCGGTGCGATGCGTTTCGATCCCGCGCAGAGCGGCGAGCGTCGACCGCGTCGGATGGCCGTAGGTGTTGTCTGCCCCAAGCGAGATCAGCGCGACCTCGGGTCGTACCCGCGTCAGCAGCTGTGGCAGGCCGTTGTCGGCGCTGCCGTGGTGGGAGACCTTCAGGATGTCGACGTCGGGAAGGTCGAGTGGGTTCAGGACGTTTGACTCAGCGTCGCCGGTGAGCAGCGCCGAACGATCTCCCGCCGAAGCGATCACCACGGCTGAGAGGTCGTTCGGCGGCGTGCCCGGAACCAAGGCTTCGGGCGTCGGCCACAGGATCCGTAGGCGCAATGCGCCGACCGTCAGCTCCTGTCCGGCGCGCGGCGCGATGATCTTCGTGGGTTGTGGTGCGCGCAGCCTGCCACTGCCGTCGACCAGCACCTTCACCGAAACCGCCGCGAGCACGGATGGCGCACCACCGGCGTGGTCGGCATCGCCATGCGTGACAACGAACGCGTCGAGGCGATCAACGCCCGCCGCGCGGAGTCGCTTCACGGTCGGCGCTTCGGGAACACCGGCATCAAACAGCACGGCCGCGGAGCCGCTCTGCACCAGGATCGCGTCGCCCTGGCCCACGTCGAGCGCGGTGACGCGGAGCGTGCCGTCGGGAGGTGGCGCGGGCGCCGTGGCCCGGCCGGCGACCAGCAGCAGCGCTCCAACGGTGGCCACGAGCGCCACCACGACACGGATGCGGGCTGTGATGCGCAGCGTGTCAGGGGCGGCGCGCAGCACGACCGCGACGACCACCAGACCAACCGCGCTGACGATCGCGACTGGGACCCAGCTGACGTCGAGGCCGGCGCCAGGCCACTGGGCCGCGTGCTCGCCGACCGCGACAAGGAAGCCGAGCGGCGGCCCACAGAGCGCGGTGAAGGGGCCCGCGAGAGTTTGCGAGATCTGCCCGAGCGTCGCAGCGATCAGGCCGAGCCACATGATCGGCGTGACAACCGGCGCGGCCAGCAGGTTCGCGGGCAATGATGCGAGCGAGGCGGTGCCGAAATGCGCTGCCGCCACCGGGGCGGTGGCCAGCGTCGCCAGCACCGTGACCGACAGCGCCTCGGCGAGTGCACGCGGGCCAGGGATGCGCCGGGCAAGCGCGCGAGCCCACGCGAGCAGCGCGATCACCGCGGCGAAGCTCATCTGCCAGCCGGGATCGCTGAGCGCCCGCGGATCGAGCGCGAGCGTTGCGGAGGCGGCCAGCAGCAGCGCGTACCAGCGGTCACCGGGTCTGCTTCCGAGCAACGCGACGACGCCGGCGGCGCCCATCACGCCGGCACGCTGGATCGACGGCCCGGCGCCCGCCAGTGGCACATAGATCGCGATCAGCGCGATCACGATCAGCAGACGCGGGCGGACGGGAATCCCGGCGAGCGCACAGCAGGCGAACGCGAGGCTTGCAAGCAACGCGATGTTCGCGCCCGATGCCGCCGTCAGGTGGCTCAAGCCGGCGGCGCGCATGTCGTCGCGCAGATCCTTTGACAGCGCCGCGTCCTCGCCAAGGACCATGCCCCGCAGGAGCCCTGCTTCGGGCGGCGGCAGTCCTCTGGTCAACGCGCGCTGCGCACGAGTTCTCGTGTCGTCGATGACGCCCATCAGCCCGCCGCGACGTCTGTCTGTTGTGGCGATCTCGTCGCCCAGCAACGTGGCGTGCGCGTGGCGCGCACGCGCGACCAGGTCGGGCTCGCGCAGCTCCCCCTTCAGTGTCAGCTCCGCCCCGATGGCGCCAACGAGCCGTGGACGCCACGGCGGCGGGCGCAGCAGGACGCGCTCGCCGCGGAACTTGACGACCACCGATTTGCGCCCTCCCCTGTCGGTACGGGCGAGTTCAAGCACCGTGGCCGTTCCGCTCACAGTCGTGTCGAACAGCGGGCGCAGCGACGTGCGCTCGAGCGCCTGGGTTCTCTCGATCCCGGCGATCGCGCCGAGCGGCAGGCAGGCGAGCACAAGGATCGCCCGCCCCCACCCCCATCTTGGGCCGGATTTCCCCTCAATATGTGGGGAAATCCGGCCCAAGA